>NZ_CP072390.1:620135-930203 GCF_018127785.1 Prevotella scopos JCM 17725
ATAGCTATTGAATGCAATACAAATGATAAAAGGTACCTAAAATCTATTAGTCCTACTTATCAGCAATGTGTCAAGTATTGTCATTGCAGCCATAGCCTCAATAATAGGGACTGCACGAGGTAAGACACAAGGATCATGACGCCCCTGAACATCCATTGTTGTGGATTCCCCTTCCATGTTTACTGTTTGCTGTTCCATAAGCAGGGTTGCGACAGGTTTGAAGGCCACCCGAAAGTAAATGTCTTCACCATTACTAATACCACCTTGTATGCCACCACTATGATTGGTTTCTATATTGCATAACGGGTGTTGATGACTATCGTCAGTAGGTAAGAAGGTGTCGTTTTGCTGACTACCTCTCCAGGATGCTCCAGCAAATCCTTCACCATATTCAAAACCCTTCACGGCATTGATGCTAAGCATCGCAGCACCTAATTGTGCATGAAGTTTTCCAAATTCAGGTTCGCCTAAGCCCACTGGACAGCCTTTGATAACACAAGAAATAACACCGCCGATGGTGTCTCCTTCGCTTTTCACCTGTGCAATAAGTTCTTCCATTTCTTTTGCCTTCTGTGGGTCAGGGCAGCGAACTGGGTTAGAATCTATAAGACTTAAATCATATTGGTGATAATCTCTATCAAGTTGAATGTTGCCTACTTGTTCAGTATATGCGGTGATATTGATGCCCTGCTGTTGTAGGACAAGCTTGGCTAAGGCACCTGCTACGACACGTGAAAGGGTGATGCGAGCCGATGACCGACCGCCTCCACGATAGTCGCGGATGCCATACTTGCTGTAATAAGTATAATCAGCATGTGATGGACGAAAGAGATCACGGATATTTTCATAGTCCTTTGAATGTTGATTGGTATTGCGGACAAGAAAGCCAATGGGAGCACCAGTTGACTTCCCCTCAAACACACCGCTCAGCAGTTCTACTTTGTCTGCTTCCTTTCTATCCGTTGTGATATGGCTTTGTCCTGGTCGGCGACGTGCGAGTTCACATTGGATGAAATCTATATCGATGGTTATACCAGCAGGCATCCCATCAACTATGCCACCTACAGCAGCACCATGGCTTTCACCGAAGGTTGTTAGCGTGAAGAGTTTTCCGAATGTATTCATAACAAAATCTCTATGAATGGTTATCGAGATGAGCGTTCTTAATCGATAACCTCATATCCTAATATGCGACTATAGGAGAATATTTTAATGACAGCCGCAGCAGCCTCCTTCTCCATCTTCATGGCCTCCACAACCGCATCCACCTTCGTTGTTGCTGCCACAGCCTCCGCCGCATCCACCACCACAATGATGTTGATTCATCTGTTCGAAGAAGTCTTTTACTTCCTCCTCGCTTGCCTCGCGATTCTCGAAAACATGACCATGGAACACAAGATCCATACCTGCGAGAGGGTGATTAAGGTCAATGGTAATCTTATCGTCTGATACTTCTAATACTTTACCAAGGAAACGTTGACCTTCTTCATTCTGTAATGGTACGACAGCATCCTTGTAAATATTTTCTGAATCGAAGACTCCGTTAGGTGAAAAGGTTGCCTTATCAAGAGATAAGATACTCTTGTCGTCACGTTCACCATAAGCCTGTTCCTTTGTAAGTGTGAACTTGAAGTCAGTGTCTTTATCAAACCTTACAATCTCCTTTTCAAAAGCTGGTAAAGCCATGTCGCAACCTGTGTAGAGTTGCATCGGTTGCATGTCGTTTGTCTTTTCGATAAAGTTTTCCTTACCGTCTTTTAAACTATATAATTCGTAACTGACTACAATGAGTTGATGTGTTTTATTCTCCATTTGTTCTTATTTTTAATTGTTATGTAATCTATGCAAAGGTAAGGATTTAAAACGGAATATAATCTGGTTGGTACTTGTTTTTTCTTTTTATAAGATTATGGTATAGTGATTGTAATTAAGATAGCACAAGAATAATGCGCTTGTTGCTAATATAAATCAATCGTATTGATGTGAGTCAAAAATACAAGTAAAAATTAATTATATGTAATAAATAATTATATTCTGTGTGTGTAATCTTGTAACTTTGCATCAGTAATAAGGAAATAAATTACAGAATATAACAAAATGGTAAGTCTTAAGGTGAGGCTTTAATAATTAAGAAAGGATAATGAATATGAAGAAGATTGTTTTGACAATGGTAGCAGTAATGAGTATGACTATGGGATTCGCTGCAAACGAGAATGATAATAACAATAATAATGCTACTACAAGCGCATATAAATTCAATGTAAGCACATACGCTTTGAGCCGTGCGCTGAATCTCAATATTGATCAGGTTGATGTTGTTGAAGATATTAATCGTACTTTCGCAACAGAGATGATGAATGCATCTGTTGCTGACAGCTCTGAGCGTCAGGCTAAGGTACAGAGCGCTATTAAGAAGGATCTTTCTTACATGCGTTATATATTGAATGATCGTCAGTATCGTGAGTATGTAAAACTTCTTAACGTTACATTGAACAATCGCGGTTTGAACAAGTAAAAAGGTTCTTTATTCTCATGTAGAGAATGTTTATACAAATAAGTAAAAGGCTATGAGTCGTGATTTGACTTGTAGCCTTTTTTGTCGCTATGAGTTCAACCTTTTACAACTTTCTAGTAAAGTTGAGTTGCTCTATAATACATTATATGGTGTGTCTGTTGATATTCCACACGTGTGGTGTTGGTGCTTAACACTTATGGTGCTGATGGTATTATGCACCACATGTGCGAGGGCTTAACAGCATTGCTTTATATGAAAGGGTAGGGATTTAATGTGAGTTAAGCGTATTAAAGCTAAGGACAACCAGGATTTGTTTTTAGTTGGAGGCTATACCATTTGACAATATTTTTAGGCTCAATGGCGAATTACTCACATGATTCATTATAGCGCTAGTTTAGTGATGCATGCTAACTTCATTAATTATAAAGAATCTTACTCATCACCATCTACTAATTGCTTATGTGAAACATGAATGGCTCTCTATGGTATTAATTCTTGCAGATATCATTTTTTTTTCGTTTCTTTGTAGGCATATATACGATAATTAATTTGTCATTTGTAATTAATCTAACATGAAAATGAAACGTTTAATACAATCTTTACTTTTTATATTCTTCGTTCTGAGCGTTAGTGCACAACGTCCACGCTTTGAAAAGATGTCACCTTTTGTTCGTGAAGCAATGGTCTCAGCGTTGGTTAGCAAGCCGCTTACTCGTAGTCAGAGTGATGATAGGTTGTTGACGGCCTTTGTACGCATTGATGGTAATTCAGCTGAAATACTTAAAAGCCATGGTTGTCAAGAATTAGCACATGTGGGCGATATAAGTATTGCTGCAATTCCTCTCAGTCGGTTGGGAGCATTGTCATGCGGTAAACAGGTGAAACGGATTGAAACAGGCAGACGTTGTAGTATACAGATGGATACAGCACGATTGGTTGTCAATGCTGAAGCTGTTTATACTGGTGATGGACTTTCACAGTCTTATACAGGTCGTGGAGTCATCGTTGGTGTACAAGATATTGGCTTCGATTTAACACATCCAAATTTTTATTCAACCGATATGAGTCGTTATCGTATCAAAGCAATGTGGGATCAGTTGTCACGTGATACGATTGGTTCTGCATTATATGTAGGTCGCGATTATGTGGGTGAAGAAGTATTATTACAGTTAGGACATCCTATTGATGGTGAAACGCAGACGCATGGAACACATACAGCAGGTATAGCTGCTGGTAGTGGTGCGGAAGGTAATGGTGCCTTGTCTCCTTATCGTGGGATGGCATGCGATGCCGATTTAGTTTTAGTAGATAATGCTGCAGATAACGCCTCCTTGATTGATCCAAAGGATTATTATAAATATACTTATGCAACGGATGCGCTTGGGTTTAAGTATATTTTTGATTATGCCAAACGTGTGAACAAACCTTGTGTCATTAATTTTAGTGAGGGGAGTACACAAGATGTTCATGGATATGATCAACTTTATTATGAATTGCTTGCTAAATTGGTTGGCCCAGGACGTATCATCGTTGCTTCTGCAGGTAATGATGGGGCAAGGAAAACGTATATACACAAAACAAAAGGACAGGAAAGAGCTGGAGCATTTATCATGAGTAGAGAGAAAAGCTTTAGTTGTACGGCTAAGTCCAAGCAGTCTTTTTCTTTCCGCGTGAGTATATATGATGATGAAAGCTCACCAACCAAGATTGACATTTTTACAACAGATGTTTGTAATGCTCAAGACTCTCTACTTACAGATTCTTTGTATGTAGGTGGAAAGAAATATATATGGCGGGTATTAGCTTATCCAAATAGTTACGATGCCAGTGAGACCGCTTACGACTTCTTCCTTACTAGTCCTTCAAAGGTTGGGGATAATCCGCAAGTGTCACTGCAAGTTATTGGTAGAGATGCAGAGATCGATTTATATCGTATGATGGGTTATATGTTCTCACACACGCTCGATCCGGTGTTAGATGCTGGGGATAGTCGTTATTCTATTTTCTCACCCTCGAGTTCACCTGATGTCATTTGTGTTGGCTCAACAAGCTATCGTACGCAGTTTATTAATTATTTAGGTGTGAAGAAGGTGTATGATACCGGTAGAGAGGGCGTACGTTCTAATTTCTCAGCTATGGGGCCAACATTTGATGGTCGTATCAAACCAAACGTAATGGCTCCGGGACAGAATGTCATCTCTTCGTATAGCACATTCTTTATCAACAATCCAAATACTATAAATGGTTCTGTACAGAATGATATACGGCATTTTAAGTATAACGGACGTACTTATGCATGGAATGCCAGCGGTGGAACGTCAATGGCTACACCAATTGTAACAGGTGCAATAGCTCTTTGGCTAGAGGCTGACCCGTTATTGACACCAGCTGATTGTTTGGAGATCTTCTCCAAGACTTGTACACATTATGATACTTCACTCACTTACCCTAATAATCTCTATGGTTATGGCCAAATTGATGTTGCAGCGGGATTGAAAGAAGTGTTACGTAGGAAGGCTTTAGGTATTAACACGATTGATAATAAAGAAGAAACAGAACGATATGATAATCGTATTTATCTTTTAGATGGTCGTTATGTTGGTACTTCCGATACAGATCTTCCTAAAGGAATATACATAAGAAATGGGAAAAAGTATATAAAGTAACACAAACTGCTCCCTAAAAGTAGGTATTTTGCACAAACCATCATTTTTAGGTATTGCAGGTAAAAGTTTTTCATTGTATCTTTGCAGTCGTAAAGATAAAAATAAGAAATTAAATCAGTAACAAAATATGAAGAAGACTATTGTTGTTTACGGTTCATCAACCGGTACATGCGAAAGCATTGCAAACACTATCGCTGAGAAACTCGGCGTTGAAGCTATTAATGTGTCAGATTTCTCTGCAGATGTTGTAGCGGAGAATGATAACCTTATCCTTGGAACCTCTACATGGGGTGCAGGTGAATTACAGGACGATTGGTATGATGGTATTAATGTACTGAAGGGTGCTGATCTCTCTGGTAAGACAATTGCTATCTTTGGTTGCGGTGATAGCGAAAGCTATTCTGATACATTCTGCAGCGCTATGAAGGAGATTTATGATGCAGCTCAGGGAGCAAATATCCTTCCTGGTGTGTCAACAGATGGCTATACTTTTGATGACAGCGAGGCTGTTGTTGATGGTAAGTTCGTAGGTCTTGCTTTGGACGATGTTAACGAAGACGACAAAACAGAAAGTCGTATCGATGCATGGTTGGAGGCTATTAAGCCTTCTTTGTAGAGGAAATTAAGCTTAATGCTTACATTATAACTAGTAACACGGAGGGATAACCAATGATGGCAGATATGATGAGCGCCGATATGAAGGTGTTGATGAATCACATCTACGAGTACAAGAAGGGTGTGCGACAGATGGTTCTATATACTTGTAATAAGAAATACGAGTCATTTGCAACGCTTCGTCTTGAACATCAGAATATCCCTTACATTATTCAGCCTGTGGGTCGTGATCGTATGAACCTGTTTTTTGGTCGGCAGGAATGCCTCGATGCCATTAGGTTGATGATAACAAAACCTCTTAACCAACTATCGCCAGAAGAGGATTTTATCCTTGGTGCAATGTTGGGTTATGATATTCGCGTACAGTGCGAGCGGTACTGTGAACGCAAGTGCCGCACTTGTAAATGTGCGACATAAGCCAATTATTAAATGATAATCTTGTTCGCGAAATAAATTATTTCATAATGTTTTTGTATTATAAATAGGCTTGTCGGGAGACAAGCCTTTTTAGCTTTTATGCGGTTCTTACCATCTAAAATCCAAAAGAAAAAAGCACCAAATGATTGCTCAAATGGTGCTGAAAAGATATAAATGATATTTTTTTGCAAACTTCTTTATAATCTATTTGTTCAACTTAATCCCTTCTGAAGATATCCCTTGTATAAACTTTCTCTATTACATCATCAAGGCATTTGTCATAACGATTGGCTATGATAGCATGACAACGTTGTTTGAAGGTAGAAAGATTGTTAACTACAAGGCTACCAAAGAAGGTAGCACCATCCTCAAGTGTTGGTTCATAGATGATGACTTGCGCACCCTTTGCTTTGATACGCTTCATCACTCCTTGTATAGAACTTTGGCGGAAGTTGTCACTATTTGACTTCATTGTAAGACGATAAACGCCAATGATACATTCTTTCTCATCCTCAGGACTATAGTCACCACGGTCATAATAGTCATAATAACCAGCTTTATGCAAAACTTGGTCAGCTATAAAATCTTTACGTGTGCGGTTACTTTCAACTATTGCTTGTATCAGATTCTCTGGCACATCGGCATAGTTTGCTAGCAATTGTTTGGTATCTTTAGGTAGGCAATAACCACCATAGCCAAAGGAAGGATTATTATAGAATGAACCAATGCGTGGGTCAAGGCATACACCTTGAATGATATTTGATGTATCGAGACCTTTTACCTCCGCATAAGTGTCTAACTCATTAAAGTAGCTGACGCGCAATGCTAGATAGGTATTGGCAAATAGTTTCACTGCCTCTGCTTCCGTTAATCCCATAAATAGAGTAGGGATATTCTCTTCAATTGCTCCTTCTTGTAATAGTTGTGCAAAAAGGTGGGCTGCATGGTCTAGTCGGTTGTCATCTTCTGGACGTCCAATGATAATGCGACTTGGATAAAGGTTGTCGTAAAGAGCCTTGCTTTCACGTAGGAATTCTGGTGCGAAGAGAATATTATTGCAATTGTACTTAGCTCTAACATGCTCAGTATAACCAACAGGAATGGTTGATTTAATGACCATGATTGCTTCAGGGTTCACCTTCATTACGATTTTGATAACCTCCTCGACATGACGAGTGTCAAAGTAGTTCTTTACAGGATCATAATTAGTTGGTGTTGCGATAACTACAAAATCAGCATCTTTGTATGCAGTTTCTGCATCCATTGTTGCGGTGAGGTTCAACTCCTTTTCTGCCAAATACTTTTCTATATAATCATCTTGAATAGGCGAACGATGATGATTTATCAGTTCTACCTTTTCTTTTACTACATCAACAGCCGTAACGGGATGATGTTGACTAAGTAGTGTAGCTATGCTGAGTCCTACGTAGCCTGTTCCGGCTACAGCTATTTTTAAATCTTTAATGTCCTTATCCATTTTCATGTTCAGATCGTTTATTTCGCAAAGATACGTATTTTATTTGAAAAACATAATGGGTAAGGACAAAATCCTTGTTGAAGTTTTACAATCTTTTTAGTTGCACTGTTCTTGTGTTAGTTCGCCTTGTAAATGTACTTTACAGAAAAACTGATTATACCAAATGGTAAGTTTCATCAAAGGGGCGGCGATAACGAGCACCCCAAACTCCATCTGGCATACGTATTCCACAGGTTATAACCATGTTTATTTCTGTATTGTACGGCAGGTTCAAAGCTTTTTTAACCAATCGACTATCAAAGCCTTCAAGCGGACAAGTGTCATAACCTGCTTCACTCATTGCCAACATAAAGGTTTGAGCTGCCAATGCACAGCTCTTGTGTACAGTAACGCGCATATCTCCTTCGCTCAGTTGTCGCATGGTTGGGCGGAAAATACCAATCGTTTGTGTCAATGCTTTACGAACTAGTCCCCATAAACCAAAACCTCTAGAATAAATCAGTGGAATCGCTTTTGTATAGTATAGTTCTTGTTTTTTGATACGTTTCTCTTGTTTCTCAGTTGGACTATAATTCTTGATGTTATTTTTTTCAAAGGCAAGTGCAGCTTGCGCATTTTGCTTATATTCGTCCTGTCGAGTTACAAATACTACCATCTGTTGAGCAGAACGCGCTGTTAGTTGACCTAAACAGGCATGTGCCATTTCCTCTAATACCTTTTTATCAGTAACATGATAAGCTTCCCAAAGTTGTAAGTTTGAACTTGTTGGTGCCAATGTTGCTAGTTCAATACACTTCTTTACTACGGAACTATCGAGTGGCTTGTTTGAGTCGAAATGCCTAACAGCTCTTCTGTGTTCTAATATTTTTTGTAAACTCATAATTTCTAAAACTTTTATTACTATAAATATAGCAAAGGATGTGCCAGTGTTGGGTGAGGGATAACAGGTGTTAGGCGATGATGGTTACCATTGTTGGGAGATGGGTGTTGATATTAGTTGGTAATGGTAGTCTCTTTCGTTTTATAGAATAATAGATAAAATTAGGCTCTATAACGAATCATGTGGGTTGTATGTTGATATTTCATCGGTTTGGTGCGGGTGCTCAGCACGTGTGGTGCTGGTGCTTAGCACATGTGGTGCGGATGGTATGCACCACATGTGCGAAGGGTTAACACCATTGCTGTATATGGAAGGGTAGGGATTTAATGTGAGTTAAGCATATTAAAATGAAGGTCAATCTGGAGTTGTGTCTAGTTGGAGGCTATACCTTTCAACAATTATTCCTCTAAAGTTTATTTTGTGTTTTATATTTATGAGTATTGTGTCCAACAAAAAGTCCCAGATACCGGCGGGTATCTGGGACTTTTATCATAGGATTTATGTTTGTCACATTTTTTTATATAATTTTATCCACAGTGGTAGTACTGAAGAACAAGATTCTCCATCATAGCCTCATTGCCCTCAATGTCTTGGCGCAGAGTGCGATCATTGTATGAACGGAGCTGCTTGATAATACCATCAATCATCGCTGGAGAGAATACATCATACTCCTCATAGACCTTACGTTGACGTTCCAAGCAATCAGCTGAAGCTGCACAGCTATCTGGTAACTGAGCAAGTGAAGCGTAGCGTTCAGCATTCTTTGGATCGTGGATATCACCATCAGCAAAAGTTCTTTCAGCTTCAGCTTCAGCATTCTCCATCTCAAATCCATGGCGACAAGCCACGCAAAGACCTGCTAAAAGCTGATAAATGTCAGCTGAAGCGTCTGGAGAACGCATCTCAACAGTTTGCTTGCTTGAGTAATCACGTGCTGTAAGTGGTTCAATCTCATTTGTCTTATGGCACATGTCCTCACCAGAGGTCCAGCCTAATGGTACGCGAACAAGTACTGAACGATTGCTCATACCCCAGCAGACATTTGTAGGAGCTTCCTGATGTGGAACAAGACGGAAGTAAGATGTTGGGTTCTTGTTACCGAAAGCTGTGATACTTTCAGCTAAGTCCATCATACCTGCAATGGCACGACGAGCATCTTTAGAGAGCTTGCCATTTTCAAGCATCATATTCTTACCATCTTTCATGATGCGCATGTGGATGTGCATGCCAGAACCAGCCTTACCCACAGTAATCTTTGGAGCAAAGGTTATGTCGAGTCCTTCTTCGTATCCTAAACTACGGATAACCCATTTAGCAATGAGTAACTGCTCTGCGCATTCAATTGCTGGAACAGGTAAGAATTCTATTTCATTCTGTTCATAGCAACGCCCATTCTCAACGAAGTTTCCAACCTCAGAATGACCATATTTAATCTTTCCACCACATTCAGCAATCAACTGCATACAGCGCATACGGAAGTCATTACCTTTAGAGAAAGGAGAACTCTCGTGATAACCATGCTGGTCGGCAGCTGGGAAGACTACCTCATCTTCACGGATAACGTAATATTCCAATTCGCCCATAGCCTGGAACTCCATGTCTGTTACCTTCTTAAAAGCATCCATAGCTTTGCGGAGTGTATATTCTGGCGATGAAGCTAGCGGATTTCCATCTCGGTCATAGAATGAACAAAGCATGCAGAGTGTAGGAATCTCTGAGAATGGGTCAACAAATGCCGTAGAGAAACGTGGCATGACATAGAGATCACTACTTCCAGCAGCGATAAAGTTGAAGAGTGAAGAACCGTCAACACGCTCGCCACTTGTAAGGATAGTCTCCAAGTATTCAGGAGTGTGGAGCATGAAGTTCAATGTCTTCAAACGTCCATCACCAGCAGGATACATAAAGTTTACCATTTTGATGTTCAAGTCGCTTACTATCTGCTTGATATCATCTTTTGTAAACTCGTGTGAATCTTTGCCTAAGTGTGATTCTAGCCTGTTGGCAGAATGCTTAAAAAGGTTATTCTCCATTGTTTGATTTTTTAAAGTTAGTATTCGATTATGATGACAAAAATACATATTATTTTTTTTATTCGCAATTATTTTATGTATTATTTTTCTTCGATTCTTCATTAGTAAATAACCCATAATTATCGTTTTGTACATCTCTCTCTTATATTCAGTACTTGTTGTTACCTTTTCTTTGTATTTTTGCAACGTTGTATGAATAAAATGAAAATCTTATGACAAAGAAGAAAACAATAAAACTATCAGAAGGTCGTGTTATCAATAAAGCCACTTTAGGTGATTTTTCAATTGTGATTGGGATTATTGAACAAGGTAAATCAAAAATGATAAAATCAGGTAACCTTAATCAATGGTCAGTTAATTATCCTGCTTTAGACACAGTAAAGTGTGATATCCTGTTGGGTGATTGTTATTTACTTTTTGAGGATGATAAGCCGATTGCAACATTTGTTTTTAAATCTGGACCAGAGCCTACTTATCTGCGTATTGATAATGGGCGTTGGCTAGATAATCAATCTTATTATGTCATTCATCGTGTAGCTTCTGTGGAAGGAGTGCATGGCGTTATGTCCGATATCATCGCTTATTGCTCATCTTTCACGTCCTCTATTCGAATAGATACTCATGCAGACAATCGTCCAATGTTGGCTGCTTTAGCTCGTTTGGACTTTAGTTATTGTGGTATTATTTACCTTGAAAATGGAACTAGTCGGTTAGCTTATCAACGTGTATTTTAAAGAATGTAATTTCTAATTTTTCTATATGAAACGTGCATCTACGCATTTAATGAGAAAAACGTAAAGCTATTGCGCCTGTATTTATTCCATTGACTCAACTGTGACGTTTTCAAATTCAGACATAAAATTTAGAAGGTAGTTTTTATAACGTTTGCGTTTGAACTTCATTTCCATAGTCACAACGTAATAATAACCAGAAGATGTATCTTTTCGATTCATTTCGTATGAATCAATAATTACTTCTTTCTTACGTAGGTGTTGCAATACAAGCTGAATGTTTTCTTCTTTTGGTGTGCTGAATCTAATGTTGATATTTCGTGTGCCAAAATATTGAAAGAAAAAATAGAGTGCCTCTAGACAAAGAAGAACGAGAACTGTAGTTGCTATGGAAAGCACATACATTCCTGCTCCTGCTGTCATACCAATGGCAGAGGTAACCCATAGACCTGCAGCCGTTGTCAATCCACGTACCACATGCTTCTGAAAGATAATCGTTCCAGCACCAATGAAACCAATACCAGTCACAACCTGCGAGGCGATACGACTGGGGTCGAGTGATACTTGTTCGTAATGTCTGAGTACTCCATCAAAGCCGAATTGGGATAGTATCATAAACAAGCCACTACCTAACGCTACGAGGAAATGTGTTCGGAAACCTGCTTCTTTCGCACGATACTCACGTTCTAAACCAATTGCTCCACCCAACATGGCAGCAACAAATAGTCTCAGTATAAATTCGTATGTCATCATGTTCATTCCTTATTAAATAATTGGTCAATCTATTCGCAAATATACAAAAAACTTTATGTATCTCGCCTTTTTGTACTGAAAAATCTCTTTTTGTGAATAAAAGTTTCAGTTCTTTAGAATTTGCTTTGTATCTTTGTGAGAATAAATATTTAATTTAAGTTATGACAGAGAAAGAAAAACAGAAGAAAGGGATGTTTTATCAAGCAAACGCTCCTGAGGTTCTGAAAGATTTATACCACTGTGAGAACGAATGTTACGAGATAAATCAGATTCCACCTTCTCGCCGCGAAGAGCGTATGGAACGTCTGAGGAAGTTGTTTGGTAAAGCTGGTAACGGAATGTTTATCGTTACTCCCTTCTTTTGTGACTATGGTTATAACATTGAGGTGGGTGAGAATTTCTTTGCTAACACAAATTGTGTCATTCTTGATGAGGCTAAGGTGACATTTGGCGATAATGTTTTTATTGCACCTAATTGCTCTTTCTATACAGCTGGTCATCCACTTGATGTTGAGCAGCGGAATAAGAAGATAGAGTATGCTCTGCCTATTCATGTAGGCAATAATGTGTGGATTGGTGGTAATGTTGTCGTTGTTCCTGGTGTGACGATAGGCGATAATACTACGATAGGTGCTGGTTCTGTCGTTACACATGATATTCCAAGTGGTGTTTTGGCTGCTGGTAATCCTTGTAAAGTAATTCGGAAATTGGAAGAATAGAGAGTTGATTTTTAAGAGTAAGCGTATAAATGATGATGGTATGAAAGAAATTTATAGTATTTCTTTTAATAGGGTTTTATTACTATTATTGCTACTCTTTATGACGATAACATCGGTGGCACAGAATCGTTTTTCTCCTTGTAGTAAGCAGGATTATGAACTCTATGCGCCTGTACTTAAGGAGTTGTATAATCCTCTCGCATCACAACAGTATATTGTTGTAGATGGGGAGTCTGAGAAGTACGCCTTGCAAGTAATCAAGGGTTTGCTCTTCTCAGAACGAACATATATACTTGCTTACAAGGACTTAAAAGGCAATAAGAAAGAAATCACAGATAGTCTTTGTCAAATGAAAATAGCATCATTGTTGCGTTATGCAGTGTTTTCTTCTACAACCTTTGTACGTAAGAAGCTTGGTATTCAACTAAAGACTTGTTTTTTCTTTGACTTGCAAGATGGAGCTGAATACTCTTCACGTAAGGTGGATGTTGGGCGAGGAAGTTTGATTGATATTTTAGAAATATCATGTAATGCTGTGAAGAATAATAAGCCAGCTGTTATTCAACAGCTTATTCCTCAAATTGATTCTTTGACACAACACTTTAAGTCATTTGAATTGGCGGAGAGTTGGAATGTCGCTACGTCAGAGAATGATGCGTATAGTTTCCCATGTACGCAATTATCTACACACTATGGTGGATTTAATATATGTTTCCAACGACCAGAGAAGACGTCAAGTGAACTCAGTAATAAATATGGGAACTTGACACAAAGTGTTGCAAAGTGGTTGTTCCTAAATTCAAATATATTAGACTTCACGAGGAGTGTATATATCAATGTATGTTGTGATAAACCTGATAAGAACAAAAGATTTTCATATAGTTATGAGCATTACTATATAAATGTAACAGAGGATGAACTGACGGAAGAAAACCTGATAGCTCTATTAAAGTTATATTTATTAAGGTAGCTCTATATGGTTTTGGGAAAGCATCTTTGTCTATTAATTAATGTTATAATCTTGATAGCAGTAGAATCAGCTTTTTTTATTAGGTTGAGCTGCCTTTGTTGGATAGTATGTCATCCATGTGCCTGAGAGAGTCGCTGTCAGATGTTGTTAATTGCAGAAAATTGCAAAAGAATGGGTGATTAGTAGTTGTTTTTTTTACAATAAACTAAATAAAACATATGTTTAACATTTTTTACCATTAATGTTGTAGAGTTGACGTTTAAAATGATTTAACTTTGCGTTTGTAAAACCTAAAAGAATTTTTTAACCTAAGTATATTAAAAGCCTATGTACCTAAAAAGAAAAAGGACTACGAGCTTGTTAATGGTGGCTTTGTTCAGTACCAATTTACTGCACGCCAACATTACGTATAAAGCGAATGCAGCTGTTGTTCAACAGCAAGCTGTATGTAAGGGAACAGTTGTCGACAATAATGGAGACCCTGTTGTTGGAGCCTCTGTTTTTGCCGTAAGTAATGGACACAAGAAAGGAAGTGTAACTGATCTTGATGGTAATTTCGAGATAGACGGTATCGCTTCAGGCTCTTCACTTACCATCTCTTATGTTGGTTATAAGACCCAGCAGGTGACCTGGAATGGTAAGGACTTGAAGGTGACACTTCAGGAGAGCAGTGAGATGCTCGACAATGTTGTTGTTGTCGGTTATGGTACTCAGAAGAAAGTTAACCTTACTGGTGCAGTCTCAGTTGTTAATTCTAAGCAGCTTGAGTCTCGTCCAGTAACAAGTGTTGCTCAGGCATTGCAGGGTGAGGTTCCTGGTTTGAACTTCAGCGTTGGCAATTCTGGTGGTTCGCTTAACAGCCGTATGAGCATGAATATTCGTGGTATAGGAACTATTGGTGATGGTTCTAATGCTGCTCCACTCGTACTTATCGATGGTTCAGAAGGTGATCTTTACTCTATTTCTCCAAATGACATTGAGAGTATCTCTGTATTGAAGGATGCTTCTTCAAGTGCTATCTACGGTTCACGTGCAGCCTTCGGTGTAATCCTCGTTACTACAAAGAGCGGTAAGGATTCACGTATGAACGTGTCTTACAATGGTAACGTACGTTTCTCTACAGCAACTCAGATTCCTGAGATGCCTAACTCATATGACTTCGCACGTTATTGGAATGATGCTGCTGCTAATAGTGGTGCTGGTAGTGTTCCATTCAGCCAGGATATGCTTGAAAAAATCAAGAATCATATCAATGGTACTCCAAGACCAGGTGAAGAGGCTACTACAACATGGCAGGGTACTGCTGCTAATGAGCCTTGGAGTATGTATAATGGTTCTTGGGACAATACCAACTGGTTTAAGGAGATGTATAAGTCTGGTGTTCCTTCTACCGAGCATAACGTTTCCCTTAGTGGTGGCGGAAGCAAGGTGAACTACTACCTCAGTGGTGCTGTTCTTAGCCAGCAGGGTTTGATTCGTCATGGTAAGGACAAACTTAAGCGTTACAACTTCTCAGGTAAGATTACTGCTAACTTGAAAGATTGGTTCACAGTTACCTATAATACAAAGTGGGTACGTGAGGACTATAGTCGTCCTTCTTACATGACAGGTCTCTTCTTCCATAACATTGCTCGTCGTTGGCCGACTAACCCAGTTTTCGATCCAAACGGACACTATGTTCATGGTAATGAGATTCTTCAGATGGAGAATGGTGGTCTTGACGCTACACAGAACGATAAGCTCTATCAGCAGTTAGCTCTCGAATTCCGTCCAATCAAGGGTTGGAAGATTCGTTTGGAGGGTAACTACAATACCGTTAACTACCACAATCATTGGGATGTCTTGCCAATCTACTATTATGACCCAGATCAGAATCCAGTAGCTGCTGCATGGAGCGGTGAGTACGCAGCTGGTAAGTCAAACGTAGGCGAGTCTATGTCAAAGAACAACTATTACAATGGTCGTTTCTTTACAGAGTACGCATTCACATTGAACGATAAGCATGACTTTAAGTTCTTGGCTGGTTTGGATATGGAGTCAAACATTTACACTTATCTTAGTGTATCACGTGCAGACTTGATTACTCCAACTGTTCCTACACTTAACAATGCTACTAACAAGGATGTGAAGCCAGGCTTCTCAAATACTCAGTGGGCTACAATGGGTGCTTTTGGTCGTATCAACTACGCATACGATTCACGTTACCTCGCAGAGTTCTCTATCCGTCGTGATGGTTCTTCACGCTTTATCGGCGATAAGACATGGGGTACATTCCCTTCACTCGCATTGGGTTGGAACATTGCTAACGAAAAGTTCTTCAAGCCTTTGACAAAGACTGTTAATACGCTGAAACTCCGTGCAACCTACGGTGCTTTGGGTAATACCAATATTACAGCACTCTATCCTTGGTTCTTGAGCCAGCCGGTAAGTGCATCTGCTTCTTCTTGGCTTGTTAATGGTGAGCGTGTGAACATTTCTAATGCTCCAGGTTTGGTGTCACCTTTCCTTACCTGGGAAAGTGTTCGTTCATGGAATATCGGTCTTGATTTTGGTATGTTCAACAACAGACTGCAGGGTACTTTCGACTACTATGTTCGTACTACAAAGGATATGGTAGGTCCTGCACCTGCTAAGCCTTCTATTTTGGGTGCTGATTTACCAAGAGAGAACAATAGTGATATGCGTTCTAATGGTTGGGACTTGGAGGTTAGATGGCGTGATAGAGTTGGTCAGGTTGGCTATGGTATTAAGCTTGTTCTTTCTGATGACTTCCAGACTATTACTCGATTTTACAACCCGAATCGTCTGCTTTCAAAGTGGTGCGAAGGCAAGCGTATGGGTGACATCTACGGATATCAGGTAGAGGGTATTGCGCAGACAAACGAGCAGATGACTGAGTGGTTGGCTAATAACAAGCCATCATGGGGTTCTGACTGGGCTGCCGGTGACGTTATGTACAAAGACCTCAATGGTGATAAGAAGGTGAACTCTGGTAAGAGCACATACGATGATATGGGTGACTTGACCAAGATTGGTAACTCTTTGCCACGTTATCGTTTCGGTATCACTTTGGATGCTAATTGGAAGGGCTTTGACTTCCTCATCTTTATGCAGGGTGTTGGTAAGCGTGACTTCTGGGATGCTTCTCCTTACAGTGTAGGTGCTAATACTGGTATGTGGCAGGCTGCAGCCTTCAAGGATCACTTAGACTACTGGCGTCCAGAGACTGACACTAACTTAGGTCCTAATACCAATGCTTTTTATCCACGTCCTCTCTTCGGTGCGGGAGGTAAGAATTTCCAGACAAGTGATCGCTACTTGCAGAATGCAGCTTATATGAGAATCAAGAATATTCAGCTTGGTTATACTCTTCCTGCTGCTATTGCAAGCAAGATTGGTGCAAGCCGCATTCGTTTCTACTTCTCTGCTGAGAACCTCGCAACATTTACAAAGATGAACAAGATCTTTGACCCAGAGGCAACTGGCGGTGATTGGGGACCAGGTAAGCTTTACCCACTCCAGAGAACAATTTCTTTCGGTTTAAATCTTAATTTTTAATTCGTAGCAATTATGAAGAATATAATTTCAAATATATTGAAGGGAGGATTGCCTATTCTTTGCTTGGGTATGACGGTTACTTCGTGTAGCGATTTTCTCGATAGACCGCCACTCGACGCAATTTCTCCTGGCTCTTACTACACAACAGCTGATCAGTTAGGTACGTTCCCAATCAACTATTACACATCTATCTTCCCTAACAACAGTGGATGGTGGGCAGGCGTGGCAACATTTGATAATGGGACTGATAATCAGGCTGCAAGAAGTGGAAATACCGGAATGTTTTTACAGGACCAGTGGAAGGTACCTACAGCTGGTGGTATTGGTATGAATGCTATTCGTAATGTCAATAAGTTCATCAATGAGACTGAGGCTAAGATAGCTGCCGGCAAGATAACTGGTTCTTCTGATCTTATCAACCAGTATATGGGTGAGGCTTACTTCATCAGAGCGATGCTCTATTATGATAAGCTCCAGACTTATGGAGACTTTCCTATCTCGCTGACGGAGCTTAACATTGACAACGACCTTGTTGAAGCAAATAAGCGTCAGCCTCGTAACCTTGTTGCACGTCAGATTCTTTCTGATATGGATAAGGCTATTGATAAGTTACAGGTGAATTTTGCAAGTAAGGTGCGTATTAATAAGAATGCTGCTTTGGCTATGAAGTCAAGAATGGCACTCTATGAGGCAACCTTTGAGAAGTATCACAGAGGTACTGGTCGTGTGCCAGGTGATGCTAACTGGCCAGGTAAGAACAAGGAGTGGAACAAGAACTTCACTATTAATCAGGATGATGAGGTTAACTTCTTCCTTGATCAGGCTATTGATGCTGCAAAGAAGGTGTGTGATGCAGTGCCTTTGACAACTCAAAACAACCACGTAATGAACCCAGGTACTGTTGGTAATTTCAATGGTTGGAATCCATACTATGATATGTTTGCAAGTCCAGACTTGTCTAAGTACCCTGAGGTGTTGTTGTGGCGTCAGTTTAATTCAAATTTGACACCATCTCTTGCTCACCTCACTTCTAATAAGCTTCGTGGTGGTGCAGCAACTGGTTGGACACGTGGTCTTGTTGAGTCATTCCTTATGAAGAATGGTTTACCAATCTACGCATCTGGATCAGGCTATCACGGTGATACAACTGTTGACTTGACTAAGACTGATCGCGATGAGCGTCTGCAGCTTTTCGTGTTCGGTGAGTCTAATGACCTTGATATTGATCAGAAGAGTATTGATTTAATTAATAAGCAAAGAGTTAAAGAAGGTAAACCTACCATTACTAAACTTTTATTCGATGCGGCAACTCTTTTTGCAACAGACCAGGCAAGTAGAGACGTAACTGGATATCGTCAGCGTAAGTTCTACAACTATAACCCTGATATGCAGTTAGGTCAGACTTTCTCTGATGTTGATGGTCAGATTATCATTCGCGTTGAGGAAGCTATGCTCAACTACATTGAGGCTTCTTATCTCCGTACTGGTTCATTGGATGCAACAGCAACTGGTTATTGGACTGCTTTGCGTGCACGCGCTGGTATCACTGCTCCAATCTCAACAACTATTGCTGCTACTGATATGACTAAGGAGGCTGATGTAAATCGTCCATCATACGACTGGGCAGCGTTCTCAGCTGGTCAGCCAGTGGATGCAACACTCTATTCTATCCGTCGTGAGCGTCGTAGCGAGTTTGCAGGCGAAGGTCTTCGTAATGACGACTTGATTCGTTGGGCATCTTTGGATCAGGTGAAGAACTATCAGATTGAGGGTGTTAACTTCTGGGATCAGATTTATCAGAATCCTTCTTTTGTAAATGATAAGGGTGTTAGTCTGATTATTGCTGATGGTGGTGCTAAGGCTACAATGTCAGCTAAGGAGCTTACAAAGTATATCCGTCCTTACCAGATTCAGAAGACTAACAATATTCTTTATAATGGTTACACCTTCTATCAGGCACACTACTTGTCTCCATTCTCTTATCAGGAGATGCAGCTCTGTTCTCCTGATGGTACTGCAGAGAACTCAAACTTGTACCAGAATATTTACTGGCCAGTTGAGGCAAATGGTGAAGCTATCAAGTAAGTTTATGCTGAATAAAGTATAATCAAATAGATTACAGATAATGTTAGAGGGTGTGTCAAGCGATTGATACACCCTCCTTCTATAGTATGTTGTAAGGAGTTAATGCTCAACCCCATGTGTGACGAGTAACAAGATATATTTCATAAAACAGCCTTATAAGTTGTTGAAGTCATTTCTTTATAGATGCTTCACTTGTATATGTGAGAATAAAAGGATATCTTTGCAAGAGATCTTTCTTGTTATTTATTCGGTCGGCTTTTCTGGTACAATAAATTAATTATGTTTGCATTTACTATCATTATACTAATTTGTATTCTTGCTCTTGGTATATCACTATTAGTGAGTTATTGGAGTAATGGTGCGAAGAGTGGGGAAGCGGTAAAAATAGAAACACTTTACAAAAAGAATTGGCGCTCCTTTTTTTGGATATCCCTACGTGTGTTGTCGTATGCTTTGGTTACTGCCTTTTTGTTCTTAGTGTTACTTGCATCGTTTGCAGGTGATGATGCAGGCGAATGTTGCTTTTGGATTATGATATTTGTTGTTGGAAGTTGGTTTATTTCAATACCTCTTATTATTATTTATATTTGCTCGCTGGTTCAAGCTATTCGACATCGTGATTATACGAATAAAGTTTTTCTTGGTTTTCATTGTTTTAATGCTCTCCAGCTACTTTGTGTTGTGATATTGGGTAGTTTACCTATTTCTTCCTGAAATCAAATTTGCTGTCACTGCTGTCATTCTTTGTGAAGAGATAATAAACTGTTACACAGTGAGTTTTCTTTAAATGTTAAAATGACAGCAACTTGAAAATAAAAAAAACTATGATACCGATAGTGTAATAAATGGCTTTTAAGTTAAGTGGGATTTGCCTATTTATTTATGAACATGTTTTAGTTTGTTCTCTTGTAATTTCGAAGATAAATAAATATCTTTGTCCAATAATTTCCTGAAAGTTTAATCAACATATAACATGATTATTTTTGCTGTTAACATTTTCCTCTTCTTAATAGTTCTTGGTGTTTGGCTATGGATGGATACCAGGAAGAAAAGTAAGCAAAAGGATGTAGTTGTCGATGCAGAGGGTTCTTGTAAAAGCTATTATCGTTTCTTCTTCTGGCTGTTTCTACGTTTTTTGATATATGTTCTTATAACTTTCCTGTTGTTAACAACCATGTTTGTCTTCTACGAAGAGGATGATACAGAGGGTTCGCTCTCCTGGTTAATGTTTTTTGCAATACTTGGTTGGTACATTTCAATACCTATTGTTCTTGTTTATATCTGTTCTCTTGTACAGTCAGTTTGGTATCGTAATTATGTGAACAATATCTTTCTTGGACTCCATTGCTTTAATATCTTACAGGTATTGTGTATTGTGGGCTTTGCTGTTGTTCCACAAAAAGAGTGTACCCCTGAGACGATGGAGGTGTCCTACAAGGCTAATCGGCAGAACATAGAGAGACTTATTAAAGTTACAAGATGTTGGCTACCAGATAGTACTGGGTTCTCTGTAGAGTATTCGAAGCATGGAAAACTGACGGATTGGGGTGTCTCTTCAAAGCAACAAGTTAATTTCAAAGGTGATGAGATAGAGTCGAAGAAAGAACAGGAAAGAGAACTACAAAAGATAGGATTAAGTATAGAAAAGCTTGATTCAGTTCGTTTAGTCTTGCAGAAGATGGGTTATCGAGGCTTATCTGTCAGTAGAGGTGGTGCAATAAGTGACTATACAGAAATCGTTTATGGGAAGACAGGAAATAAAGAATTTAATTATAGAATCTATGATAAACCGCTTACAGACTCGCTTGTGTATAAGTTAAATCGGCGTTATAACCTGATAGTCTACAATCGATATGTGGTATTTAGTTGTGTAGAGGATTTTGATTATGATAGCCCTTTTCCTGGTAAATATGCCTATTTACAAAAACATACATTGTCAAAGTAGTGGGGTGTAAAGGTGCGTACATGGTTTATAGTGCGTTGTTACTTATAGAAAAAGCCTTCATCCTTTTACAAAGGCTATAGCTCTGTAGATGGATGAAGGCTTTTTATTTAGGACGCTTTTTAACTCCTTAGAACTTGTAAGTCACTGTAGCTTTTATGCTGCGTGGAGCACCTGGGAAGGAACGGAGCTTGTCGTAACCTCCCACCCAATAAACTTTATTCATTGCGTTGTCGAGATTTAGCTGTACCTGCAAGTTACGAAGTCGATAATACAGTGCTGCATTGAGGAGTCCATAGCCAGGATAGACAATGGTATTCTCACGTCTTCCAACTTGTCCGTAACGCTTTGTTACTGCATTGAAACCCAGACCGAAACCAAAGTTGCGTAAAGCACCTGTCTGAATGATATACTTTGACCAAATGTTGAATGAGTTGCGTGGAGTGTTTGGACGTTGCATACCATAGTCTTTCTCAGAGTTGGTTGCAGTCTTTGTGATAGCAGCATGGGTGTAGGCATAGTTAGCAACGATACTCCAATTAGGAAGAATGAAACCTGCTACATCTAATTCAATACCCTTTGAAGTTTCTTCTCCCACTTGTTCCAACAACTCTGGATTATTTGCGTCGTTGGCATTATAGAGTGTATTGCGTTTCTGAAGATGGAAGAAAGAAAGGGTAGTACTGAGTCGTTTGTCAAACCATTCACCTTTCAAGCCCGCCTCTAACAGCTGGCTGTATTCTGGGTCAAATGGTCCACCAGTGTTAGGGTTCCCCTGTACGGATGCACTCTGTGGTTCAAAGCCTTTTACCCATGTACCATACACATTCAGATTCTTGTTGATAGCAACGACAGCACCAAGGCGTGGAATGAACGCATGTTGAGTTGTACGGCTCTCCTTATTGGTCTTGTAATTTAGTACATCGGTGAATATCTCCTGACGTATACCCAAGAGAAGTTTTACTGGTCCTACTTCCATCTGCTCTTGAAGATAGATACCATGAGAATACTGCAGGTAAGGAGAGAGTGCTGTTGAGACAAAGATATACTTCGAATAGTCACGCTCAATGTTGTTATTATTACTTGTCAAGTCATAGTAAGGCACATTCGTTTGTGGATTACCATCCTTGTCAAGTACGTACTTAGCAATGTTGGCAGGCTTGAAGGCTGTTGTTGTCGTACCGTCCTTCAATAGATAGCCTCCTGCAGTCATTGCTGACGAGCCAGCTTGCTGTGCCATCTGGAAATAGTCATAACCTAAAAGGATACGATGATTAACGGGACCTGTGTTTACGTTATAGTTAAAATAGGTGTTGAAACTGTTGTTACGGAAGTGACGCTGGCGTACAAGGCACTGCATAAGAATGCGTGACGGACTTTGTGTACCATCGGCTAACTTCACATACGCATTAGCCTGATTGTGCTCACGAAGGTCCTCATCATAGGAAGAGTTCAGATAGGTAGCATTAAAGGAGAGGTTATCCGTGAACTTATGGGTTACACCAAGTGTGATATTCACGAGGTTCTCCTTTAGATAATCATTTGTTGCAGAGAGCGAACGACTAATTGGTACTGAATTGAGGTCACCATCTCCAAAGATAGGCTGACCACGGTCAACTTTACCATTGGTGCGCTGATAAACTATGTCAACGTTAAAGCGTGTCTTTTGTGTTGGGAGGAATGAGAAAGATGGTGCAACGATATAGTTTGTATTTTCCTGTAGGTCACGGTAAGAATCAGTATGTTCGTAACCGATATTAAGACGATATAGAAGGGTGTTCTTCTTGTCTAATGGTCCCGTAAAATCTCCGTAGGTGTTCAGTGTGTTGAAGCTACCAACGGTTGTTGATACTGTATTGCGTTGATAAGGTAGTGGTTTCTTAGTTACACGATTAATAACACCACCTGGTGCAGCATTGCCAAAAAGGGCAGAAGCAGGACCTTTGATTACTTCAACACGCTCGATATTTGCCAGTGACTGCTGTTTCCAAAGACTTGTTTGTGCGCGCATACCATTGACAAGGTTTCCTGAATTGCGGTTACCAGTAGTGCGGAAACCACGGATAGAGAAGTCATTATAGAAGGTATATTGGTTTACACCACTGATATTCTTTACAACTTCATTAACTGTGGTTGCGCCTTGGTCGCGCACTAACTCCTTTGTTACGTAGCCGATAGACTGTGGAATGTCTTTCAAAGGTGTCTCTGTTTTTGTACCGATGAAAGAGTTGGTATTCTTATAGGAACGTTCGTTACGCCCAATTACTTCAACCGTCTGCAACGTTTGAGCGTGCAGATAAGGAGTTGAGAATAATGTGTCTTGTGTAAGGCTGTCAGTTGGGACTTTTCCCATAGTGTTTCCTTGTGCATTTATTGGCAGAGCTGCTGAATATAATAAGGTGCCTGTCAATAAAAGATAAGAGTGTAATCTTTTAACCATATTGATAAATGTATAAATCCTGAAAATATAATATTGGGATGCAAAAGTATAGATAAAATTAGAATGCTACAATACCTAACAATGGGTAAATTGCTTCTTCTTAAAGTAATAGAAGTATGTCAAAAAAGAAGTTGCAATAAAGGATAGGAGTATGGATTGCGTACCTATCTGTTATTGCAACTTCTTTTGTATATCTTAAAACTGCGCCTTAGTTATTGTTGTTTTATATTACAGCGCTCAGTAGTCTTATTCTTTTAAGAGGTCAGGGCGTAGTCGTTTAGTGCGTTCCATTGCTTGATTAAACTCCCATTGTCTAATCTTAGCCTCGTTTCCACTGAGTAGAATTTCTGGAACATCCCAACCATTATAGCTACGAGGGCGAGTGTAGATAGGTGCTGAGAGCATATCATCCATAAAACAGTCAGAGAGTGCACTTTGTTCATCACTGATAACACCCGGGACTAATCGTACAACAGCATCAGCAATGATGGCAGCTGGTAGTTCACCACCTGTTAAAACAAAGTCGCCAACAGATATCTCACGTGTAATAAGATGGTCGCGCACACGTTGGTCAACACCTTTATAATGTCCTGCAAGAATAATGAAGTTACCTCCCAATGAGAGGTCATTAGCTATTTTCTGATTAAACTGTTCGCCATCAGGAGATGTGAAGATAACTTCATCATACTCTCGTTCTTCTTTCAAAGCAGTAATACAACGGTCGATAGGTTCAATCTGCATGACCATACCAGCCTGTCCACCAAAAGGATAGTCGTCAACACGACGCCATTTATCCTTTGTGTAGTCACGAAGATTATGCAGACGAATCTCTGCCAATCCTTTCTTTTCCGCTCTGGCAAGGATACTTTCGTGTACAAATCCTTCCAGCATCTCTGGTAATACGGTGATGATATCTATTCTCATATAGGTACAAAGTTAACTAATCTTTTGCTATTACGTTGATAGTTTAGGATTTTTTTGTAACTTTGCCGTAGATTCTAATATATAAACTAAGAACAGTTATGAAGAGATTCTTTACCCTCGCTATCTGTATGATAGCAGCTTTTTGTTGTGCAAATGCACAAGATGTCCAGTTGCATTATGACTTAGGTCATAGTCTTTATAAGAACCTAAGTTCTCGTACGTCAGTAACAACAACAGTAGAAATGTTCAAACCTGACACATGGGGTTCTACCTATATGTTTACTGATATTGACTACAAGAGTGATGGAGTAATGGGTGCTTATTGGGAGATTTCACGTGAGTTTAATCTTACGAAGAATAAGCAGTGGGCTGCACACGTAGAGTATAATGGTGGTTTAGGCTCTGGTAAAAGTATGGATAGCTATTATGGTAACCGTTATCAGCATGCTGTTCTTCTTGGTGGAGCATGGAACTGGGCATCAAAAGACTTTTCAAAGACGTTTAGTCTTCAGTTAATGTATAAGTATCAGTTTAAGAATGCTCACACTGGTGCACATCCTTTCAGTGGTTTTCAGCTGACTGAAGTATGGGGTACAACTTTCGCTAAAGGTCTTTGTACATTCTCTGGATTCTGTGATCTTTGGTATGATCCAAATGTTAATGGTAAAATGATTCTTCTCTCTGAGCCTCAGTTCTGGTTTAATCTCAATACGCTAAAGGGAATGAAAGATGTAAACCTCTCTTTGGGTACTGAGGTTGAGATTAGCAATAACTTTGTTTGGAATGACAAAGGACAGAACAATCGCTTCTATGCTATCCCTACGGTAGCTGCTAAGTGGACATTCTAAACAGCCAAATAAACTTTGTTTTATTAAATTGCAAAAGGAGACGATAACCACACATCGTCTCCTTTTGCTATGTATTAAGTTGTTCTGTCCCTAGAATAAAGTCATTTCTGTGGGTTGTTCAGATGCTTTTGTTTGTGCAAATCGAGCTATGAACTCATCCTCTGAAATTATAGGAATAGAGAGCTCCTTTGCTTTCTGATTCTTTCCAGAAGTGCTGTCAACGTCATTGTTGATAAGGTAATTTGTTGATTTAGACACAGAACCTGTTACTTTACCGCCTTGACTCTCTATGTAGACCTTCAGTTCATTGCGATTCTTGTAGTGATGAACATCACCTGTAATAACAAAAGTCAATCCTTGACAACCGGTCCCCGTGGGAGCAGAAGACGTTTGACTGATATTTAATTCAGATAGTAAATGCTGTAACATGGAATGGTTATCAGCATCTTTCATCCAACGAACAAAGCTTGTGCTTTTCTCTGGTCCGATACCTGCAATTGTTGAGAAGACATCATCGTTAGCGCTTTCTGCAGCTGTCTTGATAAGTTCCTCCAATGAATAAGCTGATAACAAACGATTGCAGACATCTTGTCCTACAAGTGGAATGTTAAGTGCAAAGAGTAGACGACGTGCTTCTACGTTGCGAGCCTTTTCAATGGCTGTTAACAACTTGGCGACACTCTTATTGCCGAAACCTTCCATAGTGCGCAGCTCGTTAGCATGTTTATTGAGGTGGAAGAAGTCTGCATATTCTATAATCCATCCAAGATTAATGAATTTTTGAATAGTCTGTTCTGATAATCCGTCGATGTTTACACCTTCTTTCGAAACGAATCTGCCGAACTTCTTCAGTTGTTTTGCTGGGCAATGAACGTTTGTACAATGCAGTGTACGTGTACTGCTGACTTCACTCTCGGTGACTTCTGTAGCAGAATGACATACAGGGCAGGTTTCAGGAATGTGGAAAATTCCAACTCTTTCAATGACATTGATAACCTTCGGAATAATCTTATTTGCCTTGATAACAGCAATCTTCGTTCCCTTATCGCCAATTCCTAATCGCTCACATTCCGATATATTGCAGAGTGATGCACGTTTGACAGTTGTTCCTTCTAGTTCGACAGGCTGAAAAACAGCAACAGGGGAGATGGTTGATGCTGCACAAGACCATTCTATGAAGTTCAACTCTGTCTCTGCACTTTCATCTTGCCATTTGAAAGCGAAGCCAGCACGTGTAGCATGATGACCTGTGACAGTTCCTGTTGCTGCGTATGCTGTGTCGTCATATGTTATGACTAAACCATCAACAGGGTAGAGGAAAGGTGACGAACTTGTGCCCGTTACTCTTTCAGTCCAACGATGAATGACTTGTTCTATATTGTTTATTGTAGGTTGTTCTATAAGTTCTCTATCAACAACATTGAACCCTTGATGTTCAAGCCATTCCATTCTTTTACCCCAAGAGTTGATTTCTTCCTCTGTATAGACAAGGGTAAAAGGAATCCAACGTATGTGGCGAGCCTTCACTTCGTTGATGTCTTTTAAGGTTAGAGAACCTGATGCTAGGTTGCGAGGATTAGCATATTCCTCCTCTGCTTCCATGTTAAACTGCTCAAAGTCAGGGTAGCTGATGGCTGCTTCACCACGTATGACGAGATGCCCTTTATAAGGTATGGTCTGTAAAATACCATCAATGGCCTTGGAGAGATGGGTAATATTGGTTCCGATGTGTCCATTACCACGTGTGACAACCTTGGTTAGTTTGCCATTATCGTATGTGACAACAAGGGTTAGTCCATCCAACTTCCATGAAATCCAAATTGGTTTGTTTTCTGCCCATTTAGCAAGGTCCTCTACTTTTTTCGTCTTTGCTAATGACAGTGCAGGGAACTCATGCGCTTCCTTTTTTCCTGTTAACTTATCGGCAGAAACATTTTGTGTGGGCGAATTGGGAAGTATGATGCCTGTTTCTTCTTCTAATCTTTTTAGTTTATCAAAGGCAGCATCCCATTCGTAATCAGTCATAAGCTCTTCACGACCATTATAGTAGGCGTCAGAAGCTGCATTAAGCCGGTCAATAAGTGATTGTATCTCTTCGTTCATAGTTTTGATAATAATTGACGATGATAACTAGTACTAATATATAAATAAGATGAAACAGATGATGAGAAACAACTCGGTTTTTATTTCCAAAGTTGTTTGATAAGTTCCGCATCAGCCCCAGTCCAATTGAGTTTAGCGAACTCCTCAGGTGTTAACCAGCAAGAATCGATATGTGCAAGAAGCTTAAAGTCATTGTCGTGTGCCATGCAGTCATAGGCCGTAAGGCGAATCGTAAAGTCAGGGTATTCATATTCTATGCTACCAAGTTTTGCTCCTACATAAATGTTCCAGTCCATCTCCTCAAGCAATTCACGACGTAACGCTTCGTAATCATTCTCTCCCTGTTTGACTTTACCACCAGGAAACTCCCAATGTTCGGCAATGTAATTGGGACCTTTGCGTAATCGCTGTGTACATAAGATTTTGTCGCCATCACGAACGATAGCACAAACAACGTTGAGATGTTTCGTCTCCATAATTTTATCTATTGCCCGGTAATATCTTTCTTTTATTCCTTGCTTTATTTGCAAATATACTACAATTTGCTGAATGATTGCACCTTTCTTATAATTAATTTCATTTCTTTAGATGTCAACTCATATCTTTTGCTTATCTTTGTA
Organism: Prevotella scopos JCM 17725; assembly: GCF_018127785.1. NCBI lineage: Bacteria > Pseudomonadati > Bacteroidota > Bacteroidia > Bacteroidales > Prevotellaceae > Prevotella > Prevotella scopos. The sequence goes on from NZ_CP072390.1 coordinate 648,432, forward strand.
CGCCAGAAAGAAATAGAAACTATAAATATTATGTCTACACTAACAATTGCAATTATCTCGGTCTTCGTTTTGGGCTATGCGCTCATTGCTATGGAGGGCCTTACTAAGATTAACAAGGCTGCAATCGCTTTGTTGATGTTTGTGTTCTGCTGGACACTTTTCATGGTTGATCCAGCTCCGTTTGTACAGCTTATGCATCCTGATTTTAGTGGTGCAGGTGAGAATGTTGTTGCTTTTGCCAACTCCTTGATAACGGAGCACTTGGGCGACACTGCTACTACGCTTTTCTTCCTTATGGGAGCTATGACGATTGTCGAAATCGTCGATCAGAATGGTGGTTTCAACTGGGTGAAGAATGTCATGCAGTCGAAGACGAAGCGCAGTCTTTTATGGAAGATTGCTTTTATGACCTTCTTCCTCTCTGCTATTCTTGACAACCTGACAACGAGTATCGTGATGATAATGATTCTTCGTAAGCTGATTCACGATAAGCATGACCGAATGATTTACGCTTCTTTGGTTATTATTGCGGCAAATTCTGGTGGTGCCTTCTCACCAATCGGCGATGTAACAACTATTATGTTGTGGAATTCAGGTATGATTACAGCTGGTGGTGTTCTCAGTGAGATATTTATTCCATCCTTGGTTTCAATGTTGATACCAGCCTTCTTACTATCGCTTTCATTGAAAGGCAATATCCAAAGAGACGAGTTGGCAAATGACCTGTCAGGTGATCACGAAGTGTTAGAGTTTAATGGAATGCAGCGAAAAATTATTTTTGCTATCGGCGTAGGTGGCCTTTGCTTTGTACCTGTGTTCCATTTCTTCACTGACTTACCTCCTTTTGTTGGTATCTTGTTGGTACTGGGTATTCTTTGGACTATTACTGAAGTATTCTATCATAATCTTCACAAACGGAGAGGTGACAATGTTCACTTCTCAAAGCGCGTGAGCACCTTGCTAAGTCGTATTGATATGTCAACCATTCTTTTCTTCCTTGGTATTTTGATGGCTGTGGCTTGTCTAGAGGAAGTTGGTGTGTTGAGAGAATTAGGAAGTGGTTTGAACATTGCTTTCGATGGTAACCATTATGCTGTTACAGGTATTATCGGTGTACTTTCATCTATCGTAGATAACGTTCCTCTCGTTGCAGGAAGTATGGGTATGTATCCTATTCAGGCAACAGGTGATATGGCTGTCGATGGTCTCTTCTGGCAGTTGCTCGCTTATTGTGCAGGTGTAGGTGGTTCAATGCTTATCGTTGGTTCTGCAGCAGGTGTCGTTGTAATGGGTCTTGAAAAGATTACCTTTGGCTGGTATATGAAGCGCATATCTTGGATTGCCTTCGTTGGTTATATTGCCGGAATTCTCTCATACTGGGTTATCCGCTCATTTGTTTTCACAACTCCACTTTAATAGTTAATTTCATTTGATATTATAATCAAAGTAGGAATAAAAGCTTTAGTTGGTCCATGTAGGATTTATTGTGAGTTTTTGTTCCTACTTTTTTGTGTTCATTTATTTACTCCTCATGGTAAAACTTTGTATTACAATGTTTTACGATAACACATCCCATTTTAACCATATGTCATCGTGAAGCTTGTCCTTCACACATGTGGTGCATACGCTCCGCACCAATTGTGCTAAGCCTCCGCACCAGATCTGAAGTTTATAAACACGACGTCGAATAATAGTTAGATTGAAGAAACATAGAATAAGTTAAGGCATAAATTATTCTAATGCGTTGACGGAGGTAACTTTACAACTTCATTTGCCCATTTTACTTTGCTGTAACTAGTTATATGTTGAAAAAAAATACCTAAAGTTTTATAGGTTTGTGTTGTCGCCTCCTGCTCTGAATGATTTACAATAAAGGGATGCACAAAAGTGTGCACCCCTAATCATTGTCTATAGCGATTTTGTTCAGTCTTGATGTAAAGCCTATTATAGGTAACTTTATGTTTTTCTTGACCTATAAAAATAGTCGTTACATCAAGCTGCAAAGTTTACTTTAGTTGGCAAAGCGAACGTTCTGTGCGCTATATCCAACTACAATTTTGCCCTGAATAAGTTTACCCTCTGGAGAGTAATAGAAAACTTCACTTGGTGCCGTATAGCTTGGGTTATCTATAACATAGATGTTACCATAACGGTCAACATTAACCTGTGAAGGATTTTTGAGGCCTGCCATATCAAGGTCGGTTTCCTTTCCAGTTGCGAGATCATAGATAAAGAAACGCTTGTTCGTATCATAGTAGGTAGCATATAGGCATACGAGTGCGTTCTTCTTAGCACTGTATGCAATTGAACTTGCCTTGAAGAGCTTTTTAACCTCATCGTTTTTAGCATTAATCTTCTGTACAAGAGCATTATCATTGTTGAACATTGATACAAAGTAAATATCATTACCAACAGCAATACTCTGGTTGTAAGGATTTTTACCTACGGTAAGTGTCTTTGTCTTCTTAAATGAGTTACAGTCAACAACAGCTACAGTATTCCCATTACCATAACCTGAGATGTTTGCATAAAGTTTACCATTAGCAACAGAAAGTGCCTCTGGATGATCGCCTACTTCTACAGAGTCAACCAATGGCTTCTGTGCGTTGTTAGGGTTCATCTTGTATACCTTACCATTGTAAGCAGAGAAGTAAACATAATTACCATCTGTTGCCAAATAGCGTGGACTGGCGTTATGCAACTTAATTGTTTGTTCTGTCTTACCCATTCGGTCCAAAACTTCAACCTTTGAAGATGTTGTACAAGTAACGACAAGCTTAGTTCCAAAGACAATTAAGTCCTGTGCATCACCGATTCCGATACCATTTTGAGTCATGTAAGCATTGCTGTAGATGTATGGTGCAGTTGGACGTGACTCGCTGTTATAGTCGAGAATACCCACTGTACCATCGTTTTGATTCCAGTTACCAGCACAAGCAACATATACATCTGTGTTAGATACTGCTGGCTGTGTGTAAGTAAAGTCATTGTCATCACTACAAGCTGTGAATGTAAGCGCTGACATCAGAATGACACCAAGCGCAAGAAGATTCTTTTTCATTTTTCTTGTTGTTTTGTTTATAATTTGTTGTTATCTCTTTTATTTACTCTTTGCTTTTTACAATTGTCTCTTTTTCCTCAAAGTTTCCAACTTACTGTGAGTCTCCAGTTTGTTCCTGGCATAGGATAAAAGCGTACAACCTCATAGTTTTTATTACCAAGGTTGCGTAAGTCAAATTGTAGACGCAGTTGTTGTTCGAGGATGTTGATATCCTTTGAAACTGTAATACTATGGTCGGTGAAGGCTGTCATGCGGTTGTCAAGAATATTATATCCCAATGAATAGCGTTCGCCCATCAACAATAGGTTGTAGCTTAAATCCAGCCACGGAGTGTGCAGTAGCGAACTAACTGACCCCGAATGGCGTGGAGTATAAGCTATCTGGTGTCCATAGTAAATATCGGTTGGATTAGTTTTATCGGTTGCGTTGAGCATACTATAGCTTCCTGTCACACTGAGTGACCAGTCATTGCTCCATCGTTTCTCTGCATTAGCGGAGATGTCAAGGCCTATTTGTCGCACTTTTCCCGCATTCATCATTTGCCAGTAGAACATCTTGGGTACTGCAATAATCTTATCTGTGACATTACCGAAGTATCCATCTGCCGTCAATGAGAGCTGAAGTGTACGATTGAAGGTATGAGAATAGGTTGCACCGAGATTCCACTGGCGTGACTTCTCTGGATTTAAGCGACGATTGCCAATGCCTGTATAATAAAGTTCATTAAGTGTTGGAGTACGGAAGATATCCTTATATCCAAAGCGGAAACGGAGGTCTTGCAAGATTCTCCATTGTAGGCTGAAGGCTGGGGAGAGACGATGGAAGCCATCAGAGGCATTTCCAAGTTTTACTCGTTCGGTGATATTTGTTGCTAAGAGTGAAGTGTTGAATGTGAATTGTCCAATTCGATAGTTTGCCGCAAGTGCTGTCCACAGAGAGTTACGTGTAGGGTTTGCAGCCTGTGAAAGAGACATTGAGAGATGATTATGTGCATAGTCTTGTGCCAAAGAGAGGTGAAGTCCTTGTAAAGGCTCGCTCCATAAGGTTGCTGTTAGATATGCTTCCTGCTGTCTGTAGATATCTTCTTTATAGCCACTGGCAGGCACATCTGAGTAACGTGACCATGAATAATTCCACTTAGCTGCTGCTTTTAACTTGATACGCTGGCTGAATTGGTTTTCATAGAATAGTTGTGTGAAGACATTCTTGTCAACTAATCGCTCGGCAGAGTAGGTGTTATCGTAGATGACCGCACCCGGTAAGCCTCGATGAGAGGTGAAGCCGTATGTCTTCCACTTCAGTATTTGTTTATCATTGAGCTGATAATCGAGGTTAATTTCTCCTCTCCAAGTCTCAATGTCACTATTGTTACGTCGTTCATTGATGGTCTTGATACCATTTTTCAACTTGAATGCGTAAACACCATCAGCCCTTTCATAGCTTCCGTATGCCCCAATGCCAAGCCGTGAGAACTGCTGGTGGAAGAGTAGGGAAGGTGAGAAAAGACCGTAACTACCTGTACGGATGGTTGTAGAGAGGTCGGTCTTCTTTCTTGTTGATTTATCATTATGGACTGTATAGTCTTGCAGTGTGCTAATGTTAATCATACCTGCAGAAGCATATGACTTTGCACTCTGATAGATATTATCGTCTTGACCAATCTGAAGACTGATGAGTGAGATGTTGTCAAGTGTAAAGCGAGACAAGTCAACTTGTCCACTCTGGCAATCACCCACCTGTACACCATCATAAATGACTCCCGTATGAGCTGCTCCAAGACCACGGATGTTTACCGTCTTCATACCGCCCACACCACCATAGTCTTTCACTTGTACACCAGCAAAGCGTTTCAAGGCGTCACCCATGTCACGGATGCCAAGTTTTTCCATGTCAGCATGTGAAAGCGCCTGTATTGGCGAACTTGCCAATACATTTCCAGAAATACGGAAACCGTTGACCACAACCTCATCTATGGTTTGTGTTGTGTCAGAATCAATTGTCTGTGCTATCGCACCGAGTGGGCACAATAAAAGTAAGAAAGAAGCCAACTGCCTCATGTCTCTTTCTATAATCAAAGGGTTCTATGCAATGCCCTTCCTCGAGGGATGCAATGACTTGCAATGGCAGGTCTTCTGACTTGTTATCCAATGTAGGTAAGCACCTTCCCAGTTTATATTCACCAGTGGTATCAGCTTACCAATGAGAGATAACTTACAGCTGCGGGACAGTAGCGGATTCCCACCGCTTTCCCTTTTTAATCATGATGGTAATGAACCTATTGCATATGCAAAGATACGACAAAGGGGAGAGATTGGCAAATAAAGGTGTATTTTTCTACTTACAGCGTGATGGTTATCAGTTGTAGAGACGAGATTCTTAGAGAGGTTTTTGTAGGTGTTTCATCTTATGACCACCCCATTGGTTGTCATCTATGTAAACGAAACCTATTCGATGATAAAGGCGTTCTGCCTGTGGGTTTCCGGTATCAACAAGTAAGCCAGTAGGGAGGTTCATCTTTCTTCCCTTTTCTATTGTAGCTTCAAGTAGTTGCTTAGCAAGTCCTCGTCCACGGAAAGAATTGTCAACACAAAGTGAATCGATGTATAGTTCACCAGCTGTTGTCTCGTCATCCATATTAGAAAAATCACGATCGAAAGCCTCCAAAACTCCTTCAATGAAAGCCTTTCTTTGTTCTTTAAGTTTGGCTCCATCGTAGCTGACACAGATACCAACAATCTTATTTGTTTCCGTTATTGCTACAAGTGTATTAAGATAGGAGTATTGCGAGTCTTCGCGTTCTACCAACTTTGTTATGAGTTGATGAAAGTCTTTTAAACTATGATTAGGGCCTGCAAACCACTGACAACACTCATGGTTCATAGCCTCCATTATAAGATGGGCTATCACCGTAGCCTGCTCTTTTTGTGCATCTTCAATCTTAATCATAGTGCGAAGATACGAAAACTATTTGAGATAGTGTGTTTCTCTTGGATGATTTCTTTATCGTGTCGGCTTGAATAATCTCCCACTTCCTTCAAACTGTGAAGGAAGTGGGGTAGGTGATATTAAAGACCTAAGTCTTTCATTGCCTTCTGTGCAGCCTCGCCAGTCTTGCCCTGCATCTTTTCTGCAGCTTCCTTGGCAGCCTTCTTAGCAGCTTCTACCTGCTCAGGTGATGCTGATTGCATAGCTTCCTTAGCCTTTGACATTCCTTCAGTAATAGCCTTTGGGTCAGCTTTCGATGCAGCGTCGATAGCAGCACCTACTGCGTTAGCGGCAGCTTCATTGCCAGAAGACTTTAAAGCAGCCTGAATATTCTCAGAGTTACTCTGCATCCACTGCTGGAGCTTTGCAACATAAGCCTGTGCCTCTTTTGGATCTTTCTGTGCTAATTCAGCCATTTTGGTCTGTGCTGCTGTAAGCAATGCAGCTACACCCTTATCGTCCTTAGCCTTTACTTTCTCATTGAGTTGCTCGATGAGCTGATCTGCTGAGGCAGGAGCTGCTGCAGTTGTTGCTGAATCTGTAGCAACTGACTCTGTTGTGTCTGAGTCTGCATTAGCTTTTGGAGCATTAGTTTTACCGTTGTTACAACTTGCGAATGTCATTGCAATTACGGCAATAGCCATAATAAAAACCTTCTTCATAATCTTTTTAGCTTAAGTGAATTAAAATTTGAACTACTATATTTGCCAAAGATAGGTATAATTTCGTTTAGTTGCTTTGTATTTAACAAGTTTTAACTTTAGTGGATTGAAGTTGTTTCACACATATGTTGGATCGTGAAACTTTGGTTAAAAATATTGAAACATGACATTAATGTTATTATTTTGATGGGTGTATGTCGTTAATACACATATAGTTAGGGAATTTCAGTTAATTCACTCCTGAACCTGCCAAGAGCATTCAAAAACTGGATTCTTTTTCTTAGAAAAGCTCCTAGAAAAAGAATTTGCAGTGTTTTCTGCTCAAAAATCTCAAATGTTGAGCCGTATGGGCATACCTGCCCCTTCCATACCTGCCTATGGATGGATATAAAATCACCTTATCTTTTTATCAAGCCACCTTCTTCATGTCCCTGGCCATCTGCCTTGCGGCAAGAATGGCGGCATTAGCCGTATGGATTCCGAAGAAGAGCAGTAATGTTTCGCTGAACATGTTACGTGCCTTGATTCGCCCAACGGCATAGTGCTGTTTCTGATTCCCGAAGCTGCCCTCCATTACCGTGGCCCTGAGGTTTCCGATAATCTTTCTTGCCGTCCTGAGACACTCAGACTCTTCTTTGGGTTTGGGACCTTTTCTGACGAAACAGGTGGTTATGCCTTTTTCCGTACACATTGTTCGGTTGGCATTGTTGGCGTATATGGAATCGGCACCGACACGCTTAACTTTGACTCCCGTCAGAGATTCCTGATACTCAACACATTGCTTAAGACGGACACCCTCGTTGAAAGCCTCAAAGCTGTGGTGTTCTATGAATGATATGCCGTCAATCTGTATGTTGTTGACCTTTGCCCCAAACTCCACACGCTTGTTTTCCTTGCCCCTGACAATGGGACGGAGGTAGGGACGGTCGATGCTGACAATACGGTGCCTGACTTCCTTGCCTGAAAACAAGGCTGACTGTTGGCGGAATACGGCACGTATGGCGGAGAGACGCTTTTCCTGTTCTGCCGACAGGCTGATACAAGGGCTATACAATTTGCAAAGACGGTACCACTGAGAAAGAAGTTTGGAGAGCAGTTTCAGAAGTCTTCTCCTGAGCTTGCGCGTGGATGATGCTGTGTGCTTGCGCTGCTTGGCGTATGCAAGCCTAGCCTTGTCAACATCATTATACTTGCTCCTCGGAACACGCTCCGACAGGTGCTTACACTCGGAGACGAGCAGCTTGTGAAGCCAATGGCAACACTCCCAGAGTAGCTTGATGTCTGTCGGGAAGCGCAGGTAGCTCTCATAACAGGTCGCATCCGTCAGGCATAGGTCCTTGTCCTTGAGGCTGTCTTTCCATTTGGCGTACAATATGCCCTGAAGGCTGTCTATGTCAAGAAGACGGGCAAGACGGTTGCGTATGGCACTTACAATCTTTCCATCCCTGATGGGACAGGAAGGGTCTATCAGAGCGTCACAGAACATCTGCATGTGGATGCTTCCGTTAAGCATCTCTATCAAGCCATCGTCAGACAGACCTGTGTATGACTTGAGGAACATCAGGGCTATTTCTCCCTCACACGAAAAAAGAGGCTTTTTGCCCCGCTTGCTCTTATGGCTACGACTCGTACATGCTGCTGCCAACTCCTTAAGTGGGAGCTGGGAATGGATACGTCCAAGTTCGCTTTTTGCAAAGCTGTCACGATAGCTCTGTAAAAAATCAAACTCTGTAAAGGGCAAAGTTGGTGTTATATCAGAAATTTTTTGTATCTTCACGACGTTTTTTTTAAATTTTTCCCCCGATTCTGCCCGTGAAGGGTCGTTCGGGGGATTTTATGTAAAGGTACAAATAATATATTACACTGACAAACAATTAGTTAGAAAAATTCTGAATATCCCTAGTTAAGATTAATAAGTTGCACGAATAGGTATCAAAAAAAGGCTCCTCCTTGATGGAGAAGCCTCTTTGCGTATGTTATATAGTATTTTAACTATATCTTTTTAATCTGTGTGTTAGGCAATTATGCCTCCTCACTCCAGTCCTCTTTAGTCTTGCGGACGTAGCTCTTGTAACGGAGCTTAGCCATATCCTCACAAGCCTTGAAGAGTTCCTCTCCCTCATTTGGATAAGCCTTGAGGACAGAGAGGAAACGAACCTCACTGTGAAGGAAGTCTTGGAACTTGTCCCATTCTGGTTCCTTAGAATCGAGTGAGAATGGGTTCTTGCCCTCTTCTGCCAACAGTGGGTTGTAACGCCATAGGTGCCAGTAACCACAAGCAACAGCGTTTGCTTCCTGAGCCTGGCTACGCCCCATACCGCCCTTAACCTTCAAACCATGGTTGATACATGGAGAATAAGCGATGATGAGTGATGGTCCTGGATAAGCCTCAGCCTCACGGATAGCTTTCAATGTCTGTGCATTGTCAGCACCCATAGCAATCTGAGCTACGTAAACATAACCATATGTAGTTGCCATCAAACCGAGGTCCTTCTTGCGGATGCGCTTACCCTTAGCAGCGAACTGAGCAATAGCACCGAGTGGAGTAGCCTTAGAACTCTGACCACCGGTGTTAGAGTAAACCTCAGTATCGAGAACCAAGATGTTAACGTCCTCACCAGAAGCGATAACATGGTCGAGACCACCGTAGCCGATATCGTAAGAAGCACCATCACCACCGATAATCCACTGGCTGCGCTTAACAAGATAGTGGTCGAGTGTCTTCAACTCTGCGCATACAGGGCAACCCTTCTCTGCGCCAGCAGCGATTAATGGCTTCAGCTTAGCAGCAGCAACCTTAGATGCATCAGCATCATTCATGTTGTCGAGCCACTCCTGAGCAGCCTCCTTGAATTCAGCAGGTGTATGGTCGTTAGCCATAGAATCGTTAAGAAGCACAGCGATACGTTCACGCATCTTTTTGTTACCCATAGCCATACCCATACCAAACTCACAGAAGTCTTCGAACAGTGAGTTGTTGAATGCAGGACCATGACCCTCTTCATTAGTTGTGTATGGAGTAGAAGGTACTGAAGCTGAGTAGATTGAAGAACAACCAGTAGCGTTAGCAATCATCTCACGGTCACCGAAGAGCTGTGAAACGAGCTTAACGTATGGAGTCTCACCACAACCAGCACAAGCTCCAGAGAACTCGAATAATGGCTGAGCGAACTGAGAGTTCTTAGCGTTTGACTTAATATCTACCAAGTTCTGCTTGCTCTTAACGTTTTTAACGAGATAATCCCAGTTTGCAGCACGATGATTAGCCTCTTCCTCTCCAGCAACGAACTGTGTCATAGAGAGAGCCTTGTTACCCTTCTTGCCTGGACAAACATCAGCACAGTTGCTACAACCTGTACAGTCGAGAACTGATACCTCAATACGGAACTGCATTCCCTTGAGTTGCTTTGGAGCGATGACATCAAGTGTCTCTTCATTGAAGTTAGCCTTCTCAGCCTCATCCAAAACGAATGGACGGATACAAGCGTGAGGACAAACGTATGAACACTTGTTACACTGGATACAATTCTCTGCATCCCACTTTGGAACGAAGGTAGCAACACCACGCTTGTCGAAAGCTGCTGTACCTACTGACCATGTACCGTCAACAGTGTCATGATTAACGAAGTCAGAAACCTTCAAGAGGTCACCTGCCTGTGCGTTCATTGGACGAACGAGCTCCTTAACGAATGCTGGTGCGTCGTCTGCCTTAGCTTCATCATCTGCGAGGTTAGCCCAAGTTGGGTCAACTGTCAACTGTTTATATTCGTTACCACGGTCAACAGCTGCGAAGTTCTTATCTACAACATCCTGACCCTTCTTACTGTAACTCTTAACGATGAACTTCTTCATCTGATCAACAGCAAGGTCGAGAGGAATTACCTCAGTAATACGGAAGAATGCAGACTGGAGGATAGTGTTGGTACGGTTACCAAGGCCAATCTCCTGTGCAATCTTAGTAGCGTTGATATAGTAAACGCTGATATTGTTCTTTGCGAAGTAACGCTTAACCTTATTAGGAATGAAGTGTACAAGTTCCTCACCATCAAAGATAGTGTTCAGAAGGAAGGTACCATTTTTACGCAAACCACGTGTAACATCGTACATATTCAGATAAGCCTGAACGTGACAAGCAACGAAGTTAGGAGTATTTACCTGATAAGTAGAACGGATTGGGTTGTCACCGAAACGGAGGTGAGAACAAGTGAAACCACCAGACTTCTTAGAGTCATAAGAGAAGTAAGCCTGACAGTACTTATTGGTGTTGTCACCGATAATCTTTACTGAGTTCTTGTTAGCACCAACGGTACCATCAGCACCAAGACCATAGAACTTAGCCTCGTATGTGCTTTCACCACCCAATGGAATCTCCTCAACTTCTGGAAGAGAAGTGAAGGTTACGTCATCAACGATACCTACTGTGAAGTGATTCTTTGGCTCTGGCAACTCAAGATTGTCATAAACAGCGATAATCTTAGCAGGTGTAGTATCTGAAGAACCGAGACCATAACGACCACCAACGATCAATGGCTTATTCTCAACATCATAGAATGCACTCTTAACATCGAGGTACAATGGCTCGCCCTCTGCTCCTGGCTCCTTAGTACGGTCAAGAACTGCAATACGCTTAACAGACTTTGGTACTGCAGCGAGCAGGTGCTTAACAGAGAATGGACGATAGAGGTGTACAGCAATCATACCAACCTTCTTACCCTGAGACATCAAGTAGTCGATAGCCTCACGAGCGGCCTCTGTTGCTGAACCCATCAAGATGATGATATTCTCTGCATCCTTAGCTCCATAGTAATCGAAGAGGTGATACTCACGGCCTGTAATCTTTGAGATTTCCCCGAGATAGTGCTCAACAACCTCTGCTACATTCTCGTATGCACTGTTAGATGCCTCACGATGTGTGAAGAATGTCTCAGGATTCTCAGCTGTACCACGAACTACTGGACGCTCCGGTGACATTGCGCGGTCACGGAAACGCTTGATATCCTCCTCGTCAACTAATGGGCGAATATCCTCTACATCGATGCACTCAATCTTATGATACTCGTGAGATGTACGGAAACCGTCGAAGAAGTTGATGAAAGGTACTGATGTCTTCAATGAAGCAAGGTGAGGAACTGCAGAGAGATCCATAACCTCTTGTACAGAACCAGAACAGAACATGGCGAAGCCTGTCTGACGGCAAGCCATTACGTCTTGGTGGTCACCGAAGATACAAAGAGCGTGACTTGCAAGTGTACGTGCTGAAACGTTGAATACACATGGCAAAAGTTCACCAGCAATCTTGTACATGTTAGGAATCATCAAGAGAAGACCCTGTGATGCGGTGAATGTTGTTGTGAGGGCACCTGACTGCAGTGAACCATGTACGGCACCAGCTGCGCCACCCTCTGACTGCATTTCCTGAACGCTTACTGTCTGACCCCAAAGGTTCTTACGTCCGCGTGCTGACCACTCGTCAACGTGCTCAGCCATAGGAGATGATGGAGTGATAGGATAGATAGCTGCAACCTCAGAGAACATGTAGCTCACATGAGCAGCGGCTTCGTTACCATCACAAGTGATAAACTTCTTTTCTTTAGCCATTTTGAAATTTATTAAATGAATATTGTTATAATGTTTTTGGTCTTGCCTAATAAAGGAAACCTATTAACCAAAGGGGTACTTGGTTGTCTTTCCCCACCTCAGTATTGTATATAGTATAGGTTGTGTCACTACTGAATCGTTTTTTAGTCTTTCTAGTGTCGCATACCTTAAACTTTTCTTTTTGATTGACGATGTATGTGCCTTGTTTGTTACCTACATTGACTGAGCATACCTCTTGTAGTGCATTGATAAAGAATGTTTCCATGAGCTGCTGTTCGTCAAGCTGGATAGGGAAGATGGCGTAAATCAAGTTTGAGTTCTGTAACATAACCTTTGCTGGCTTTTTAGGAAACTCCTGTCCAACTGGGTAAAGGAGGTTGATAAGACGTGCGTCAGCAAGATTCTTGATATAGTTCATGACCGTAGCACGGCTTGTATTAATCTCATTTGCAAGATTACTGATGTTAGGAGCCTTAGGACCTTCCAATGCAAGGAGATAAAATAACTTCTTAATCTTAGTCAGATATTTTAAGTCAATCTGCTTGATGAGAAGAATATCAACCTCAGTCATCATATTCATTGTCTTGAGAAGATTCTCTGAGAAGTTGCGATGCTCTAAGAAGAATGGGTAAAATCCATGATGAACATAATCTGCGAAGAATTTCATCGGACTTACCTTAGATAGGATTTGTCTTGCTATCTCCTCATGGTTGTTAATGATTTCTTCTAACGTGTAGGGCTCAAATTGTAATTTTGCTTGTAGATTCAAATACTCACGGAAAGAGAACCCTCTAAGATTATAGCTTTTTACAATGCCATTTAGCTCAGGGTTTTCTTCTTTCAGTCTCATGACGCTTGATCCTGTGAATACAATCTTTAACTCTGGGTAATTGTCATGACATTGACGGAGTTCCCGACTCCACTCAGGCTGTTTGAAAACTTGGTCAATCAATAAGACTTTTCCTCCGTGGCGATAAAACTCACCAGCAAAATCAGCTATACCTCTGCCTTGAAAGTAAAAGTTGTTCATGTTGACATAAAGGCATTGCCGATCAGTAGAGCCGTAATGCTCTTTGGCATATTGCAGGAGGAAGGTTGTTTTACCTACGCCACGCGTACCCTTAATGCCAATGAGGCGGTCGTCCCAATTGATTTCATCCATGAGACGACGGCGCACTGGGGCATATACATGCTCCACTAAGTAAGTATGCGTGCGAAAGAATGCGTCCATCTTGTTCCCGTTATACAACATAATCTAGATGCAAAGTTACTACTTATTTCTCTTATTTGCAAACTATAGATAGCAAAAAATGATTTTTTATTTTGTATTGCATTTGCTTTGATGTACCTTTGCATTGTATAAATGAAGAAAAATAATGACATTACATGTATTTAATCCAGAACACGATATAGCGTTAGCTTATGATAATAAGTACTTTACAGCTCCGCATGCCGGCAGGCAACTTCGCTATGATTTAGATTTCTTGCCTATGCTTTGGGCTGAAGATGGAGATTGTGTACTGATTGAGAACATAAATTCAGCTCGTCAGCATGCATTTCGCTTTCAACGTTATAGTAAGAAGGTGCATTTTGTTAACAAAGATGATGTCGGACGCCTGTCAGGACAGATAGATAAGGTGTTGCCATGGGGATGGGACGCTTCTGTTAAATTTCAGTTAGGACAGATGGGAGTTACCAATTCTATATTGCCTAATGATGAGCAACTTGCTGATATTCGTAGACTTAGTAATCGTAAGTTTTCGACTACTATTCAACAAGATTTGCAATCTAGTCTCTCTAATCCCAACTTATTAGGTGAGGCCTTCTATGTCGATAATCTTGCCGCACTTGAAGAGATGCTTCAAGAAACGAGGAAGGTCGTCATAAAGGCACCTTGGAGTAGTAGTGGAAGAGGGGTACGTTATATTGATACAGTTTTGGATCCTGCTTTAGCGAATTGGGCAAAGAATGTGATAAAGGCACAAGGTGGTATTATGATAGAGCCCTATTATAATAAGGTTAGGGATTTCGGCGTTGAGTTTTATTCTGATGCGGAAGGAGTTCACTATGCAGGGCTATCTGTTTTTCATACTCTTAATGGAGCTTATATTGGTAATAGTCTTGCAGACGAAGTAGAGAAACGATCTGTTTTGTCAGCTTATGTGTCAAATGGACTTTTAAATGAAGCGATAATAACTTTGGAACAGTTGCTTACTACTCACTTAAGAGGTATTTATTTGGGACCATTAGGTGTTGATATGATGATTGTAGCAGCAAAGGGAGAATTTAAGCTTCATCCTGTTGTAGAAATAAATTTAAGACGTACGATGGGGCATGTAGCCTTAGCTTTATCTGCTTTCGAAGAGCTTCATAATAGGATGATGCGTATGGATTATGATGGATCGCATTATCATCTTCATATAATTCATAAAGATAGATAATGTTTGATTTGGAAGAATGTTTAGCTGTGTTTGATGTAAATGGTCTTAGTTATTATATAACCAATACACTATTGCTACAATAGCTAAAGCAAAGAAAGTCATTATGACCTTCATAATCTTGTTTAATATTCTGCGACGGCGTCTTGCTGATGAAGATGGAGGTTTCATTCCCCCATTGTTGTAGTTACTGTGATGATGTCTTGTCATGTTTTAGAGTTTGTACAAAAAGGTCTTCCCTGGATGGTATAAGGCCTTCTCTCATAAATACATCTTTGAATTAATTTTGACAAAGGTACAAAAAATCACGAACACTACCTAAATGTTCGTGATTTTTTTTTAATTTAATTTAATTTAGAAGCGGAAACTTAATTCTAAGTCAAACATTGAGTAGTTTGGTTTTCCTGATGGACCATTCATGGAGCGGTCGTGTACATAAGAGTAAATGCCACTTAATTCAAGGTTTTTTGTAAATTCATAATCGATTCCTAAGTCGTACTGCGTACGTTGCTTTTCTGCACCATCTGAAGGCTGATACATGTCATAGCGAGCCTTTGCGTGTAGTTTATTAGGAATGATAGGTGCAATTACCAATGCATAAACACCTTGTGCCTTATTGCCATCTGCACTTAGATTGCAGTCTGTTGCTGCTGAAGCATCCGTGTTACTCAAAGCTTTTGCAAAGGCATAACCCGTAGAATGAATATATTCAGAGCGGAGAGTCCAGTCTTTTATTTTGTATTCTGCTGAAAAAGCGTAACGGCGTTGCTGTAAACTACGTACGCCTGTTTGTGTCGCACCGCTGGCATCCGTCCATGTTCCCTTGCGCGCATAAGAACCTGTCCAGCCAAACCAACCTAAACGCATGCCTTCAACTGGCATAACCCACACGCCACCTATGATGTTCTTTTGCTGGTCAACATCTCTAACGTTGATTCCCTGTCCATCAAATACACCAACTTGATAGTGTACGAGGTTTCTGCCTGCATTGTTTTTTAAGAAGTCACCTTGTATTTGAACACCGATGTCACGTCCATTTGATGGATGTGCACCTGCTCGGTCAGAGAAACTTGCTAATTTCAGAACACTTTGTGCAACACTCATGAAACCTTGGTCGATCGGGTGTATTGGGTTGTCAAAGGTGAATGGGTTTTTGAACTGTCCTGCTTTAATGCGGAAGAAGTCATATTTTTGCCATTCAATGAAGAGGTCAACAAGGCGTGGTGATGCGCCCAGTGTTGATGTGTTTCCGTTGAATTGTATCTGTGCCTTCCAAGCCCAGTCATTAAGAATGCGGCCGTCAAGAGAAACGCGCCCTAAACGAAGATTAAATGTGTTTGACTTGTTGTTGTTCATGCCGTTGTATTGGTATTGAACAATACCAAATCCTGACAATTTTACATTGTTAATCCACTTCGGTGCATCTTGTGCTTTGCTGAGAAGTGAGCACAGCAACATTGCTGATAGGATAATTGTTTTTCTCATAATTCTATGAATTTAGGTAATGATAATATATTTAGGTAGATAACTCAACTTTTAATGATGCAAAGGTAGTATTTTATAGAATAATTGCAAAATATTATGCTGCTTTTGTCATGTGTTTTTCTTTGAAATGGTGGGACTGTAAGATGCATATGATATATTAAGGTGAATTTGCCTGCTAAATCAGTAATTAGCTGCATCATTCCATTTACTGATATAGCATGCAAATTTTATAATAGGACTTATTTTCTATCTTTTCTCCAATAGGACTACGTTCTCGACGTGTGGTGTATGTGGAAACATATCTACTGGTTGAACTGTAGTTACCTTATAGTCTGCGTCAAGGAGAGCTAGGTCGCGTGCCTGTGTTGCTGGATTGCAACTAACGTAAACAATTCGTTTTGGACTTGCTCCGAGGATAACGTTGATAACGTCTTGATGCATGCCAGCACGAGGAGGGTCAGTGATGATAACATCTGGACGTCCATGTTCGTGAATGAAATCTTCTGTCAAGATGTCTTTCATGTCACCTGCATAGAAGAGTGTGTTATTAATCTTATTAACCTCTGAGTTAACTTTGGCATCTTCGATAGCTTCAGGGACATATTCTATTCCTATGACTTTCTTTGCTTTTTTAGCGACGAAGTTGGCAATGGTTCCTGTTCCTGTGTAGAGGTCATATACGAGTTCGTTACCAGAAAGGTTTGCAAACTCGCGAGCAACAGCATAAAGATGATATGCTTGTTCTGTATTGGTTTGGTAGAAACTTTTTGGTCCCACTTTAAACTTTAACTCTTCCATGGTCTCAAAGATATGGTCATTGCCCTTGAAAAGAGTAAGTTCTAAGTCGTTAAAAGTGTCGTTACCTTTTTGATTATCAACATAGAAAAGAGATGTAATCTGTGGGAAACGGTCGGCAATATGCTGCATCAGTGCCTCAGCACGTTTGTCATCTCCCTCCTCATCATAGTGAAACTGAATGAGCACCATCCATTCACCAGTATTGGAGTTGCGAACCATGATGTCACGCAACAATCCATGTTGTGCACGGTTATCATAGAACTTCATTCCTATGTTGCGAGCGTAGTCGTAGATATCATTGCGAATCTCATTGCAAAGATTATCCATTAGCCAGCATTTCTTAATGGGATATATCTTATCGAAAGCACCAGTTATATGGAATCCAATGGCTCCTTCAGACAATCCAACACCTTCAGGTAACGCTTTCAGTTCTTCTTCTGTAAACCATCGTTTATTTGCACAGCCGAATTCGAGTTTGTTACGATATTCCTTTGTATGCACAGAACCCATTATCGGACGAAACTCAGGAAGCTCCACTTTTCCAATTCGGCTGAGTTGATCATAAACTTGTTGATGCTTTGCTTTGAGTTGTTCGTTATAAGGAAGATTTTGCCACTTACAACCGCCACAGATGCCAAAGTGTTCGCACATAGGTTCTACACGTATTGTACTTTTTTTTAGGAAACGGATGACAGTTGCTTCACAATAACTGCGTTTCTTCTTGCGTACTTGAAGATCAACAACATCTCCAGGTACGACAAAAGGAATAAATACAACTTTATCATCAACATGTGCAACACATTTACCTTCGGCTGCCACAGCTTCAATTGTGACATTCTCCAAAATGGGTAACGGCTTTCTTTTTCTACTCATAATCTGTTTTGTATTTCGGTGCAAAGTTACTAATTTTTTCTTGTTTGTAATCTTCTAAATAATTTTAATACCCTCTGTGTTCGCTAACAACTTGAAAATGTAAGGTGAAGATAGCAATTTTCACTGAAAAGTTTGTTGCTTTGCCTATTTATTGGTATATTTGCACTATAGAAATATCTAAAAATTATTATCATTTATAACTTATGAGCGAAAAGAGAGTTTATACCTTTGGTAATGGTAAGGCTGAAGGTAAGGCTGACATGAGAAATCTTCTTGGTGGCAAGGGTGCCAATCTTGCTGAGATGAATCTTATTGGTGTTCCTGTTCCTCCAGGATTTACAATTACCACAGATGTATGTACAGAGTATTACGAGAAGGGTAAAGAGACTGTAGTAAAGTTATTAAAAGCAGAAGTAGAAAATAGCGTTAAGCATGTAGAAAGCTTGATGAATTCTACTTTTGGAGATCCATCCAACCCTCTTTTGGTGAGTGTACGTTCAGGCGCTCGTGCTTCTATGCCAGGTATGATGGATACTATTCTAAACCTTGGTCTCAATGACACTGTTGTAGCAGGTTTAGTAAAGAAGACGGGTAATGAGCGTTTTGCTTATGATAGTTATCGTCGATTTGTACAGATGTATGGTGATGTTGTCCTTGGTATGAAACCAGTAAACAAGGAAGACATTGATCCATTCGAAGCCATTATCCAGAAGGTTAAGGCAGAACGTGGTGTGAAACTCGATAGTGATATGACTGTTGAGGATTTGAAACAACTCGTTGTTCTTTTCAAGAAGGCTATTAAGGATCAGACCGGTAAGGACTTCCCAGACGATCCAATGGAGCAGCTGTGGGGTGCTATTTGTGCAGTATTCGACTCATGGATGAATGAGCGCGCTATCCTTTATCGTAAGATGGAAGGAATCCCACAGGAATGGGGTACAGCAGTAACCGTTCAGGCAATGGTATTTGGTAATATGGGTGATTCATCTGCAACAGGTGTATGCTTCTCTCGTGATGCTGGTACTGGTGAGAACCTCTTCAATGGTGAGTATCTTATCAATGCACAGGGTGAAGATGTTGTAGCAGGTATTCGTACACCACAGCAGATTACTAAGGAAGGTTCACTTCGTTGGGCAGCTCAGCAGAATATTGATGAGGAGACTCGTGCAAATAAGTTCCCTTCTATGGAAGAAGCAATGCCAGAGTTGTACAAGCAGCTTTATGCACTTCAGGATAAGCTTGAGAAGCATTACCATGATATGCAAGACATGGAGTTCACTGTACAGGAAGGTAAGCTTTGGTTCCTCCAGACTCGTAATGGTAAGCGTACAGGTACTGCAATGGTTAAGATTGCTATGGATCTTCTCCATGAGGGTGAGATTGATGAGAAGACAGCGCTTATGCGTTGTGAGCCAAACAAGCTCGATGAACTTCTCCACCCAGTATTTGATAAGGAAGCATTGGCACAGGCTCATGTCTTAACACGTGGTTTGCCAGCTTCTCCTGGTGCTGCAAGCGGTCAGGTAGTATTCTTTGCTGATGACGCTACAAAGTGGCATGAGGATGGCCGTCAGGTTATCATGGTTCGTATTGAAACATCTCCAGAGGACCTCGCAGGTATGTCTGCTGCTGAGGGTATCTTGACAGCTCGTGGCGGTATGACTTCACACGCAGCCGTTGTGGCACGTGGTATGGGTAAGTGCTGTGTCAGTGGTGCTGGTGCTATCATGATCGACTATAAGACACGTACTTTAGAGATTGATGGAACAATTATCCGTGAGGGCGACTATATCTCATTGAATGGTTCAACAGGTGAGGTTTATCTTGGTGAGGTGAAGACTCGCCCTGCTGAGGTGACAGGTGACTTCGCTGAGCTGATGGATCTTTGTAAGAAGTATAGTAAGTTGGTTGTTCGTACCAACGCAGATACTCCACACGATGCAGAGGTAGCAAGTAACTTCGGTGCTGTTGGTATTGGTCTTTGCCGTACTGAGCACATGTTCTTTGAGAACGAGAAGATTAAGGCTATGCGTGAGATGATTCTCGCAAACAGCACAGAGGAGCGTGAGAAGGCTCTTGATAAGCTCTTGCCTTATCAGAAGCAGGATTTCTATGGTATCTTGAAATGTATGGACGGTATGCCAGTTAACATCCGTCTGCTCGATCCTCCTTTGCATGAGTTTGTTCCACACGATCTTAAGGGTCAGGAGGTAATGGCTGAGGAAATGGGTGTAAGCGTTCACTTTATCCAGAGCCGTGTAAGCGCACTTTCTGAGAGCAACCCAATGTTGGGTCTTCGTGGTTGTCGTTTGGGTAATACTTTCCCAGAGATTACTGCAATGCAGACCAAGGCTATCCTCGGTGCAGCTGTTCTGTTGAAGAAGGAAGGTTATAATCCTAAGCCTGAGATTATGGTACCATTGGTAGGTATTGTTAATGAGCTTGACATTCAGGAGAGCATCATTCGCAAGACTGCAAACAAACTCTTCAAGAAGGAAGGCGTTGAGGTTGAATTCAAGGTGGGTACGATGATTGAGATTCCTCGTGCTGCTTTGACAGCTGATGTTATTGCACAGAAGGCAGAATACTTTAGCTTCGGTACAAATGACTTGACTCAGATGACTTTCGGTTATAGTCGTGACGATATCGCAAGCTTCTTGCCAAGCTACTTGGAGAAGAAGATTCTGGATGTAGATCCATTCCAGGTTCTCGATCAGAAGGGTGTTGGTCAGCTTATAAAGATGGGTGTTGAGAAAGGACGTAATACTCGCAAGAACCTCAAGTGTGGTATCTGTGGTGAGCATGGTGGCGAACCAAGTTCTGTTAAGTTCTGCCATCGCGTAGGTCTTAATTATGTTAGCTGCTCTCCATTCCGTGTGCCTATCGCAAGACTCGCTGCGGCACAAGCAGCAGTGGAAGAAATGAAGTAATTTCTTAGAAATATATTTTTTAGGCGGTATACCATGTTTTTATGTAGGTATACCGCCTATTTTTATATTTTATAAATGTATACCAAAAGAGGTAGAGCCTTTACCTTTCGCTCTCACTTCTAATTTACTAAGTTCATTACAACAATCTTACTTTATACCAATATGCAATTTATTAAATCAGCGTTTATAGCACTTGCTTTGTTCTCTACGATAGGAGGAACGACTGCTTCTACAAAGAGAAATACGGATATTCAGTCTGGAACGGTTTACATTTGTACGGGTCCAAAGGCAAGAAAGTATCATTCAAGCCAAAATTGCCGTGGTCTTAATAGATGCTCTGGCAGTATAAAAAGCCTTTCTGTGAGTGCGGCAAAGTCAAAAGGCTTTAGTCCATGCAGGATTTGTTATAGATAGTTTGTTTATGAACTATGTTTTAATACACGGCAAGAAGTATGTAATATGCAGTCTTGAACCTTTATAGTTAAGTGTAAAGTAACGCTTTTTATATTCGTTCTCTACTATTTACAGCTTCTTTTTACTATGAGTAGAAGGCTCTTAGTGCTATACACTATGTTTTAATTTATGATAGAATCACTTTTACGTGAGAAGAAATATTAATCTTTCTAACGTAAGAGTTGGATGCGTCTAATAATTCTGTTTATATGTTGTTCTTTGAGTAATAAAAAGTTGTTAGCTCTTTTAAAAATGTAACGATATAACTATAGTATTTTTTATTTTATTTTGCTGTCACTTTTAACACTTCACGTAAACGTACTATAAATCAGAAGGTTATACGCTGTTCTTTTGTGACACGAGTGACAGGAACTTTCATGTTTAGGATTTCTTTTATTGTAGAAAATCAGAGATATTGGAATGAATGTGGGAAAGGCGTATTCTGAGGCGGACTCGTTTTTGACAGTAAGGATCTTATCCCAAGTTTAACTGGCAAAATTGTTTTTCATAAATTTTCGGGATATTTTGTGTAGTATTACTTGTCATTACCTACAAAATATATTCAGATTTTTAACTACTTATTTTGTTTAGAACAATTTGTCGCACAAGGAGTCGAAAAATGACATTTCCCATCCCATCCAATTGTAGTTGTTTCCTATTCGGACAATAATCACATTCTTCTTCTGATTAATATAAATGAATTGGTGTCCGACACCAAACGCATAAAAAGAAGAGTTATCGGCATTGTTATCGCGATACTGATGGTACCAGCAATAATGATAACCTTTATTCTCGGTAGTCTTTTCTAAGCTCTTGTCTATCCACTCCTTGCTGACAATTTGCTTCCCATTCCACGTACCACCATTCAAATATAATCTTCCTATTTTTGCAAGGTCATACACGTTTGTAGCAATACCTCCAAAGCCTTGTGTGTGATGATGCTTACGACTGTCTATTGTAACCCATGCATCGCGTTCCATACCTAATGGTTTCCATACCTTCTCACTCATATAGTTTGCATAGGTTTTACCCGTAGCTCGTTCAATAATCCAAGAGAGTAGAGCTGTTGTTAAACTGTTATATTCATATTTCTCGCCAGGCTGACTTTTGAACTTTATGTGTCGGAAAAGTCGGGTGAAGTCGTGCCCATATTGCAGTTGAGTTATCTTGAATATTTTAAATAAACCTTTTAGAGTCAATTCATAGTCCTCGTAAAAATCGAAACCAGCCTGCATATTCAGTAGGTGGACAATCCGTAACTTTTTGAATGTAGCATTGTATTGTGCCAATTCTGGAATATAATCAGTTACATAGTCGTCTACGCTCTTGATATAACCTTCGTCTACGGCAATACCACAAAGAAGCCCCGTCAACGATTTGGAAACAGAGAAAATGGTAGCATTCTTTCTTGGATAAAAAGGCTCTGTCCATTGGTCGTAAACAATACTGTCGTTATGAATAATAAGCAATTGCCCATCTTTTCCAAACCATTGCTCAACGAGTGAATCTATTCGCATCTCCTCTGCATTTCCTGCCTTTTTGTGAGTTATATGCATACTTCTATCTATGCAACGATGCGATGCAGCAAGTGGAAAATGAAACGGATTGTTTCCTTTGAAAATAGTGTCTCGTTCCAACTTCTGATATTCATATATATCCGGACCAGAAGGACCATCGAGTGTGAGTCCACGGAATACGCTGCAACTACTGAACAACAACATAGCTACAATAAATAGAACGTTATATGCTTTTGATGCCATAATGACAATGTATTTAAGTTTTATAGTACAAAGTTACAAAAAAATATTCGGCTCTATAACGAATCGTGTGGGTAATTAAGTTTAAGCTCCCCTGTTATGAAATAGACCATATACTTAAAGTTTTCTGTATTTACGAATCCCCTTGCCCTCCTTTTAAGAAGTTGCTTCTGATAGGCTCAAAGCCTGTGTAAATATCTCGGTACTATTCATAAGACAAAGGTAATATTCTTGTCTGAGTTTTCTATAATTACCCACACGATTCGTTATAGATCCATACTTGTTTATCAGCAGGTAGCCTAAAAATATAAAAACTATCACTTGAAATTCCAGAAGCCCCTTCTTTTATTGTAGAAAATCATAGATGATGGAATGAATGTGAGAAATAGCGTATTCTGAGACGGACTCGTTCTTGATAGTAAGGAGTTTGGAACTGTTTTCACAGTGACGGCACATCTTATTTTTTCTCCATAGTGTATGAGCCACAATAGCCCTTGTTATCATGTCATATCATCGTGCGGATACTCAGCACCAATGGTGCGGACAATGAACACCAACAGTGCGGACGGTTATGACAC
Source organism: Prevotella scopos JCM 17725 (assembly GCF_018127785.1). Taxonomy (NCBI): domain Bacteria; kingdom Pseudomonadati; phylum Bacteroidota; class Bacteroidia; order Bacteroidales; family Prevotellaceae; genus Prevotella; species Prevotella scopos. The sequence goes on from NZ_CP072390.1 coordinate 672,050, forward strand.
GTAAAATCACTAAAGATAAGAAAACTTGTTGATTACGAAGAAGCCTCAAGGAGAACAGAGGTTTACGTCATAAAAATCTACAGTAGTATCATTCGAAATTTCGGATGAAACAAAAAAGGAGTGTATCAAATGATACACTCCCTTTTATTTTAATTTCTGAATACTAAGCCCTCACCGAAGCTGTCGATGATGACAGGCTTGTCACATTTGACAGTTCCTGCAAGTAATGACTTACTAAGGTCATTCAATACGTAACGTTGGATAGCTCGTTTGACAGGGCGTGCGCCAAACTCTGGGTCATAACCCACGTCAGCAAGATAATTGATGGCTGGGTCTGTCCATTGAAGGTCAACACCTTGTGCCTTTAACATATCCTTAACTCTCTCCAGCTGTAGACGAACAACCTCACCAATCTGCTCTTTTGTCAAAGGCAAGAACATGATAGTCTCATCGATACGGTTGAGGAACTCTGGACGAATAGTCTTCTTCAGCATATCCATTACCGCAACTTTTGCCTTGTCGATTACTTCTTCACGGTTAGTATCGTTAAGATGTTCAAACTGTTGCTGGATATATTGTGAACCAAGATTTGATGTCATGATGATAATCGTATTCTTGAAGTTCACAATTCGTCCCTTATTATCTGTCAGATGACCATCGTCCAACACCTGCAAAAGAATGTTGAATACGTCTGGATGTGCCTTCTCAATCTCATCAAAGAGTACGACAGAGTAAGGCTTGCGGCGTACAGCCTCAGTAAACTGACCACCCTCATCATAGCCTACATATCCAGGAGGCGCACCGATGAGTCGAGTTACACTGAACTTCTCTTGATACTCACTCATATCAATTCGGGTCATCATAGACTCGTCATTGAAGAGATAATCAGCCAATGCCTTTGCCAACTCAGTCTTACCGGTACCCGTTGTACCTAAGAAGATGAAGGAAGCAATAGGCTTCTTTGGATCTTGCAATCCTGCACGTGAACGACGAACAGCATCTGCCACGGCAGTGATAGCCTCATCTTGTCCGATGACACGCTTGTGTAGTTCATCCTCTAAGTGGAGCAGTTTATCCTTCTCACTTTGTAACATTCGTGTGACAGGAATACCTGTCCAACGGCTCACAACCTCAGCGATATCATCTGCTGTAACCTCCTCGCGCACCATTGCTTGCCCATCTTGTGTCGCTTGCAACTGCTGTTGGATGTTCTTGATATCGTCTTCTAATTGCTTTAGTCGTGAGTATCTAATCTCGGCAACACGCTCGTAATTACCCTCACGCTCGGCACGGTCAGCCTCATACTTGAGCTGTTCAATCTCTTGTTTATCCTGCTGAATCTTATTCACCAGTCCACGTTCGCCTTCCCACTTAGCGCGGAAACCATGTTCCTGCTCTTTGAGTTCAGCAATCTCTTTGTCGAGTTGTGTAATCTTTTCTGTGTCGTTCTCGCGCTTGATAGCCTCACGCTCAATCTCAAGCTGCTTCAATCTACGACTGATTTCATCCAACTCCTCTGGTACAGAGTCACGTTCCATACGCAGTTTTGCAGCAGCCTCATCCATCAAGTCGATAGCTTTATCTGGCAAGAAACGGTCTGAGATATAACGCTCAGAAAGCTTAACAGCTGCGATACAAGCATCATCTTGGATACGTACCTTGTGATGATTCTCATAACGTTCCTTCAATCCACGAAGGATAGAGATAGCGTCCAATTCGTCTGGTTCATCTACCATAACTGTTTGGAAACGACGCTCAAGAGCCTTATCTTTCTCAAAATATTTCTGGTATTCATTCAATGTCGTTGCACCAATAGCTCTCAACTCGCCACGTGCCAAAGCTGGTTTCAAAATGTTTGCAGCATCCATGGCACCTTCGCCACCACCTGCGCCAACCAATGTGTGAATCTCATCAATGAAGAGAATGATGTTACCATCAGCCTGCATTACTTCCTTAACCACACTCTTAAGTCGCTCCTCGAACTCACCTTTATACTTAGCACCAGCCAACATTGCACCCATATCCAATGAGTAGAGTTGCTTGTCCTTTAAGTTTTCTGGCACATCACCACGAACGATTCTCTCTGCTAACCCCTCAACGATAGCTGTCTTACCAGTACCTGGCTCACCAATGAGAATAGGGTTATTCTTTGTACGACGAGATAGAATCTGTAATACTCTACGAATCTCTTCATCACGACCAATCACTGGGTCGAGTTTTCCTGCACGTGCATCCTCGATAAGGTTGCGCGCATACTTTTGTAATGACTGATAGTTCTCGTCACCACTTTGCGACTGTACCTTCTGACCTTGTCTAAGATCATTGATAGCAGCTGTCATTTCCTTCTCGGTACAACCCGCATCTTTCAATATACGGCTTGCGGTTGAGTTCACTGCAAGTAGGGCGAGTAGCATCGGTTCGATACTAACGAAGTCATCACCCATCTTCTGGGAGGTCTCTACTGTACGCTGCATCACCTGATTGGTTTCAGAAGAGAGGTAGGGTTCACCACCAGATACTTTTGGTAAGTGGCTCATCTCATTCTGAATGGCAGTCTCTACAGCTTGTGCATTGACGCCAATTTTCTGGAAGACGTAATTTATTACGTCCTTTCCTTTATCCATTACACCAACTAATATGTGTACTGGCTCAATGGTCTGCTGTCCATTTCGCTGTGCAATGTTTATCGCACTCTGAACAGCTTCTTGTGCTTTGATTGTAAATTTCTCAAATGTCATATTCAAATCTCCTTCCTATAGTTCCTTTACCTTTATAATAGGCTTCGGAATTTGTTTTTATTTTTTGTTTCTGTTGCCTATATCTCAAATCTTGTGCCTATATTATGTAGGTGACAAAGTGGCATCTGTTGTGGACAGAATGGCAGTCTTTGGTTTCATGGAAAGGTAGGGTGGGGAACGTAGGAAAATAATTTTTACGCTCAGCTCTTTTGCTGTTTTAGGTAGATAAACTCACAGATATAGATGCTAATGCCCCAAAGAATGTAGAAAATTCTTTCATAAGGCATAGTCGATTGTGGCATCCAAAGATAAATGTAGTAGAGTAAGGCTAAGGAGGAAGTAGCTAAAAAGATGTATTTTCGTTTCTTGTTTCCTCCGAATATTGAGAATGAAATTATAAAACTAATAACATAGAGCAAGGTGCTATAAAGGTATAGTATACCTGTTCCCACATCGTGACCATTCCTGAAGGTGTTCTGTACAAAACTTACTCCAAGAATATAGATTACAGTGAAAACAGATATTGATACAGTCTTATTCATTTGTCTGATTGAACTTTATTATTCAACTTTTCTTTCATATAGTTATGAAGGCGATGTGTAAACTCATAGTTCTTCAGTCCCCACTTTGGAGCGATGAGGAGGTCGGGAGGACTCTGGCTGACAAAGCGTTCGAGTACTAGGTCGGGGCGGAGAAGGCTAATGTAATCTGCTATGAGTTTGATAAACTCTTCAACCGTATAAAGGTGAAATGACTTTTCAGCGTACATCTTTGCAAGACGTGTTCCACGGATAATCTGTAACTGATGAATCTTCAATGTTGTCAAGGGAAGAGAAGAGATGATAGGTGCTTGTCTTAAACTCTCTTTTGCATCCTCACCAGGTAGTCCGAGGATGATATGTGCACCGACACGAATACCACGTCGGGCAGTCTCTTCAATAGCTTTGCGAGCACAGGCAAAGTCATGCCCACGATTAACCAGTCGTAATGTTTCATCATTGCAGGTTTCCACACCATACTCAACGATGAGGAATGTGCGGCGATTCAGCTCCTCAAAGTAATCTAAGAGGTCGTCATTAATGCAGTCGGGACGTGTACCGATAACTAGTCCAACCACATCCTCCACGGCAAGTGCTTCCTCATAGAGCTTCTTTATGTGGTCGTTAGTGCCGTATGTGTTTGTATAGGCTTGAAAATAAGCAAGATATTTCATCTCAGGGTATTTCCCAGAGAAGAATCTTTTGCCGTCTTCAAGCTGTTGAGTAACGCTTTTCCCATTATCACAATAGGCAGGATTAAAGGTTTGATTATTGCAGTAGATGCAACCACCACGCCCTATTCTTCCGTCTCGGTTAGGACAGGTAAAGCCTGCGTTAACCGATATCTTCTGTACTTTGTAAGGGAACTGAGAGCGTAGCCAGTTCCCGAAGTCGCAATAATATTGTTCCATTCCTTTGCAAATTTACAGAATATTTTATATTTTTGTGCAGTTAAAACTTGAATTTATGAAACGTATATTATTTCTTTGTGTATCAATGCTAACCGCATTTCATTTGATGGCAGGAGAACCTATTTCTTTGAAAGACATTACGAATGGCACTTTTGCTGCTAAGCGTATCTCGGGGGTTAATCCTTTGGAAGGAACTTCTGAGTTTGCTCAAATATCATCTGATGCCCGTCAGGTGGTAAAGTATTCTTTTAAGACGGGTAACTCCACTGGGGTTATCTTTGACCTTGCTGATGCTAAGGGTGAGCAATTAAAGTCATTCGATGATTATCAGATTTCAAATGATGGCAACCGACTACTTTTGCAAACGAATACGAATCGTATTTATAGACGTTCGTTCACAGCTAATTTCTATCTTTATGATGTTAAAACGAAGCAATTAAAGAAACTCTCAAAAGCTGGTGCTGAGCAGATTCCTACTTTCTCACCTGATGGCCGATATATTGCTTATGTCAATCAGAATAACATCTATATTACAGATGGTGAGAACGTAAAACAAGTTACTACGGATGGTGAATTCAATAAAATTATCAATGGTTTACCAGATTGGGTGAATGAAGAAGAGTTTGGTTTTAATAATGCACTTGCTTGGAGTGCAGATAGTAAGACATTAAGCTGGATTAAGTATGATGAAAGTCAGGTAAAGACTTATACACTACAGTTCTACAAAGGTTCGCACCCAACATTTGAGCAGTTCGCTATCTATCCAGGTGATTATAATTACAAGTATCCAAAGGCTGGTGAGGCTAACTCAAAAGTGAGTGCGTGGTCTTATAATCTGAGTGATGGTAAAGTACGCAAGTATGATTTACCATTGGCTGCGGATGGTTATATTCCACGTATCAAGCAGACCTTCGATGCAAATAGAATTATCCTTTACACAATGAATCGCCATCAGGACGAGTTGAATCTTTATGCGGCTAACCCTCTTACAGGTGCTTGTAAATTGCTGATTAAAGAGAGTGTTCCAAAGTATGTAAAGGAGGAAGCAATGGAGGGTATTCGAATTATGAAAGATCAGATTCTTGTTCCTTCAGACCGTGATGGTTATATGCACCTTTATTTATATAATAAGGATGGTAAGCTTTTACGTCAGATTGATAAGGGGAACTATGATGTAACAGAAATCTACGGTTATGATGAGAAGACGGGAAATACCTACTTCCAAGCAGCTGCACGTAAGCCAATGCAGCGTGAGATATATGTTGCAGATAAGTCAGGTAAGTTGACTTGCCTTTCTGCTCGTGCGGGATGGAATGTTGCTTCATTCTCTGGTGATTATAAGTATTTCCTCAATACATGGAGTGATAGCAACCACCCATACGTATTTGCTATCTATGATAACAAAGGTAAAGAGATACGTGAGGTGCTTAATAATAATGAACTGCAAGCAAAGTTGGCAAAGTATGGCAACACTGGAGTTGAATTCTTTACATTTACAACTTCTGAGGGTGTGAAACTTAATGGTTGGATGGTGAAGCCAGCGGACTTTGATGCTTCAAAGAAGTATCCTGTTATTATGCATCAGTATAGTGGTCCGGGCAGTCAGCAGGTTGTAGATAACTGGAGTGTTGGTTCTATGGGTAGTGGTGCGATGTATGACTATTACTTGACACAGAAGGGTTATATTGTTGTTACCATAGATGGACGTGGAACTGGTGCCCGTGGTGCGGCATTCGAGAAGTGCACTTATCTGAGACTTGGCGACTTAGAATCAAAAGATCAGGTTGAAGCTGCTTTGTGGTTGGGTAAGCAAAGTTATGTTGATGCTTCACGTATAGGTATCTGGGGATGGAGTTTCGGTGGTTTCAACACATTGATGAGTATGAGTGAGGGACGTAATGCTTTTAAAGCAGGTGTGGCAATTGCTCCACCAACAAATTGGCGCTATTATGATTCTGTTTATACAGAGCGATATATGCGTACACCACAAGAGAATGCCGAAGGGTATGCTATCAATCCTATAAAGCGTGCAGAGAATCTTTATGGTAAACTTTTAATCTGCCATGGTCTGACTGATGACAATGTTCATCCGCAGAATGCTTTTGAGTACTCTGAAGCATTAATACAGGCTGATAAGGACTTTAAGGAGAATCTTTATACCAATCGTAACCATGGCATCTATGGTGGTAACACACGTAATCATTTGTTGCGCCAAGTAGCTGAATGGTTTATCGAAAATCTTTAATGAGCTTCAGTAATGAGGCTATATTGTCTAGCTATCGATACATCTCAGTGTTACTATCTTTTTATAACGAGAAGAAAGTGGTTTGTTAAGAAGATGATGGGAATTCTATTTAATCGATACGTCTAACTGTCTTAAATAGTTCCTATAAAAAACTCGGATACTGATTATAATAATTCAGTGTCCGAGTTTTTTATGTATGATTCTCTTTTAAACTGCTATTATCCAAAAAGACGCTTAAAGAAACTTTTCTTCTTAGGCTTTTCTTCTTTTGTTTCAGTGTTGTTCAGTGTGTCGTTTGCTACTTTACTAGCCTCCTCTTTGTCTGGTGTTGAGTCATCTTCTGGAATGTCATCACCTTCAATAATACCAGCAGTCCCCCATTGAGCAGCAAGCATTGAAGCATCCTTACGAGCTGTATCCTTATCAATTTCATACTCATTGCAGATTAAATCTACAAGCGTATCTATTGTAAAGGAATCCATCTTTTGTACTTCTTCCCACAAGTATGCTGAACTTTCGTTCATTGATATGATATTGCTGAAGTCAATATTCTCATCTCCTTCTGCAACGATGATATGCTCTCCGCATACTTCACGGAGGTTAAAGCCTTTCTTTACTTTCATTCTTATTGATAGTTTATATAATAATCATTCTTTTAATGTCTCATTAAATCGGTCCAAAGATAGGAATCCAAATACGTCTATAAAAGCCTAATAAATATCTTCTGACAGGAAGAAGTCGAATCCAAAAAAAGCTATATAGCTTCCATTTTCGACAATCTGTGGTATCCATATCCTTCCGACCTTTTCGATAAAAGCCAATAACTGCACCTACAATGTTTTCTTTTTTGCAATGTTCAACTTTAAGATTGCCGTCACCACGTAAGGTGATGTTGTCGCCGTCAATTCTGTCTATGCGATGTAAGACAAAATGATTTGGTGAGATCTCTGCTAAGACAGGGTCGCCAACCTTTATAGTTGAGGGTTTCACGAGCAATGCTTTATCGCGGTCGTTCTCGAGAAAGGGTCGCATGGAGTATCCACGAAGGCGTAATGTTACAGTATGACCTTCATTCAATATCTTGACAACTTCTGGTAAGAACTCTGCATTTGCAAACTGAATTTCAGAAGTAGTAAGTGTAGTCTTTGACATAAGTCTTATCTTTTCGTTACAGTTTCGTAACAAATCTCTGCTGCTTCCTGATTAGGTAAGCAATGTAACGTAAATATTCTTCCTGCCTCAACAATCTTTGTTATGGTGTCGCAAACGCCATTATAGATGTCTGAATCCCATTTCATACTTGAACAAGAAGGCAAGAGAGATGCAAAAGCAGCAATCGGATTTGGCTTTTCAACAGAGTTTGTAGTTGCACGGTCAATACGTGTGATAGCTCCTAAGCGTGCTTTAATATTACGATAGCATGGCGTCTTACCGCTCCATGGACTACCATAAATCCAAGTCTCACCATCTATAATTCTTACGATAGGATTATCATCATTCATGAGGTCGCAACCTGGAATATAACGTAACCACATGCTAACTTGTGTAGATTTTCCTGTGCCACTCTTAGCAATGAATGCATAACCATAACCATTGTTTCGAACAAGAGAAGCATGGATTAGCAATGTCTTTTTATGTGCACCCGCAAAAGCGAAAATAAGCATCAGTGCGTTATTCAAGCCAAAGGTACGCATGTTTCTGTTGCCGTTGAGCGCACATCGACATTCAGAGAAGTCCTTGTTGCCCTGTAACATACAACAATCAGCACCATTGATGTCTTTGATTATATACTGATAACTGCCATCATCAACACGGTCAACAATGGTATCACCATTTCCTGTATCAAAAGCACGAATACGTTGTCTTCTTTCCTTAGGAATTGGTCGCAATGTATCATCAACTGTTAATCTAAAAAACAGATTCTTTGACGCATCTTTGATTCTGAATGGTTCAAATGAGTTTAACAAGTGCATTCCGTTGACACTTGTCTCACGGAATATAATCTGTATGTCAAAGTCAGCAATCCTGAAGTTATGTATTCCCATCTTTACTTTCTATGCTTACTTTTACTTAAGATTGGCTTGTGGCTTCACTTGTGTCTCTTCATTTGAAATAAAATTGTCAGGTGTTATAGTCTTATAGTTGAACTCTGCATCAGAGATAAACTTTACCTCATATTTCTTCTTACTCTTTTCGTATCTATTTTTCAGCGTCGTGAACTGCTTCATTGCCTTAGATTCATTCTCAGCATACAATGTAACGCATGTTGGAAAGCTTTCAAGACCATTGGTTTGAAGATAATTGCGTAATTGATATGAGTAGTCCTCACGATTCGCAAGGAATTTTGTGCGGTCGTTTGCAAGGTATGCATCTACTTTTTGAATGTTGGTCATATAAACCGTTGAATCATTAAAAGATGCAGCAAAACCGAACATATATACCTTTGCAGGCTTGTATCCTTTTGCGTTACTACTATTTACCCATCCAAGCAGAAGTACTGCTATGATTAATACCTGACGTAATTTCATCTTGAATTATTATCTTACTATTTTATAGTTATTGTCCTAAATAAGCCTTCAGAACCTTACTATTGGTCTGCTGGCGTAGGCGCCTTATTGCCTTTTCCTTAATCTGTCTTACCCGTTCACGCGTGAGATTGTATTTACTTCCAATCTCTTCCAAGGTCATTTCACGTTGGTTTATTCCAAAGTATGCCTCTACAACTACCTTCTCTCTCTCTTCGAGAATCTGTAAGGCTCTACCTATTTCCTCGCGTAGGCTCTCTTCAACCAACTCTTTGTCAGTAGATGGTGTGTTATCATTAGGAATGACATCTAACAAGCTACTTTGTTCATCGTCATAGAATGGTGCATCTACCGAAATATGACGCGAGTTAACTTTCATTGCATCAATGATCTTGTCTTCTGGAATATCCGTGTTCTGTGCAATCTCATCAATGCTTGGGCGACGCTCGTACTCTTGTTCGAACTGTGTCAAAATCTTATTAATTTTGTTGACAGAACTAACTTGATTTAGTGGTAGTCTAATGATACGACTTTGTTCGGCTATAGCTTGCAGGATGCTTTGTCTTATCCACCATACAGCGTATGAGATAAACTTGAAGCCACGCGTTTCATCAAACTTTTCTGCAGCCTTTATGAGTCCTACATTGCCCTCGTTTATTAGGTCGGGTAGGGAGAGCCCCTGGTTTTGATATTGCTTTGCAACAGAGACAACGAAACGTAGGTTGGCTTTAGTTAAGCGTTCTAACGCCTTTCGATCACCGTTTCTAATTTTCTGAGCGAGTTCGACTTCTTCCTCAATACTAATCATTTCTTCGTGACCTATTTCCTGCAGATACTTGTCAAGAGAAGCACTCTCTCGATTCGTAATCGATTTTGTGATTTTCAACTGTCTCATGTGCTTAGCATTATTTAAAGTGATGGCAAATTTACGCAAAATCAATGAGTTAAACAAATAAAAGAGTAAAAAACTCACCTAAGAATCTTGAATGTATCTATGTTATTTTTCTAGTCGGTAATTTTTCGTTTGTTACTTGTTGATTACCAGTAACTTTATTTGGTTCCGTTTGTTGTGTTTTCCAAATTTATTTAATAGAGATTATTTTGTGTGATTTGATGAGACTGAAGTATGATTTTAAAGGCGTTTTGTGACCTGTTCGGAGAATAAGCTGTTTGGCTATATACAAAAATAAACTCCCCCATCCTTGTTTATTAAACAAAAATGGGGGAGTCCTTAATGGTAGCTATTCAGCTGAAAGCTATTTGATATTAGTCAGCAAGTGGAATAGCGAAATAAGCCTTCTTGCCAGTTGGGTATATACCTTGAACGTAGAGTACAGGATCTTTGCTGGTTGATGCCTTCTTAACGATGTTTTGTAAGTCATCAATGTTCTTCACCATGTTTTCATTTACATTCTGAATGATAAATCCGCGACTGATTCCTGCAGTCTTCAAAGCACCATTGTTAACTTTTAATACTTCCAAGCCATAGCTGATATTTAACTGCTTTTTAAGCTCATTTTGTACTGGACGGAACTGTCCACCAAGGATGTCAATGTCAGCCTGCTCAATTACTTTTGTCGTACCCTGGGCATTCTTCAGTGTGATAGTCTTTGAAACTTCCTTCTTGTTACGGATGTAGGTCACTGTTGCCTTGTCGCCAGGACGCTTGCTGTTGAGTGCTTGCTGAAGTTCAGACATGCGTGTTACCTTTTGTCCGTCAAACTTAGTGATAACATCACCCTTTGTCAGACCTAAGGCTGCACCATTGCCATCCTCAGACACTTCGTTTACATAAACACCTGCGTTTGTACCGAGGTCAACGTTTTTACCCTCTTCCTTCTGTGTGTTGATGTAATTCAGGACATCACCACCTTGGATGCCGAGCATTACACGTTGTACGCTACCATACTTCTTAATATCATCAACAACTTTGTTCATGATGGAAGTTGGAATAGCAAAGCCATAACCGCTGTATGCACCCGTCTGTGAATAGAGCATAGCGTTGATACCAACCAGCTCACCCTGTGTATTTACCAATGCACCACCAGAGTTACCCTGATTGATGGCTGCGTCAGTCTGGATAAAGCTCTCGATACCATTGCGTGTAGCACCCAAGCCACGTGACTTTGCACTTACGATGCCGGCTGTTACAGTATTGTTGAGGTTGTATGGGTTACCTACAGCAATTACCCATTCTCCTACCTTCAACTTGTCGGAGTCGCCAATAGGAAGGGTAGGGAGGTTCGTTGCATTGACTTTCAAAAGAGCAAGGTCTGTCTGTTTGTCAGTTCCAACGATGCGTGCAGAGAACTCACGATTGTCATTCAGTGTGATTGTTAATTCATCGGCACCCTCAACAACGTGATTATTTGTTACGATATAACCATCAGATGAAATGATAACACCGCTACCTGTAGCCTCCTTCTTAGGCGTCTGAACCTGTTGACGACGTGAACCATTACCTTGGTTAGGATTTCCAAAGAAACCAAATGGGTCAAAAAATCCACCAAATGGGTCATCTTGTACATCCACCATCTGTGTCTTAGAATTCTGGACATACTTGATGTGAACAACAGCAGGAAGTGCTTTCTCTGCTGCGTAAGTGAGATCAACAGGCTGACCAGGAGTTGCAGCTGGTGCTTCAGCTGCATAAACTTTGATGAAAGCGCCAGTAGAAAAAGCTAGGGCAGTAACACATGCTGCACCAACCAAAAACTTTGATAAATTCTTCATATTCTTAATTATTTGTACGTTAAATACATTTATAGGTGTCAAGTCGTCATTAATAAAATGTCTTGTTGACAGGATTGTTATTGCAAATATAAGTGCAAAAATCGTAAAACCGACATTTTGTCATATATCTTTATCCGATTTTAACAATTGAATTTTAATCCTTAACGGCTATTAATCTGAAACGATTAAGATTTAGCATTTGTTCGATTTTAATATTTGTTTTGTTTGTATTCTGCTTATTTTCCTTTCTTAAATTTATAAAATGAAATAATCAAACATATTTCTATTCGTGAAGATATGAGTAATATGTTATTTATTGGAACCATATGTTTGCTTGCTTTTAATTGTGATAGCTCATTTAGCAATTAGATGGTTCTTATTTTAGAAGGTTTAATTTCCTTTTTATGAAAAGGCTCACACAGTTTTAATATTCTTCTAAAAATGGATATCTTTACACTTCTTGTATTGGTAATAATATGTTTTCTTTTTAAAGTTCTCATACGCCCTGTTTAGATAATCATTGAAATATTTTGGCTTTTCCATGTTTTCCATTATCTTTGCATTCAAATAAGGCAGTGTTCCGGCTCTGTCGCTGGCATCTTGAATGGGTGCGAGAGGAAAGTCCGGGCAGCATAGGGCATCCTGCTTCCGAAAATAGAAGCTATTGGTGACAGTAGATGTAGGCAGAAGAAAATAACCGCCATATAGCAATGTATGGTAAGGATGAGAAGGTGGTGTAAGAGACTACCAGCAGGCGGGTGATCGTCTGGCTGTGCCGTTCAGGAGCTGCAAGTTCATGTAAACCGTTGTTTGAGGGTAGCCCGCCCAAGCGTAAGCACAACGGAGGGTAGAATGCTTTAATTGTAGGGTAACTTGCAATATAGATAAATGACAGGCATCTTCCTATTATCGAAAGATGAGGAAGAAACAGAACCCGGCTTATAGGAACACTGTTTTATTTTTCTTTCATACTCGCTCATCTTATCGTGTTCTAGTTGGAATACCGAGGAAGAATGTATTGAAGAGTTGAGATATGATGGCTACTAATATAGAAGACTTGTTTATTTATGAAAGATTTAGAAGAGCATTATGTAACTGTGTTGGACGATTTCCAACATACAGTTGAAAATAAAATAAGAAACCATAAAAACGATGCTGGTTTCCCTCAGTTACCTGCTAATATTAGCGAAGATGATCTTGCGGATTACCTCTTTGACTATCAGGCAGCTTTAGATAGTGAGGGTACAGAACGTTCTCGTTATACGATAGCAGGCTTTCTTCTCTGTCTGCCTATTTTAATTATGTCAGCTTTCCCAGACGATTCACTTCCTTTCGAAGGAATAATGAATGTGTTGGCAGCGATAGGAGTTGGGTTGATACTCTTCTTTCTTTACAGAGTAATCATGAAGATCGTGGTTAAGAAGAAGATTCGTCAAGCTAATCAGGATTATCCTGAGGTAAAGAATTATGTGGACCATGTAATGGCTTTCAAATAACTTTTATTTATAATTTTATAGTAGAATGGAATTACCTGATTTTCAGAAATACAAAGATAAGTTTACTCAGCAGGATTTTTCAGACAAAATACAACGCATCGCAAAACGCGCTGGTGCTAAGTTGATATATGTAGCATTACTTTTGTATTATTTGATGCAAAGTGACAAGGTGTCGTTTAAAGACAAGGCTATTATTGTGGGTGCGTTGGGTTACCTAATCTCGCCACTTGATGCTGTGCCAGATGCTATTCCTATAGCAGGGCTTGCAGATGATCTTGGTGTTCTGCTTTATGCATTAAATAAGGTGTGGACATCTGTTGATGATAATATGAAGAAGCAGGCACGTGAGAAATTGTCAAAGTGGTTTGATGACGATGAGATAAACGTAGCAGAGGATCTTTTCACAGAAGATACTACTGATACACCAGTATAAGATTTAGGAAGGAGGGTTTTATGTGGCAATATATTGTAATAGCAGTTATACTTATATCTGCTATAGGCTACGTACTTTATCGTATGTGGCAATCTTTCCGTGCAGCGAAAGACCCTTGTCATGGATGTGCAGGTTGTGCTTTACATGATAAGTTGAAAGAGAAACAAAAGAAGAATGGGTATAAGAAGCCTGTCTGTTTCAAATAGAAACAAGGAAGATTTTTGTCAATTAGTCTCTTTAAGTCATATCTTTTTCTTATGTTTCACAAAACATCTTGAGTTTTTTCTTATAAAGTAGCTTCCCAAATGTTTATTGAAAAAAGTTTCTTATTTGTTTGGCTGAACCGAATTAATTGATTATCTTTGCACTCGCAAATCGCAATAATGATTTGTTTATAAAATGGTGCTTGGGCCGGGAGGTTAGGCAATGGTCTGCAAAACCATGTAGAGCGGTTCGATTCCGCTAGGCACCTCAAAGGACTCTCAATGTTGAGGGTCCTTTTTTGTTGCTTCATCCAAATAAGATAATAATCACTTATTATAAATGACAGGAACTTTTCCTACTGAACCTCATTTATTTGATTGCTTACTAGTTCTGTCCGGAGCTTCCGGACAGTTGTTCCGAAGCCTTCGAACACTTTGTCCGGAGTGTCCGGACAGTTTGGGTTTGTGTCTTTCTTGTATAATAGAAATATAAAGCAAAAGAGTTGTAATCAAATGATTACAACTCTTTTGTGGGTAGTGATGGATTCGAACCACCGAAGCTAGAAGCAGCAGATTTACAGTCTGCCCCATTTGGCCACTCTGGAAACTACCCAAGGTAGTGGGCGTTGACGGATTCGAACCGCCGACCCTCTGCTTGTAAGGCAGATGCTCTAAACCAGCTGAGCTAAACGCCCTTACTTTTCGTAAGCGGTTGCAAAAGTAGTCATTTTATTTTAACTGTGCAAACTTTATCATGTTTTTTTGCTCTTTTTCTTTCAATGCCGATGATGTGTTACGATTGGGTATGAAATCTCATGATTATAAAAAACTCCCTATGAACCACTTGATGTGATGATTCATAGGGGTGATGATTTATTATATGCGTATTTAGCTTTTGACGAAGTTCAAGATAAATAGGACGGCGAGTACAATAAGTGTCCAGTTCAGATCTTTCCACTGACGTGTGAAAGTCTTCATGAAGACGTAAGCGAGGATTCCCAAACAGATACCATCAGCAATAGAATAACAAAGCACCATTGTAATCATTGTGATAAAGGCTGGGAATGATTCTGTTATATCTTGAAGATTGATTTTCTTTACAGAGTCAATCATTAATACACCAACCATTACCAATGCACCACTAGTAGCCGCACTTGGGATAAGTAGGAAGATAGGAGAGAGGAAGAGGGCAACGATGAAGAAGATACCAACGGTAAAAGCTGTTACACCAGAGCGGCCACCTTCTGCAATACCACTGGCACTCTCTACGTATGTTGTAAGTGTTGAACTTCCTAACATTGCACCGCAAGTTGTACCGATTGCATCGCTCATCATAGCCTCTTTTACATGAGGGATATTGCCATTTGGCTCTACAATACCTGTCTTGTCAGCTAAGCCCATCAATGTACCGATTGTGTCAAAGATGTTAATCAAAAGAAGAGAGAATACGACCAACACAGTCTTCAGATTCATTAGTCCAGAGAAGTCAAACTTGCAGAAGATAGGAGTGATATCTTGTGGTGCTGATACAGGCATCCAACTGTCAGGAATTACCGTAACTCCCATTGGAATGCCAATGATAGTGGTGATGATAATTCCCCAGAAAAGAGAGCCCTTTACATTTCTTGCCATTAATGCTCCACTTAGAAGAATAGCTATAATACCGAGGATGCAGGTAGGAGTGAATGCGCCAAGTCCGACGAGAGTTGCTTGGTTGTCAACGATAATATCAGCGTTTTTCAAACCAATAAAAGCAATAAACATACCGATACCAGCTGATATGGCATAGCGTAGATTTGTCGGGATAGCGTTGAGAATCATCTCACGAACATTGAAAAATGTAATAATGATAAAGAGAATACCCTCAATTAGCATGATGGCTAGAGACTGCTGCCATGTAAACTTCAATGACACACAGAGCGTATAAGCAAAGAAGGCATTCAGCCCCATAGAAGGTGCCTGTGCAAAAGGCAGCTTCGCCATGAACGCTAAAAGTAAAGTTGCGATAGCAGCAGCAAGAGCAGTGCCTGTGAAGAGTGCTCCCTTATCCATTCCCGTTGTGGTAAGAATAGCAGGATTTACAGCTAAGATGTAGCTCATCGTTAAGAATGTTGTTGCTCCAGCAATAATCTCAGTGCGGAGCTTCATAGATTTGGAATCAAATCCTAGGGCTTTTTCTAAGAAAGTCATCATTGTCTTAAGGTTTAAAAATAAGCTTTTGTTTATATTGAAGTTTTGTTTATCCAATCGTCAAGAATCATTCTTGCTATTGATAATGGTTCTGGAATTGTCGGGAGATTGTCTTTAGTAAACCAAGCTCCCTTTGAAATTTCACTTCGTTGTAGGTGTAAGCTTCCACCATCATAATCAGCATTGAAGCCTACCATGAGACCGCATGGATAGGGCCAAGGTTGTGATCCAAAGTAGCGAAGATTCTTTACTTTTATTCCTGTCTCTTCTTCCACTTCGCGGTGAACGGCTTCCTCAAGTGTTTCACCTGTTTCAACAAAGCCAGCTACAAGTCCATAGAAATCAGTTTTAAAGTTGCGTGCATGGACAAGAAGAACTTTATTGTCATGATGTACAAGGACAATGACTGCTGTGGCCAGCTGTGCCCATACTTCTTTTCCGCAGTTTGTGCAACGTTTTGAAATGTCGGTGTGCATCTTCATTGTCGCTCCACAAACGCCACAGAAGCGGGTGTTATTATCCCAGTAAAGTAACTCATGACACTTGCCTGCTTTAAGATAAAATTCTTTGGGAAGACGATAGAAGGAGGAACGTAAGCCACACATCTCGTATTGTGCATTGTTGGTTATAGGTTGGTCAATCATGACAGCCTTTACCTCTGTTCCATCTTTCATCGGTGTGACATTAAGTACGTGTGTCCAAGGATGCAGTGATATTGGGGCATCTTCAGAGAGTGGAATAAAGTAATGCTCATCCACTTTCTCAAGCATGATATCTGTTTTACAGAAAATAAACCAATATTTCTTCATTAGTCTCAGTGTTAAGACTTTGCCAAATTCGTTTAATTTGGAACTTAACCTCGTAAACGAGTCAGTTCAGTTTTGACGAGTACTTCTTTTCTTATTCTTTGAAAAGAAGTTTGCGGTCACGTGCAGCAGCAGGAATGGTCCATGCTTCTGGAATAAATTTCCAGTTATGGTTTGGCTGTGGGTTCATTACACCAGCTTTCTTGATTTCTTCCATAAGATAATGTCGCTGATCCTTTGGACTTTCCCAGATGATGCGACTCTTCAAAGAGTCACGTGGGATACTTGCTCCCTTGGTTAAGAGTTCTCCACCACCATTAGCACGATAACTATTCACTGCTACAGTGTACCATTTAGTTTCATCGAAAGGTTCACCATTACTCATGCGTAGGATGTGTACCTTTTCTCCATCAGGTTTAGTTACATCTACTTCGTAATCGATACCTGCGGCGGAATCAAAGTTGAAAGAGAAGTTCTTAAAACCAAGACGTTGTGCATCATTCTGAGTGTTTGAAAGCAAAAGCAGATGATCTTCAGGACTTTTCATAGTGTTACACCATAGATCATAGCTCATCTCAAGATGCTTCCGAATCTCCTTACCTGTGAGGCGCATAGTACAAAGATTATTCTCATACTTATAGAGATTGAACATATCTGCAACAGTAATTGGTCCTGCTTTAATAGATGAATTGAATAACAAAGGTGCATTAAAAGCAATATCAGCCCCAGTAATCTTTAGTTCTAAATTGAGAATAAGGTCGTTGAAAGCAGAGTTACCGAAGTAGCTATCCTTTGTGTAAATTGTATTTTCAAACTTCCCAATTACCTGATCACCCCATGCTTTCACAGCATCGATTTCAGTTTGGAAATGCTCTATGAATGCTTCGTTAGCCTTGATATCTTTTACATCAATAAGTTGTCCATTCGCTTTTGTAATTGTGTATTGACGTTTACCTTTGACATTCTTAGGTCTAAGTGTTAATGTTGCTATCGCTACACGTTGTGCATTGTTTGCCGGGTCAAGGCAGATAACGTCTTTACCTGCAATATTCTTTTCTACAGAATTATGTGGCGTATGGTCGTGACCGAAGAAAATTACGTCAAAGCCAGGAACTTCCTTTGCAACTTTCTGAGACGCATCTTCGTCATAGTCTGATGTCTTTATGCCACCATCCCAGCCAGAATGGAATAAACCAACAATGACATCAGGCTTCTCTTTCATCTTCACCTCTGCCATAGTTCTTTTTGCACAAGACACCATTTCATCAAAGCGCAAACCACTCCAGATACTTTCTTTTAGCCAGTTTGGTATGGCCGGTGTTAGCATTCCAATGACACTGACCTTGATACCATTCTTTTTCTTGATGGTATAGTAAGGTAGGATGTATGTTTTTTTTGTCTTCGTATCGATAATGTTGGCTCCGAGGATAGGAAACTTTAATTCCTTGAACCATTTGTCATAGACTTTATGACCAGTTTCAATGTCGTGGTTTCCAACAGTTGCAACATCGTAATCCATATAGTTAAGAACACTTGCTGCAATGTTTGTCTTCTCAGGTACTACATAATTATAATAGTAAGATATAGGCTGACCTTGTAGGATGTCGCCATTGTCCATCAGATAAATGTTATCTTTCCCATCTTTCTTTCGAAGTTCCTCAACGAGTGTATAGACTCTTGCCATAGAACCGCTTTTAGACTTTCGAGTGATGAAGTCGTATGGGAAAAAGGAACCATGCACATCAGATGTTTCGATAAGTTTAATTGTAATATCTTTCTGTTGTGCCATAGTTGAAGAACTAAGTCCTAACATGATGGAAAGTAATATTGTTGAAAGTTTCATAACTTTATTTTTAATTCTGGTACAAAAGTACTAAATTATACGGAAATAAACGAACTTGTCTTGTTATGTTTTCTTGTGTTTCAAAGTTTCTTTTGGCTGTATATTTTAGATCTGGTGAGTTATATTTAGATGTAGACAATAAATTCTTTCCTAAAAGTATAGCCTTATATTTGAGCTGTTATATAATAAATAGTATTAAGGAGCGCAAGTCTAACCTAAGAAAGGTTTGGACTTGGGACTCATCCTTCTTATACAATATAATAACTGTGACGGAGAATGATATATATTGCTATGATTACTTTAATAAACATAAAGATAGATGCTTTGTACTCCAAGAGGTTTGTTTCGAAAAGTTGTTTTGATGTGAGGGAATCAAGATTTTGATGATAGCAGTAGATTTAATTATTAATTACCCGTAAAGAAAAGATAATGCCCGCAACCCTTAATGTTTGGGCTACGGGCATCATGTTTTGACGACCTAGAGTGTTAAATTTATTTCTTACCAAGTCCACGAAGCCATTTCAATGGTTTCTTGATAAGTGCCTTCAAACCTGACTCGTTGTTAGATGTTGATGGTAACTCCTCACGAATATCATATTTGGTACTTCTTCTTACTGACTTTTCTTCTGAAGTACGCTGGCGGTTGTTACGTTTTTTGCGCTTATTGTTCGACTTTTTATTCTGTTGATTGGCAGTACTTTCTACGTTACCTTTATTATTTGAAGGCTTTCTCTCATTGCGCTTCTCGTTATCGGTTTTTGTTTGACGCTCTTGCTGTCTGCCTTTACCCTGACGATTATTCTTTTTGTTTGCTGACGTTGTTACAGGATTGTTTTCTTTCTGTTTCAGTGCATTGTTGTTCTGTTTATTAGCTACCTTATTCTCCTGTCTTTTAATGTCGTTTTCATCAGTGGTGTTTTGTGTCTGAGGTACAGGGCGTCTGTTGCGCTGCTTGTTATTTCCCTGTTTCTTATCTTTGTGACTTTGATGGTCACGATCTTTCTTCCGACGACTCTTCGCACTATTGCTACCTTTTTTAGGCTTACTATTGCTTTTGTATTCAGGACCTTCGCCAAGTTCTGCTGGAAGTTGGGCTTTTTCAACCTCTTTTTCTAAGAATGATTCAATCTGTTGGAAGAAGTAGATGTCGTCCTCATTCACGAATGTAATTGCTTTTCCATCACGATCGGCACGTGCGGTACGACCGATACGATGAACATAATCTTCTGCATCGTGTGGAACATCATAGTTGATGACCATCGCTATGTCATCAATATCAATACCACGTGAAACGATGTCAGTTGCTACCAAAACATCAATTTGTCCGCTCTTGAACTTGAACATGACGTCATTTCGCTGCTCCTGATCTAAGTCAGAGTGCATCTCCCCGCAGTTGATATGCTTACGATTGAGTGATGCTGCTATCTGTTTTACTTTCTGTTTTGAACCAGAGAATATAATCACACGCTTAAGGTCTCCTGCTTTGAAAATGTCTTTAATGATACCCATCTTCTGAGTTTCATAGCATACATAAGCCTTCTGCTGTATCTTTTCAGCTGGTCTGCTCACTGCAAGTTTTATCTCTATTGGATTCTTTAACAAGCTTTTAGCAAGCTCTTCAATCTTTGGAGGCATCGTAGCTGAGAACATTATCGTCTGACAAGTAGATGGTAACTTCTTTGCAATTGTCATAATGTCATCAGAGAAACCCATGTCAAGCATGCGGTCAGCCTCATCAAGAATAAAGAAACTAACCTTGGACAAGTCAACATTACCCAGGGAAATGTGAGATATGAATCGTCCTGGCGTTGCAATTACAACATCAGCTCCTAATGCAAGGCTCTTTAGTTCCTGATCATATCTATTACCATCATTACCGCCATAGACAGCAACGCATGATACGCCGTTAAGATAGTAGGCAAAACCCTGCATACCTTGGTCAATCTGCTGTGCTAATTCACGAGTTGGCGACATGATGACACAATTAATAGCCGACTCCGGATAACCGCCATCAGCTAACTTGGAAAGTACTGGAAGAAGGTAAGCCGCTGTTTTGCCGGTTCCAGTCTGAGCAACACCCAAAACATCATGTCCTTTTAATATTTCAGGAATGCACTTCTCCTGAATTGGAGTGCATTCATCAAAACGCATGTCATAGAGTGCGTCAAGTACGTTATCGTTTAAATCTAAATCTTCAAAATACATATATTATTGTTTTTCCCTTTATCATGAGGGTAAGTTTTTAATGTTGTCTTGTTAATCTTGTTAGCTAGGTGCATGCCTATAACAGAAGTAAGCTATTACAGCAAAAATAATGTTAGGAATCCATGCTGCTAGTATTGGAGGTGTGTCAGCCTGTATTGCAAAGGTCGCTGATACGGTTTGGAGCATGATGTAACCGAAACTAAGTGCTAAACCGATACCAAGATAAAGTCCCATTCCACCTTTTCGTTTGCGCGAAGAAAGTGAAAGACCGATGATTGTAAGAATGAAGGATGAGAATGACATTGCTATTCGTTTATGAAACTCAACTTCATACTGTACCACGTTACCAGAACCACGGCTAGTTTGTTTTGAGATATAATCCAATAGCTCTGGAGATGTGAACGTCTCCTGCTGTCCCTTAGAATAGACAAGGTCAGTCGGTTCCATGAGTAGTACTGTGTCCTTTGTGGCACCACTTTGGATATGTTCTTTCAATCCTTTGAGCGTACGAATCTTCCAATTGCTAACTTTCCAATGATACTTTGTGTCAGCAACTGTGTCATATTGAATCTCCATTGCAGTCATGTGGCTAACAATCTTCTTGTCTTTAAATTTAACAAGTGAAAAACCATAGCCACGCTTATACTGGTTGTCGTAATGCTGTATGTAAGCAATAGTACTCTTTGCTACTTGCAACTGTACATTCTCTGCTGATGTATTCTTCTTTGAATTACGATAAAGCGATTCAAAGTTCTGTCGAATGACAGTGCCATGAGGAATGACATAGCTGTTAAGATAAAATGTTAAACCTGCAATGAGGACACAGGATATCATGTAGGGGCGCATCAATCGTTTGAACGATACTCCTGCTGCCATCATTGATATTATCTCAGAGTTACCAGCCAGTTTGGAAGTAAAGAAGATAACGGCAATAAAAACAAACAATGGTGAGAAGAGGTTAGAATAGTAAGGAATAAAGTTAGCATAGTAATCAAATATGATTGCACGCCATGGGGCATGATATTGTGTGAATTTTGAGAGATTCTCATTAAAGTCGAACACAATAGCAATAGAGATAATCAGTAAGATAGCATAGATGTATGTACCAATGAATTTCTTAATGATATACCAATCAAGAATCCCTATATAGCGAGAAGGAGTGAGCATCTTAAGTAGATGTCCCACCTTCTTCAATATAGGTAAATGTTCAATAAGGCATTGCCCGAAATGATTAATCAGTCTTTTGATTTTATCAACAATCTCTTTTACCTTACTCATTGAGTTTCTTCTTAAATTCTTCTTCCTAATTGTTCGATAACAGATGCCTTCCATTGTACGAAGTCACCTTGCTCAATATGTGTACGTGCGTCTGTGACTAGACGAAGATAGAAAGCAAGGTTATGTATACTGGCAATCTGCATGGCAAGTAGTTCTCCTGCTTTGAAGAGATGATGGAGATACGCTTTGCTCGTGATGACATCAATATCACAGCCATCTAAATCAATTGGTGAGAAGTCGTTTTCCCACTTCTTGTTCTTCATATTCATCGTTCCATTGTAGGTGAAAAGCATTGCATTACGTCCGTTGCGAGTAGGCATAACACAATCAAACATATCTACTCCACGCTCAATGGCTTCAAGAATATTCTGTGGTGTACCAACTCCCATCAGGTAACGAGGTTTGTCTTTAGGAAGAATCTCGTTGACTACTTCAATCATTTCATACATCACCTCGGTTGGTTCGCCAACAGCTAAACCGCCGATAGCATTACCATCGGCACCTTTATCAGCCACAAATTTCGAAGCTTCACGGCGTAAGTCTTTATAGGTACAGCCTTGAACGATAGGGAAGAGGCTTTGGTTGTAACCATAGAGAGGCTCAGTCTCGTTGAATCGTTTAATGCAACGATCGAGCCAACGCTGTGTCATCTCCAAACTCTTTTTGGCATATTGATAATCACTCTGTCCCGGAGGACATTCGTCAAAAGCCATCATGATATCAGCACCAATGATGCGTTCTGTGTCCATCACGTTTTCTGGTGTAAAGATATGCTTGGAACCATCAATGTGACTTCTAAACTCACAGCCTTCTTCTGAAAGTTTGCGTATGCCCGTCAAAGAAAAAACTTGGAAGCCACCAGAATCTGTCAAGATAGGACGATCCCAACCATTAAAAGCGTGTAAACCACCTGTAGCCTTGATGATGTCAAGTCCTGGGCGCAGGTAGAGGTGATAGGTGTTACCTAAAATAATTTGTGCTTTGACCTGTTTACGTAGCTCCTCAAAGTGCACTCCCTTAACAGACCCAACTGTCCCGACTGGCATAAAGATGGGAGTTTTAATCTGTCCATGGTCAGTTGTTATGATACCTGTACGAGCATCACTTGCTTTATCTGTGTGCTGAAGTTCAAATGTCATTATTTTGCTTCCTCCTTCTTTTCGTCAGCAATTGTAAAGTCAACAGGATGTTCTACTTTCTCATCAGTTAAAGCGAAGTCCCATACCTGCTGAATGTTCTCAACAAAATGGAAATGAAGTCCGTTACGATAAATCTCTAGGATTTCCTCAACGTCTTTCTTGTTTTCAGAACACATCACGATGTCTGTTATTCCTGCACGTTTAGCAGCAAGTATCTTTTCCTTAATACCACCTACAGGAAGGACCTTACCACGTAGGGTTATCTCACCTGTCATAGCGGTATTCTTACGCACTTTACGTTGTGTGAGTGCTGAAGCAATACTTGTTGCAATTGTGATACCAGCTGAAGGACCATCCTTTGGCGTTGCTCCTTCTGGCACGTGGATATGGATGTTCCACTGCTCAAAGATACGATAGTCAACGTTCAAGGCGTTGATATGTGCCTTTACATATTCTAATGCAATGACTGCAGACTCCTTCATCACATCGCCAAGATTACCAGTCAGTGTCAACTTACCTGATTTGCCTTTTGAAAGTGAAGTCTCAATAAAGAGAATCTCACCACCAACACTCGTCCAAGCAAGTCCAGTAACAAGACCTGCATATTTGTTGCCTTGATAGATATCACGTGTGTAAGATGGTTTGCCGAGCAAGTCCACCAGCTTGTCAGGTGTAATCTTCGTGTAAGGAAGTAGCTTGTCCATCGCCTGTTTGAATGCAAGTTTGCGCATCGCTTTATTGATTTGCTTTTCAAGCTGACGAACACCACTCTCACGTGTATAGTTTTCTATGATTTTCTCTAGTGTAGCCTTAGTAAACTTAGGCTTCTCTTCTAACTGGTCTAAACCAGTATTCTCAAGTTCTTTTGGAACAAGATGACGTTTTGCAATCTCTACCTTTTCTTCCGTGATATAACCAGAAACTTCAATGAGTTCCATACGGTCGAGTAGTGGACGTGGAATTGTGTTGAGATCATTTGCTGTAGCAATGAACAATACCTTCGATAGGTCATAATCCATATCTAGATAATTATCATGGAAGGCGTTGTTCTGCTCTGGGTCGAGAACCTCCAATAAAGCTGATGATGGGTCACCATTAATTGTGTTTTGTGTTACCTTATCAATCTCATCAAGTATGAATACAGGATTTGATGAGCCTGCCTTTTGAATATTCTTAATGATACGTCCAGGCATAGCACCAATGTAGGTTTTACGATGCCCTCTAATCTCTGATTCATCGTGTAAACCACCCAATGATACACGTACATACTTACGCTTCATGGCCTCAGCAATACTCTTTCCTAAGCTGGTCTTACCCACTCCTGGAGGACCATAAAGGCAGAGGATTGGTGACTTCAGGTTACCACGTAACTGGAGGACCGCGATGTATTCAAGGATACGTTCTTTCACTTTCTCCATACCATAGTGATCCTTATCGAGGATACGCTTTGCACGTTTCAAGTCAAGATCGTCTTTGGTATATTCATTCCATGGTAGGTTTACCATCGTTTGAAGATAGTTCACCTGCACGCTATAATCAGGACTTTGTGGATTAAGGGTGTCCAGTTTATCTAATTCCTTTTGGAATATCTTTGCAACATCCTCAGACCACTTTTTGTTCTTTGCTTTAGCGAGTAATTCTTTCTTGTCAGGTGCTGAGTCACCATCCCCCAATTCTTCTTTGATATTTTTAATTTGTTGATGCAGAAAATATTCGCGCTGTTGTTCGTCGAGATCCTCACGTGTCTTAGTACGGATATCTTGACGAAGAGTTTGGAACTGGATTTCACGGTTCAGTACCTTCATTAACGAGAACAGACGCCCCTTAATGGAGTCTTCTTCTAACATTTGAATTTTGTCTGTTACGGAGAAAGGCATGGTTGAACATACATAATTTACCGCAACGACAGGATTGTTGATATTGTTGAGTGCAAATTGTGTGTCATCAGGAATATCATCGCTTCCATGGATATATTCCTTTGCAACCAATTTCATGTCTTCTACAGCCGTAGAGAATTCCTTGTCATTCTTTGGCTCAGACTCTTCTGGCAAAGCAACAGTGTATCCCTTCATGTAAGGGCTTAGAGTTGTAATCTTCTTGATCTTACATTTACCAAGTCCTTGTAGTATAACAGTACGATTATTGCCCTCATAATTTCCTGGCATATCAAAAGCACGTACGAAGCGTGCATAGATACCAGTCATATAAATATCGTCTTCTCGAGGGTCATTAATATTGCTATCTTTCTGGCTTACAATTGCTATAATCGTGTTTGGATTCTCCTCCAATTGCTCAACTAATGCTAATGTTGGCTTTCTACCAACAAGGATCGGAGAAAGAATTCCAGGGAACATAACGAGGTTACGGGTTACGAAGATAGGGATTTCGCCATCAACTTGTACGTTCAAGTTTGGCATATCACCTTCGTAATCAGTAATCATTTGTATAGAGCTATTTTGTTTCATAAAGTTCTTTTATACCTACTTTTAGCTTGCAAAGTTACAAAATAAAACCGAAAGACTGAAAGAATAAAGTCGCTTTAATTGGGACTTCAACAAAAAGAAGGTGGATTATGCATATCTTACGTTGAATGTATGGATTGAAAAATATGATTTATAGTTTAGGGAATTTCAGTTAATTCACTCCTGAACCTGCCAAGAGCATTCAAAAACTGGATTCTTTTTCTTGGAAAAGTTCCTAGAAAAAGAATTTGCAGTGTTTTCTGCTCAAAAATCTCAAATGTTGAGCCGTATGGGCATACCTGCCCCTTCCATACCTGCCTATGGATGGATATAAATCACCTTATCTTTTTATCAAGCCACCTTCTTCATGTCCCTGGCCATCAGCCTTGCGGCAAGAATGGCGGCATTAGCCGTATGGATTCCGAAGAAGAGCAGTAATGTTTCGCTGAACATGTTACGTGCCTTGATGCGCCCAACGGCATAGTGCTGTTTCTGATTCCCGAAGCTGCCCTCCATTACAGTGGCCCTGAGGTTTCCAATAATCTTTCTCGCCGTCCTGAGACATTCTGATTCTTCTTTGGGCTTGGGACCTTTTCTGACGAAACAGGTGGTTATGCCTTTTTCCGTACACATTGTTCGGTTGGCATTGTTGGCATATATGGAATCGGCACCGACACGCTTAACTTTGACCCCCGTCAGAGATTCCTGATACTCAACACATTGCTTAAGACGAACACCCTCGTTGAAAGCCTCAAAGCTGTGGTGCTCTATGAATGATATGCCGTCAATCTGTATGTTGTTGACCTTTGCCCCAAACTCCACACGCTTGTTTTCCTTGCCCCTGACAATGGGACGGAGGTAGGGACGGTCGATGCTGACAATACGGTGCCTGACTTCCTTGCCTGAAAACAAGGCTGACTGTTGGCGGAATACGGCACGTATGGCGGAGAGACGCTTTTCCTGTTCTGCCGACAGGCTGATACAAGGGCTATACAATTTGCAAAGACGGTACCACTGAGAAAGAAGTTTGGAGAGCAGTTTCAGAAGTCTTCTCCTGAGCTTGCGCGTGGATGATGCTGTGTGCTTGCGCTGCTTGGCGTATGCAAGCCTAGCCTTCTCAACATCATTATACTTGCTCCTCGGAACACGCTCCGACAGGTGCTTACACTCGGAGACAAGCAGCTTGTGAAGCCAATGGCAACACTCCCAGAGTAGCTTGATGTCTGTCGGGAAGCGCAGGTAGCTCTCATAACAGGTTGCATCCGTCAGGCATAGGTCCTTGTCCTTGAGGCTGTCTTTCCATTTGGCGTACAATATGCCCTGAAGGCTGTCTATGTCAAGAAGACGGGCAAGACGGTTGCGTATGGCACTTACAATCTTTCCATCCCTAATGGGACAGGAAGGGTCTATCAGAGCGTCACAGAACATCTGCATGTGGATGCTTCCGTTAAGCATCTCTATCAAGCCATCGTCAGACAGACCTGTGTATGACTTGAGGAACATCAGGGCTATTTCTCCCTCACACGAAAAAAGAGGCTTTTTGCCCCGCTTGCTCTTATGGCTACGACTCGTACATGCTGCTGCCAACTCCTTAAGTGGGAGCTGGGAATGGATACGTCCAAGTTCGCTTTTTGCAAAGCTGTCACGATAGCTCTGTAAAAAATCAAACTCTGTAAAGGGCAAAGTTGGTGTTATATCAGAAATTTTTTGTATCTTCACGACGTTTTTTTTAAATTTTTCCCCCGATTCTGCCCGTGAAGGGTCGTTCGGGGGATTTTATGTAAAGGTACAAATAATATATTACACTGACAAACAATTAGTTAGAAAAATTCTGAATATCCCTAGTTTAAGTGGGATGTCTCTATGATTTCATCTTCCAGAAAGGTGAGTGAAGATTACATAAAACCTGAGAATAGTTTTATTGTAAGTTGCTGTCACTTTTAACATTCCGTGCATGTTGCTGTGAATTAATAAGTTAAATGACTACAGGTAGTGACAGTGATGGCCGGAAAATAGGTTGTTTGTGGCGTCATAACACAGCAAATTAATTTATTATAATTTTATCTGATATAAAATTCTTTTGTCAGATTATGATACCAATCGGTAAGAGAATTATCAGCGTTTGTAAGCACCTCTTCATTTATGATGCGTTGTGTTTTAGAATTCTTTGATAATTCAATCAGACAACGTTTTGCTGGTTTCGAAGATTTAGTTTTTATGTATGTTATTTTGTGCACAGATAATCCGTTAAATATAGCCTCTGCTTCAAGTAAATTTTTATTATCTGAAGGGATGATGATTGAAAGAGTCCCGTTTGCTTTAAGAAGTCGTTTTGAATGAAAGATAAGCTCTTGGTGAGAGAGCGTGTCAGTATGTCTTGCAGTTGTCCTTTGCTGTAAAGGATTTTTTAATGAGTTAATAAAGTAGGGTGGATTGCAAACAATAGCGTCATATATCCCTTCTTCTTTTGTTTCGCAGTAGGGACAATAATCTTGCAATGACTTGTTGAGAATATTTATATTATCACTGAATGGAGACCGCATGACGTTAAAACGTGCATCTTCAAGGGCTCCTTCATCAATCTCAATTGCATCAATGCTTGCTGATGGAAAACGTTGTGCCATCATAAGAGCAATAAGTGCTGTCCCCGTTCCTATGTCAAGGATTTTTAATCCTCCTTCTGCCCAGGCCCCAAGTAACACACCATCCGTTCCAACCTTCATGGCTGTATGCTCATCGATGATATGAAATTGTTTGAAAGTGAAGCCCATTGGTCTTGTTTATGATTTTACATGTTCAATTTGCGAAGTAGGTTTTTGTTAATAGCTTGTACCTTTCTACTTTGTTTTGTAAAATCTTGTCTCATCAAATCAAAGTTATAAAAGATCTCTGAAAAAGCTGTTTGTAAGATGTTGGGTTGCCTATTATCTTTTTTGCTCTTTGGATTTACAATAATATTTATACCCTTTGGGACAATAGAAATGTCAACATCAACACCTGATGTGATAGGGTCGCCATCGAAATGAATAACACCTTCTTTTTTACGATGTATATGAATGTGTTTAGTTCTGAATGTTTTTATCTTCAGATTTTTATCAAGTGTCTTGTTGAAAAGTTCAATTGCGACTTGTGGTGCATCGATAATATCGAAAGGTTCCATGATAATAATATCCAACAATCCATCGCTCATTGAGGCTTGTGGAGCAATATATGCATTGTTTCCATATTGAGAAGCGTTGGCTGCTGATACAAGGAATGCTTTATAACGATGTGTCCCATCTTCATCCTCGATTTCGTAAGTCTCAGGTTTATAACTGAGTCCTTCTTCAAGAATTTTTTGCATATATGTGATGGGACCACGTTTTCCGGCCTCTGCAAACTTCATTGAAATAAAAGCGTCAAACCCCATGCCACAGGTGCAAAAGAAAGGATGTTCATTAATAATGCCATAATCAAGTTTTTTTACATCATAGCTATTAATGATATCAACACATTTCTTTAGATTCATTGGTAAATCAAGATGTCTGGCAAGTCCATTCCCCGAGCCACAAGGGAGTATGCCTAAGGCGGTGTTCGAATTAATAAGTGCTCTGCCGACCTCATTGACTGTGCCATCACCGCCTACTGCGATAACGATATCAACTCCTTCTTTCACGGCTTCTTGTGCAAGAATAGTTGCATGCCCAGCATATTGAGTTTCTGCAATATGATAGTCAAACTGTTCTTTGTCGAGTCGTTCCTCTATAAGATTGGGAATACCAGCCTTACAAATAGTACCCGATATGGGGTTGAGGATAAAAACTATTTTTTTCTTATTCATTGGGTCAAACAAGCGCATTGTTTATTTGGACAAAGATACATATTTATTAGTTATATCATGGTTATTATGGGAGCAAAAATGTTTAAAAATCACTTTTCTAATTAAAAACTGCTTTTTATCATTCTAAATTAGTATCTTTGCACCCTAAAAATAATATTAAGTAGTCATTGACTACACCACATTAAAATATAATGGGACAGTTACAAGACAAGTACAAAAGCTATCGCGAGCCGCAGAAGTTCATGGATGCTGGTGTTTATCCATACTTCCGTGAGATTACAAGTAAGCAAGGAACAGAGGTAACAGATATTGATGGCAATAAAATCCTTATGTTTGGTTCTAACGCCTATACTGGCTTACCTAATGATCCACGTGTGATTAGTGCTGCTCAAAAAGCTCTTGAAAAGTATGGTTCAGGTTGTGCTGGAAGTCGTTTCTTGAATGGAACGCTTGATCTCCACGTGCAGTTGGAGAAAGAACTTGCAGCATTTGAAGGTAAAGATGAGGCACTTGTTTTCTCTACAGGTTTTTCAGTAAATGCTGGTGTTCTCTCAGTTGTTGTAGGACGAGGAGATTATGTCATTTGTGACGATCGTGATCATGCAAGTATTGTTGATGGACGTCGTCTGAGCTTTGCCACCCAACTTCGTTATAAGCACAATGATATGGAAGATTTGGAGCGTGTCCTCCAGCGACTTCCTCATGACGCAGTTAAACTGATTGTTGTTGATGGAGTCTTCTCTATGGAAGGTGACTTAGCAAATCTACCTGCAATTGTTGAATTGAAACACAAATACAATTGTTCCATCATGGTTGATGAAGCACATGGTTTAGGTGTGTTCGGACGTCAGGGTAGGGGTGTTTGTGATCATTTTGGTTTGACAGACGAGGTCGACCTTATTATGGGTACCTTCTCAAAG
Organism: Prevotella scopos JCM 17725; assembly: GCF_018127785.1. NCBI lineage: Bacteria > Pseudomonadati > Bacteroidota > Bacteroidia > Bacteroidales > Prevotellaceae > Prevotella > Prevotella scopos. Next base: position 702,536 of record NZ_CP072390.1, read on the forward strand.
AGTTTGGCATCAATTGGTGGCTTTATTGCTGGTGATAAAGATACGATTAATTATTTGCGTCATACTTGCCGCACTTATATCTTCTCAGCAAGTAATGCACCAGCTGCAACAGCAGCAGCTTTGGAAGCACTTCACATTATAGAACAGGAACCAGAACGCTTAGAACAACTTTGGAAGGTTACAAATTATGCTTTGAAGCGATTTAGAGAAGAAGGTTTCGAGATTGGCGACACTGAAAGCCCAATTATTCCACTTTATGTTCGTGATATTGAAAAGACCTTTATCGTGACTAAGTTTGCGTATGAGGCAGGCGTTTTTATTAATCCTGTAATTCCTCCAGCTTGTGCTCCACAAGATACCTTGGTACGTTTTGCTTTGATGGCTACACATACCGAGGAACAGGTTGAGCGTGGTGTCCAGGCTTTAACTAAGATATTTAAGGAGCAGGGCATAATTAAATAAAATGTAATTTCGTCCTATATTTGTGGACTTATAATATACAAAATAAAGGAATTATTCATGTTGAGTAATTCCTTTTTTTATACCTTATATATGTAAGTGATAATAACGGCGCAATAAGTATGTGTGATAACAAAGTCTAGATGTGATGTTACGTACTTAAGGGATAAATGAAGAAACACTTCTCTTTAATACTAGGTATTACGAATGACGATTACTTAAAATCATCGATTTACAATAGTGTAAGTTTAATGTTAGCAATGGGGTAGAACGTTTTAAGCTCCTAATTTATACTATGTCTGTGGACGTTTAGTATCACTAGATTTTGTGCAGATATTTTATATGTTTGGTGCAGGTGCTTAGCACATGTGGTGTTGAGGCTTAGCACAATTGGTGCGGATGCTAAACACAATATGTGTTGATGGTTATGTTTACAAGGATACACAATTGAGTGGATGAATGGGAACGTATTGTGAGAATTATATTGTATTACTATGGTTTGTTTTGAGTCTAAGATGATTCGTATGAGGGATATAAAAAATCTACATTAGTAGATTATTATTTATACTTTGATTTCAGCCATAAATCTACGACATTGAGCTATGCTGTTAAGAAAGGCTCTTGCCAAAGTATGTAAAAGTGGGAAACTCTATGGTATTGGGATGTTATAGTTGGGTAATGAATTTCTTTTGGCATGAGATTCGTTATTGCGTAATAATATTCTTTGCATAATTGATTTTTTGTTCTTCGGAAACTTATAGGTTTATACCCAAGGATTGATCTAAAAAGCGAGTGTATGAAAGGTATATAAAACATAAGAAATATTTTTTTATATATGATGTTGTAGGCAAGTTAGAAATCTATTACCTTTATGAACCATTATCAAGCCTGAATTTATCTTGAAAATAAGTTGATGGAAATGTTTGTGTAGTGCCATAGTTTATTTCCTTATTACCTTAATATAAGATATGGGGGCTTTTGTGATGGTATTTTACAGTATGGAGTAATCTACTATAATATGATAAATGTCATTAGATGGACAAACAATCGAATTGCAAGTGTGGTAAAATTATAAAAATTTTGCCATGATCACTATTTTGATGTTGTTCTTTTATAGTAGTCTGTTAATCAATAATTTTGCTATTTGTGAAGACCATTTTTATTTTGCTCTTTTGGGATAAAATCAGATTTCTATTGAAAAAAAATGAAGAAAAGTTTGGCGGTGTCGAAAATATATAGTACCTTTGCACTCGCAATTCGGAAATGAGTTTATCACTAAGAATATGCAACGGGGTGTAGCGCAGCTCGGTAGCGCATCTGGTTTGGGACCAGGCGGTCGCAGGTTCGAATCCTGTCACCCCGACTTTTGTCTAACTCTTTAGAGAAAGAGAGACTTTAAATGCGGCAATAGCTCAGTTGGTAGAGCACGACCTTGCCAAGGTCGGGGTCGCGAGTTCGAGCCTCGTTTGCCGCTCTTTGATATTCTGAAAAATATAGAAGTAAGCTTCTTGTTTTATGCCCAGGTGGCGGAATTGGTAGACGCGCACGTTTCAGGTGCGTGTGTTTCACGACGTGCAGGTTCGAGTCCTGTTCTGGGCACTTTATGATTCAGAATACTTTTTATATGCTGGAGAGGTGGCGGAATTGGTAGACGCGCTACTTTGAGGGGGTAGTGAAAATTGTTTCGTGGGAGTTCGAGTCTCCTCCTCTTCACATAAATCTTTTAAGTAAGTGGTTACTTACGCTGTAAATGCGGCAATAGCTCAGTTGGTAGAGCACGACCTTGCCAAGGTCGGGGTCGCGAGTTCGAGCCTCGTTTGCCGCTCTTTTTAGAGAAACATATATAGCAATTTCTTTATGAATTTATATTTGCGATATTTCGATAATGAAGTATTAGTTCATAGCGTTGAGGAAGCTCTCGATTTCCTAAGTTCTATTCCTGATATTCAGCTTACTCCAGAATTGGAAGATGATATTAGAAATTATGCTGCTAGCGATGTCTTTTATCCTAAACGTTATAAAGTTCGTCCTCGTGTTTATTTCATTGTCATCAAGACTGAAGCTGCCACTATGATGGATTTTAAACAGAAAAAAGCTCTTCGTCCTGTTGCTGATGGTATGGTGCGAAAGGACAACCCTGCAATTATGCATCTCAACGAGGAGCGTGATGGATGGTATGAAGGCGAACTTGATTTCAAGCGAGTTGTTCTAATCCCAACATCAGGCAAGCATGAATATAGAGATACACATTTTGTTGCACAGTGCAAAGCTGTTTCAGGCTGGGATTGTTATAATCGTATCGTAGAGTATTTGAAAGATAGGGTAGATAATAGAAGTCAATTCCCATCGGCTAAAGGTAAGAATTTTAAGTTTAAATATTTAGGTATGTGGAAGTAATTCACATGCCTTTTTGTTGTTACTTAGTTAATCATCTATGAATAGAGTATTGTTGATTGGTAATGTTGGGCGCGAACCAGAGATAAAATATTATGAGGCCGATCAATGTGTTGCCTCGTTTACTTTTGCCACAACAGAGCGAGGATATACGCTGCCTAATGGAACAGTTGTTCCCGACCGCACTGATTGGCATAATATAGTTCTGTTTAAAGCCCTGGCTAAATATGCAGAAAAATATATCCATAAAGGTGACAAACTTTATATTGAAGGACGTATTCGCTATCGTTCTTATGACGATAAGAAGGGGATGCGACGATACGTTACAGAGATTTATGGTGATAATCTTGAATGGCTTTCTACTTCCCGTAAAAATGAAAATATTTCTGAGGTAAAAGTAGATGATAGTGCCGACGATACTTCAGATGATACTAAATTACCTTTTTGATGAATATTTTTTTAGTTGATATCTCCTCTTATATTACAGTCAATCCAATAGATCTCAGTGTAATTATTACTTCTCTATTGGCTATTGTTTTACTTGGTTTGTCAGCATTTGCTAGTGCATCTGAGATAGCGTTCTTCAGTCTATCTCCAACGGATATAGAATCACTTGATCCTGATAAGAATGCTTCAGATAAACTTATTGAATTGCTGCGAGAAGATAGTGAACGCACATTGGCTACAATTCTTATTACGAATAATCTTGTCAATGTTGCAATTATTATGTTATGTAATTACATCTTCGCACACCTATTTACATTTGGTGAAGTGTGGTTACAATTTATCTGCGTAACGATTTTATTAACTTTCCTTCTTCTCCTCTTTGGTGAAATCATTCCTAAAGTTTATAGTAGAAGAAAACCGCTTGCTTTTTGTAGAAGTGGTGTGAAAGGAATAATTTTTTTTAGAAACTTGTTTTGGCCAATAGAAACGATTCTTTTGAAAAGTGGAGCATTTGCTGAGAAAGTAGTTCAAAAGGAGAATCGGCAATTATCTGTCGATGATCTTGAACAGGCTTTGGAATTAACTGACAAGAATGAAATTAAGGATGAACAAGGGATGCTTCAAGGAATTATACGCTTTGGAGATGAGACTGCTAAAGAGGTGATGACCTCTCGACAAGATATTGTTGATTTGGATATTCGTTGCTCTTATGATGATGTTTTAAAGTGTATAGTGGATAATAACTATTCACGTATTCCTGTTATTCAAGACAATCAGGATAACATTCGGGGAGTACTTTATATTAAAGACCTATTACCTCATCTTTCAAAACCAATAAACTTCAGATGGCAGAGCTTAATTCGTCCACCTTATTTTGTACCAGAAACTAAGAAGATTGACGATTTATTGCGTGATTTTCAAGAAAATAAAGTTCATATAGCCATTGTTGTTGATGAATTTGGTGGTACAAGTGGTATTGTTACATTGGAGGATATTCTAGAAGAGATAGTAGGCGAAATTAATGACGAATTTGATGAGGAAGAGCGTAATTATACTAAATTAGGCTCAAATACCTATATTTTTGAGGGTAAAACGCTTTTGAATGATTTCTTGAAAATTCTTAACCTCTCTGATGATGAATTTGGTGATATTGAAGGAGATGCAGATTCTTTAGCCGGCTTACTTTTAGAAATCAAAGGTGATTTCCCAGTGGTTCATGAACAATTATTCTACAAAAACTATAAATTCGAGGTGTTGGCTATTGAAGAGCGTCGTATAAGTAAAGTTAAAGTTACTTTCTGTGGTACGGATAACAAATGATGCTGGAGGTAAGGTTTTAGTTGGACTACTGCAAATTGATAAAGGTAGAAAGGCTGAGAAAGATGGAGTAAACAAAATCTTGAAAGAGATGTTGGGTTATACACCCATCCTGCAGCATAATGAAGATGGTAAACCGATTATGGGGGGGTATAATATTAGTATAACTCATACCATTGGCTTTGTTGCTGTTATTCTTTCCAGAGAATATGAGGTTGGTATTGATATAGAGTTCGTTTCTTCTAGAGTAAAACGTGTTCAATCACGCTTCCTGAGAGATGATGAAATCATGGCAGATGTAACCGATATGCTCATTACTTGGTGTGCTAAAGAAACGATGTATAAGCTTTGTTCTTCAGAACATTTGGCTTTGAAGGATATTCTAGTAAAGCCAAAATTAAGGTTAGTTACTAACCTTAGATCATCTCTAACACTTAGTTTTAAATGCGAATGTAACGCTAATTATGTTCTTACTTATGTATGGAAGTGAAATGTCTCAATACATATTTTTAGATAGTATATGTTTTCGTTTGTGATAAAATATGCACGTTATATTACAAAACATATTATATTTGCGCAAATAATATTTAAATATTTACTTTTGTTTGTTGTTTTATTTTGTTTTTATAATCATTTTGTTTATATTTGTATCAGTCATTTAGCACTAAAGATAATATTTTACCAACTAGTCTAATTAACAGGAAGGATTGAACATGAAAAAAAGCAAAACACTTGATTTTTTCGAAGATTATGACTTCGAAAATCAAAATAATCAGGAGCAAACTGATGTGAATCAAACACTTGGTGGTGAGATTTGGTACAACTAAATTTTACGTGTATTAGACATTATATTTTATCGTAGAATTAAAAACGCACTAGCTTTATGAGTTTAAGTGCGTTTTTTATGTTTTATTTCTAAGTTCATTATGTTTCAGTTTGAAACATAGTGGGATTTCTTTAATAGGTGTGTTTTTCGCCCATTAATAGCAGAAGAATAATGTGAGGTCTCAAGAGTTTGAATCACCTAGTAATGGGCATTGAAGAATTGGCACAGCAATCCAATGAGTAAATGGAGGTTTCATCATCTACATAGCCATGATAAGCGCGAGAGCCTCTGATACGTTGAAAAAAAGTGTAAGTTGTGTGATATGTTGTTTGGGTTAGGCGATACTGTTATCTTTTGCAGTCTCCCTTTCTCTGTGAGATTAATTATAATATGAAACTTACTTCTGGTATTCTGTATCCATAAACTTAATTCCCTGTCACTCCCGTTATTTGTAGATAGTTCTTAACTTGTTATTTTACAGTAAGATGCCTGAAATATCCTCAATTCCGCAGCATTATTCCTTGTGAGGTACTTTTATATATTGAAGTGACATTTTTGGGGTTTATCCATTGATATGGGGATTTTCTGGGGTTCTTGGTTCTTGCATAGACATGAAATCCCCCACCCAAACCAATGGGGAATATGATAACCACAAAGAAATACTGTTTATTCAAGGAAGACTTCAGAGTAGTAGGTTTTATTTGTATATAGGTTCAGAACGTTCTGCCTTCCAGTGCGCACCCATTTTGCTGGCACGCTGACAAAATGTAGGATAAAGGCTTTCAGCCTGCTTGTCTTTTTCAATGGCTTGACCTTTTCGCTGATATGACGGACGAGATAGATATATAAGTTCTTCAGCATGGCGGTAACCATCATGAAAACCATATTCTCAGCCATAAAGGAAAAGGGCAGATGCGACCAGCCAAAGTCATTGTTCTGTATATCGAAGTTCTTTTCGCTTGCTCCACGCTCATTATAAAATGTAATGATGTCTTTCTCGGTAGACATCCAGTTATTGGTGAGGATACAGCGGTATGTGTATATTACTCCGAACATATCCGTCTGTTGCTTGCCATCCTTGTCTTTCAAAGGACTACGCTGTACGACAAGCCTGTATGACTTACCTTCGATGAGGTTGTCTATGCTGATGGAGGTGACATCGCATTTCTCGTAGCCAAGCTCAACGCCTTTCCATTCTTTCAACTGTCGGAAGTTCTCATAGCGACTGCCACAGTTGGCTGCACGTATATAGAACGTGTTGCAGCGCGACTCTACGGTTTGGATGATTTCCTTTGAGAACGACCCACAATCAGCACGGAAACGCTCTATTACCACACCAAGTTCTGAGGTTACACGGTCCATAATGCGACAGAGCGTGTCTTCTTGATGGAATCTCACATTGGTGTTTCCGTCACGATTCTCACCTCCGACTATGATTCCCCCGATGGAAGCCCAACCAGGGAAATAGCCAAAATCCAGCTTGTAGGAATACTTTGCATCGAACTTGTGGGCTGGAATAAACTGATGGTCAAAGTCTAAGTCAACATGACTACCCACCTTTATAAGCCTCATCCTCCGTATCATTCGTAAAAGTAAGGTATTCAACTTCTGTGCCGTATTGAAACTATACGACTTGTCGGAGGTTTCGCTCTTATAGATAATGTTCTCTTCAGCAAGCTCCTTTAGTCCGCGCCCTACAGTGTCGGCACCGGGTAATAGCGTATCAGGTCTCTGCTTGAACTGTCCTATAAGCACATTGATGTCCTCAAGGCATTCTCCACCACAAAGGTAACTGAAGAAGAGAGAGCCGAAAATACTTCCATGGCTGAATGCTTTGCCGCTACTTCCACGTTTACCCAATACAGATTCGGTAAGTTTTTCAAAGCCTAACTTTGAGAAAACGTCCATAATGTGATAAATTCCTCCGAAAGAAGTGATATTCTCGTTTTTAATAGCTATCTTTGTCATGTCAGTTTTTTGCTTACTTGTTATGTTCGCAGCACCAAGATAGGTGAAATTTCTGACATATCCAAGTGTTTTGAGAACTTTGTTTCTCAGACACTTGGAGTTCTCACAAGAATTTATGCTGCGGAATTAAGGACCTAATATATTTGCAGCACTAAGACCAGCTGAAATTTCTGACATTTCAAAATGTCTTGAAGACTTTGTTTTTCAGGCACTTGAATCTCTCAAAGATTTTACGCTACAGAATTAAGAGCAAAGAAAAAGCTATGGGTTATTTTGAAACTATCCTAACGGCTCACAACTTCGAAAAATGTCCAGAATATTTGTGGCAAATCCGAGTTACTGCTGAAGAGTATGCCAACCTGAAACAACTCTTAGCACGCCAAATCCATATTTACAATAGAAACTGTAGTAATCGTTTCATTACCGTTCGTAAGGAATGTGTCCTGTATATTGCAGAATTTTGGCGTAGGGAATATCATGAAGGTCCTCATAGTGTCCAAATGATACTTGACTCTTTGGGTATTTATGTTACTTCAGAACTACGTGATGAATTCTATGAGTCTGCTCAACGTGGTCTTAAAGCGTTAGACTTAGAACTCTTTGAGGGAAATGGGGGCAGAAGATACCTTGACTCCATGTTATATCAAGGTGGTTTGCCAATGAAGCTGGTAACAGGAAGTGAAAATGGTGGCGTATGGGACCGATTTACCCGTGGACTGGTAAACAGAAAAGTAGATTTTGAAGAACTTAATTTGGGAATAGTTGCTTCTCAAAGTAAGTGCTTGAAGGATTATTGTAACCAGCTGATTATTGGAGTTGAGTCAGCGCAATTCATGCTTATGCCATTCTATTGTCAGAATGAGCAAGATGTTTGGTATATATATTTGCAGGAACTTGCCAAACAAGAAAAGATCCGTCACCGTCAAATCCACCCCTACTCTCTTGGTTGGGAATTCAGAATTGATACTGTAGAAAAGAAAATATATTCAAAGTACGTAGTTGAAGGCTACCAAAATCTTCCTGAGGCTTTTCTTATTGAGAACAGATTGGCCCATGTACCTTTTTTTTCTGTTCAAGTCAGAAAGAACGGGCAAGCAGTTGACACATTCGATTATGTTAAAAACTTCTGTCGCTATCCGGTAGTCAGCAAGCATCCATATGCTGATGGTGACAGTATATCCCTTTTCTTACATGAACAAGAGAAACCATATATTACTGATTACCTAGACACGAACATCCCACACTTGCTTTATCGTAAGAAAGATGGCAAGTATGAGTTAGGTAATCAAATCGGCAGGACAGATTCATTCCTGCTTATACCTAAGGATTGGTACATTGAAAATGAAACTTCATTTACTATTATTGATTATCAATGGGGTAACAGAATTATTCAGGGAATAGAGATTCCTTCTGATTTCATTGATAATATTATTGTTAAAGGAGCTGACGGTATTATCACTTTTGGTATGGCTTCACCTCTCTACTGGACAGAGATGGCTACTTCTCCACTTTATATACCAGATGTGATAGAACCACTCTATAATGCGGAAAATAGTATTTTTTCTCTATGTTATGATACTGATAATGGTAAAAAAATACGAGGGAGATTAACGTTCAATTCCGCAACAAGCGGCAGACAGAATGGTCTGACAAACCTTCTTATGGAGAAATATTTGCAAGAGCCGTTGATACTAATGGGAATTTTGTTACACCAATAAAACTTATGAACATTGGTAATGGATTTTCTGTAAGCTTACAACATGCAGATAAAGATACTTGTCAGATTAAAGTGACCTGGGATCACGGACATGTAACTACAAACGAAGGAGTCAAGAAGGCTAATGATGTTTGGGAGATAAAAAAAGAAGACTGTCCTGACCATAGGTGTATACATTTCACATTAGTTCCTGAAGGTAACAGTTTGAATCAATTTACAATCTCTGTCAAGGCTCCGTTTAAGGATTTTTCCATTATAAACATATATGGAGATAATGTCATAAATGACAGTTGGGTGCCATACACTGATATTGACAAATACCAATACCACATTGTAGGACAAAATGTCAAGCAATATTCTTTTGGAGATGTCGTCCGAGAACTCAGATGGATGAACGACAAACTTTACATTTTTGAAAAAGGAAAAGCAATTAAGCCAATTCCATACGAGGGAAACCTGCTTATATTGTTTGATTCTCGTGAAAATCTGCGGTCAAAACTGGAAAGAACTTCAATGAATATGCTTAATGCAGAGCTTAAAGTATCTTTTTCTCTTAGCAATAGTAACAGTTTGGAATTCAGTATAAAAGATTCGCCATATCGACCAAAGCAAATAGGTAATGGGCGACTGATAATTACAGGAAACAATCATATTCCTGTTAAATTTACAGGTGTACTTAAATTATTGAAATTAGAGGAACCAGAATTGGAACCAATAGAAATATCATTTGATGAAGAAAACGGTTCCTACACGCTTCCTGAGGATATTCGTCCTTGGGGAAAAACTATCGTAATTGGTCGTACAAGGGGACGTATCTGTCCTGCCCTTGTAGATTTGACAAGAGAGATGGATGGAGCTTTTAGAGCAAACAACAGGGAAAATGCCATAAGCTCTATAAAAGAAAAATTAACAAAATCCACTCTTGGCGATAATTTGTGGAAAAGAATTCTGGGGTGGTTTGACCGATCTCAAAAAGAAGATATTCCTGCAAGTTCTATTCTGGAATTATACTGTACAGCACAAGACTATAAAGCTTTGATATGTCTGGTTTTTCAATTATTCGTTAAATGTACGGATGACAATGAGCGTGAAATCTTGAAGGAAAAGCTTAAAATATTCAGTAGTGACCTTGCTTTTCAATGGTATTGGCTTCAACCATATCTTTCCGGCATCTTTAGTCAACTTAACACCTTTATCAGTGACCCTATGGTGCCAGCAGTGCAAGATATTTACATTAAATGGTCCATGACTTATAAAGGAGAAGATATGATAAAGCTTTTAAGTGCTTTGAATGATCCTGAACAATATATGAGTAACATTGTTCAATGCTTCAATGACGTCTTATCTCTCTTTACAGATTGGCTGAAAGACCTTTGCGTTTCTTCACTTACTGAATCTTATGGAATTCCTTCAAATGATATTATTGTCGATTTAGCAGAAACCATTATTAAGATTCCAAAGAAAATATATCCCATAGAACTAAAGAAAGATGACTATATCGATTCAAATCAGGAATATCTTGGAGAAGAAGTTGCTTTATTCTTCAATACTTATAATGAACCAAACAGATCTGGTAATGAACAATGGTTGTTTAAACGAGTCAATGCGGTCGTAGCCCATATCAAAAAGGGAGTAGATTTGTTTACGGTAAAGGATGAGATACGAAGAAGTATCATATTTTGTAGCAAATCGTCAAATCCCCATTTTATAATTGCACTAAACAATAAATTATCTCATTGACATGAAGTTTGAGAATTTCTATAAAGAATCAGAGGAAAACATGCGTTTAGCATTGCTTTCTCTTTGGACACCAGGAAACCATCCTATGCGTGCTGCCGTTAACGAGCTCTTTGACAGAGAACCATTATTGTCAGAACCTGTATTCCAAAGTACTTTCGGATGGGAACCTGCACCAGATGACAGCTGGAAAAAGGCTTTGAATCCGACAATCATCAGCAAACTTGGTATTGGAGTCAAGTATCCTCCATATAAACATCAGGCAGAGAGTTGGAAAAGTTTGGCTGAAGGAAAGAGTATTGTCGTAACATCAGGTACTGGTTCAGGTAAAACCGAGTGCTTTATGTACCCTATTCTGAGTGACCTTTATGAGCAAGGACACACTAATGCCATAGAAGCTATCTTTCTCTACCCTCTCAATGCCTTGATGGAAGATCAAAAGAAACGTCTATCTGAGTATTGTAAGGCTACCGGCTTACATTTTGCATTATACAATGGAGACACTCCAGAACATCGTGCTGATGGTAGAGATGAAATTCTTCCAAATGAGATTGTAACCCGTGATGATATACGTGACCCAAATAACCAAGGAACACGCCCTGAAATTCTTCTGACAAACCCAAGTATGCTTGAGTATATACTTGTTCGTCAAAAAGATCAGCAAATGTTACAAGAATCAGCTAACAGACTTCGCTGGATTGTTATAGATGAAGCACATAGTTATTCCGGTTCTGCGGCTGTAGAACTCGCATATCAGATTAAAAGAGTACTTGAGGCTTTCGGTAGAACTCCAGAACAGGTACGATTTGCATGTACATCTGCTACGATTGGTGGTGACGAGGGTTCTCAGTCGCTTTCAGACTTCATCTCAACGGTTACAGGCCAGTCCGTTGAACGGATTAAGGTTATCGGTGGTCAGCGTTTGGTTCGTCCTTTGGATAAGGACCAACTTGCCGTTGAACTTAAAGCAAATAATCTCCCTTCTGTTGATAATGTATTGTCTCTCCGTGACAAAATAAATAAGGTTTCTGGCATGACTCTTCAGCAGATGTGGGAACATCTATGCCCGGACACAACCTTTGACAGGGCTGATCTGATACCAGCATTGCAGCTTCTGGATAGACTTTGCGAAATGTCCCAAGAAAAAACTCCTGTCCTGTCACTTAGAGCACATTATTTTATGCGTTCCATAAACGGACTTTATGCTTGTGCAAATGAAAACTGCGATAGTGCTAATCCTGCTTCACCGATTTATGGACACCTAACCACATACAAGGCATCAGTATGTCCAAAGTGTGGTGTACCATTACTTGAAATTGTACAATGTAAGCGATGTGGTGGTTTTGTGTTAATGGGCTGTAGTGACTTACAGACTCATAAGATTTCCCCTTGTGAAGACACCGCTAACAGAGATGATTATTTCTCTATTGATCTTACCTCTGAGCAAGAAGAAGAGGATGAAATGGCCAGTTCAGGCAGTCCTGACATATTCTTTCTTATGCCATACGAAAAGGAAAAGTTCTTTACTCCTGTTGCCAAAGCTCATTCTGTAACCATGAACATTGTGCATAATAGTACTGGAGCAATATTGGATGTTCATGCTGACAGCAAAGGCACATGGGTCGAAGTCAGAAAAGATGACGGACATTCTTATTGCCCTGGATGCGGGAAATTAGCTCATGGGAAACGACTTAATTTAAAACACTTCCGTATTCCTATCAACTTTATCAACCAGACAATTTCACCTGTTTTCCTTCGAGAATGTGCTCATGAAGGGAACAGTTGGGGAAAGTATATCGCTTTTACAGATAGCCGCCAAGGAACCGCTATCTCTGCTAAAACGTTCAATATTAATGTTGAGCGTAATCAAAGTAATAAGAATATGCTGGAGAGACTTTCTCAAATACAAACAACAAGTCCATTAGATACTATTCCAGAACCTGTAAGGAATACTTTGACAGCAGAACAGATAGCCATGATATTGGCTAATGCCCCATCTTCTCCAGACGGAGTGTCTTTATATGATGTTTCAGAAGCAATATATAACCAAGCGATGTTTGACCATATATCAAATAATGATGGTGCAAAGAATAAGAATGCATATAAGTGCGCACTGATAAGAGGCGTTATAGGCAGACGTCCAGCGTATGAAACCAATGCAGAAACCATGGGCTTTATCTATCTGGACTATCCTGATTTGAAGACTGCAAAAGTTCCTTCTGTATTGGCAGATTATGCAGACCAAAACGGGATAACTATCAAAGACCAGGATTGGCAGGATTATTTGAAACTCGCCATAGATTATGTAATGAGGCTGGGCAACCACATTCAGCCTTTGGCAGATGATGAGAAGAAATATGTCCGTGAAAGCAATTTAAGCACTCCAATTGCAGCCTCTGATGACCAAAGAGAAAAAATCAAACGTTGGCCCTCTGTAAAGATTGTCGAGGGAGGAAAGGTTTTTGAACATCAATCACGACTTGTTGTACTTCTCTGTGCAGGGTTAGGTATACATACGGTTGAGAAATTACAGGCTAATGTAAGAATCGTTGATGCAATTATCACCGAAGCATGGAATACTTTAATTGAAAAGAAAGTCTTTACCAAGGTTAAAGCTGACGATACAGACGGGTATAATAATCCACGCTTCTATCCGGATAACAAATATGTAGATTGCTATTTCCTTGACTTATCGGGTAAAGAAGGAAATAATGTCTGCAAAGTTAAGAGATTGCAAGATGCATGGGTATGTCCTGTCTCACATCAGCTTTTAGATACCACATTTTGCGGATACAGCCCATTGATCACAGGAAGAATCTGTGAAAGGTTGTTTGTTAAATACAAATGTAACGAAAGTAAGATAACCATGCCTTCACGACCTAAAGACAATGAAGAGGTCGTAAACTGGCAGGAAAATGATGAAAACATCAAGGCTCTGAAGGCTGCTGGCCTTTGGACTGACCGCCATAAGTATGCTTATCACAAAACTCCTATTTATATTGCTGCAGAACACTCTGCACAGCAATCAAAACAATTACTCCGTGATTACACCAGATCATTTAGTCAAAAGACCCCTTTGATTAATGTTCTTCACTGTTCCACTACTATGGAAATGGGCGTGGACATTGGTGACATTGACGTTGTATTGATGGATACCGTACCTCCTACTGCAGCCAACTATCTACAGCGTGTAGGCCGTGCTGGCCGTATGGGCCAAAGCAAGGCTATTGCATTCTCGTTATGCAATAATACACCAGTTGGACAGCACGCATTCGCAAATCCGATGTGGGCATTGCAGACTACAAACCATATGATTAAGGTTCGTCCGAGTCAGACTGTCATACAACGACATATCAATTCGTTCTTCTTCAGACAGTTTATATGTGACAACGGATCCGGAATTCAGGTAATTGTTTCAATTGACGAGTTTATGACTTCCACCTGTAACACATTTATCCAATTCTTGGATGATATGAGCACAAATCAAGCAGAAGAGTGTAAATTCAAAAAAGTTTTTGGAAAAAACATCGCATATACCATAAATGTCACAAAGGAAACAATACAAGCAATTCAGAAAGAATACAATACTGTAATTGATGAACTTAATGCAGCCTTTGTTCAGTTCCAAAATGATACAAGACGACAGATAGCTATTAGCAATCAGATAAGAAAAACCAAGTCGGAAGGTTTGCTAAACTACCTGTCTGACCACCAGTTTATACCAAATGCAAATATGCCAACAGGTGTAGTAACATTTGATTTCACTGATAGAGACCAGTCTGTAAAACTACATCGCCTGTACGATAATGTTGATAAATTACAAAACAGAATAGCTGCAGAGTCCGATAGTATAGAGAAATTTAACCTACAGAACGAACTGAATAAGGTTCATAAAGAGATTACCAATCTTCGTCGTGCAACAACGGCTTCGCGTGATATTCATACAGCTCTCGATGAATATGCACCAGAGCAGACTGTTGTTGTAAACGAAAAAAACTATGTTTCTGCTGGAATCAAACTACTTGGTGCCTATAATGAAGAAACACAAACCAAAGCAATCTATCATTGCATACATTGCGGTAAGACTGAATATAAAAGGATTCTACAAAAAGGTGCATTATGTTCCTGCGGTAATCCATATCATAGCATTATTGATAAAGATCATGGCTCATACACTCTTGCTTATGAACCTATAGGTTTCTGTACTGATCAGAATGTAGATAGTTCACGTGAAGAAAAGACCGTAAAACATTACTATGACATTAGACCTGTCTTGTTGAAAACAGATTGGAGTAAACATAAGGACATAAATATGTGCGAGCTTATCACCAGTGGTGAAACTGGTAACATTTTATTCTATAATGTTGGTAATGGACATGGATTTGCTTTCTGTAAGCGCTGTGGACGAGCATCTGTTGAGTATACCGCCATAACTTCAAAAGTAAGTGTACCTTATGCGGTCAAGCCTGGACATAAGAGACTTTGGGGTGATGGCTGTGAAGCCAACGATAATGATATTGCACGTCACGTTGTATTAACAGGTAATCATCCTACTTGCTATACAGTGCTACGTTTCAAGAAGGATGCAGTATCTTCAAAATTTGAAAACGATGAGCAACTTGTATACTCTCTTGGTGTTGTCCTTAAACGTGCATTAGCTTTAAGCGAAGGAATAGATGAGGGCGAAGTTGACTTTGGCATCAAACAAGAACTTGACGCCTGGGTTCTCTTCATCTTTGATACAGCAAAAGGAGGATGCGGTTATTCACTGAAATTGATGAATCCTGTTCTTTGCCAGGAAATTTTTGACCTTGCAAGACAAGCACTTGAAGAAACAACATGTAACTGTCATATAGAAGGTGGCGCTTGTGCAAGATGTTTGATTGACCGTAACAATTATCGTTATTCATACCTTTTATCAAAGGCAAAGGCTCTTGATTGGCTGAACCATCAAAAGAACAAAGCCATTGGACTACCTGCTCAGGTAAAGGCTTCAAGCCCTTCAGCAAGAGTAGTTTGTCAACCCTTGAAGGATATAGTAAAACTGTCGGTCACGGATCCTGAAGTCAAGAAGATAACCCTGTGCATTTCTGACCTGACAGATGATAATGTTGTTACGGATTGGTCAAGTGTCCGTTCAGAGATGGGAAAACACATCAAAACAGGAGTATCAAATGGTAAAAACATTTCCCTTGTAGTTGAGTATCATCCTGAACTTCATAATTCACTTACAGAGAAACTTCCATTCATCAATTTGAAGGATAAATTTCCTGATTGTGAAGTCTCGATTGTCAAGGATCTAGGTGAAATGAAGACTGCTGTTATTGTTGAGCGTAACACCGGGGTACTCAGGTACTTCACAGACAAAGACTCTGTCTTGTCGTTTTCTAATAACTGGGGAAAGAATTGTCATTATGTCTTTGTGGATAATAATCGCGTAACATTCAATGAACAGAAAGAACCAACCTATGTAATGTCTCCATCACAAGTTGTACGTGAAGGTCTTACACACGCAAGAACATTCCAGATTAAGAATTATTTCTCTACTGCAATTGCACCTTTCCTGCTGAATCAGCAGGACACAGATATGCTCGTTGAAGTCTTGAAAGGTAAACATGTTAATATTACATTTAGTGATATGTATGTAAACAGTGCCTTGGCAAGTTTGATGCTTGTTTACCTCATCAAAGAGATGAAGCAACTCTTTGGTTATACGATCGATAGTATAACCTTACAATTAGACTCTCCAAAGAGAAAATGTTATAACGACAGGTACAACGAATGGACTCCTATTAATATGAATTTCTCCTGTAAAGAGGATGCTGACGAATATACGGATAATTTGTTTATGAATGTATTGGGTATAGAGCCAGAACATTCATTTAATGACGCAAACCACCATCGTTGGCTGAAAATAGAAACAAAAGACGGAGGTCGTGTTGAAATCAGGCCTGACCACGGAATTAGTGGTGGTTATAAATCTGACAGCAAGTATTTGAACCTTGACTCTCTCAATGGTTCTGTAAATGTCGTAAGAAATAACGAGGATGTACTCTATTATGTAATTATTAAAAAAAGTGACGCCTAATACTGACAGAAGAGTAATATCTGTTTCATATAGAGTTCAGCCCAAGTTTAAGGGAAAATGTTTATCAAAAAAATCTATTTTTTTTCGAGGAATATTAATTGGTTCTTCAGCATGGCGGTAACCATCATGAAAACCATATTCTCAGCCATAAAGGAAAAGGGCAGATGTGACCAGCCGAAGTCATTGTTCTGTATGTCGAAGTTCTTTTCACTTGCCCCACGCTCATTATAGAATGTAATGATGTCCTTCTCGGTAGACACCCAGTCATTGGTGAGGATACAGCGGTATGTGTATATTACTCCGAACATATCCGTCTGTTGCTTGCCATCCTTGTCTTTCAAAGGACTACGCTGTACGACAAGTCTGTATGACTTTCCTTCTATCAAGCTGTCCATGCTGATGGATGTGACATCGCATTTCTCATAGCCAATCTCAACGTTTTTCCATTCCTTCAACTGTTGGAAATTCTCGTAGCGACTGCCGCAGTTGGCAGCGCGAATGTAGAACGTGTTGCAGCGCTGCTCTACGGTTTGTATGATTTCCTTTGAGAACGACCCGCAGTCAGCACGGAAACGCTCTATTACCACACCAAGTTCTGAGGTTACATGGTCCATAATGCGACGGAGCGTGTCTTCTTGATGGTATCTCACATTGGTGTTTCCGTCACGGTTCTCACCTCCGACTATGATTCCCCCAATGGAAGCCCAACCAAGGAAATAGCCAAAGTCCTGCTTGTAAGAATACTTTGCATCGAACTTGTGGGTTGGAATAAACTGGTGGTCAAAGTCTAAGTCGGGAATTTCAGTTAATTCACTCCTGAACCTGCCAAGAGCATTCAAAAACTGGATTCTTTTTCTTGGAAAAGTTCCTAGAAAAAGAATTTGCAGTGTTTTCTGCTCAAAAATCTCAAATGTTGAGCCGTATGGGCATACCTGCCCCTTCCATACCTGCCTATGGATGGATATAAATCACCTTATCTTTTTATCAAGCCACCTTCTTCATGTCCCTGGCCATCAGCCTTGCGGCAAGAATGGCGGCATTAGCCGTATGGATTCCGAAGAAGAGCAGTAATGTTTCGCTGAACATGTTACGTGCCTTGATGCGCCCAACGGCATAGTGCTGTTTCTGATTCCCGAAGCTGCCCTCCATTACAGTGGCCCTGAGGTTTCCAATAATCTTTCTCGCCGTCCTGAGACATTCTGATTCTTCTTTGGGCTTGGGACCTTTTCTGACGAAACAGGTGGTTATGCCTTTTTCCGTACACATTGTTCGGTTGGCATTGTTGGCATATATGGAATCGGCACCGACACGCTTAACTTTGACCCCCGTCAGAGATTCCTGATACTCAACACATTGCTTAAGACGAACACCCTCGTTGAAAGCCTCAAAGCTGTGGTGCTCTATGAATGATATGCCGTCAATCTGTATGTTGTTGACCTTTGCCCCAAACTCCACACGCTTGTTTTCCTTGCCCCTGACAATGGGACGGAGGTAGGGACGGTCGATGCTGACAATACGGTGCCTGACTTCCTTGCCTGAAAACAAGGCTGACTGTTGGCGGAATACGGCACGTATGGCGGAGAGACGCTTTTCCTGTTCTGCCGACAGGCTGATACAAGGGCTATACAATTTGCAAAGACGGTACCACTGAGAAAGAAGTTTGGAGAGCAGTTTCAGAAGTCTTCTCCTGAGCTTGCGCGTGGATGATGCTGTGTGCTTGCGCTGCTTGGCGTATGCAAGCCTAGCCTTGTCAACATCATTATACTTGCTCCTCGGAACACGCTCCGACAGGTGCTTACACTCGGAGACGAGCAGCTTGTGAAGCCAATGGCAACACTCCCAGAGTAGCTTGATGTCTGTCGGGAAGCGCAGGTAGCTCTCATAACAGGTCGCATCCGTCAGGCATAGGTCCTTGTCCTTGAGGCTGTCTTTCCATTTGGCGTACAATATGCCCTGAAGGCTGTCTATGTCAAGAAGACGGGCAAGACGGTTGCGTATGGCGCTTACAATCTTTCCATCCCTGATGGGACAGGAAGGGTCTATCAGAGCGTCACAGAACATCTGCATGTGGATGCTTCCGTTAAGCATCTCTATCAAGCCATCGTCAGACAGACCTGTGTATGACTTGAGGAACATCAGGGCTATTTCTCCCTCACACGAAAAAAGAGGCTTTTTGCCCCGCTTGCTCTTATGGCTACGACTCGTACATGCTGCTGCCAACTCCTTAAGTGGGAGCTGGGAATGGATACGTCCAAGTTCGCTTTTTGCAAAGCTGTCACGATAGCTCTGTAAAAAATCAAACTCTGTAAAGGGCAAAGTTGGTGTTATATCAGAAATTTTTTGTATCTTCACGACGTTTTTTTTAAATTTTTCCCCCGATTCTGCCCGTGAAGGGTCGTTCGGGGGATTTTATGTAAAGGTACAAATAATATATTACACTGACAAACAATTAGTTAGAAAAATTCTGAATATCCCTATATAATAATAATTTCCTACTGTGGAAATATTTATTAATCAATGATTGGTATCTTTTTAATTTGCCTTTTGTGTGTGTGTTCACTAGCATTTCTCTATTGAGACATTATAATTTATAAGAACATTAAAAACGCACTTGCTTTATGAATCAAGTGCGTTTTATGTTTGTTTCTGTGTTTATTTTCTATAAACTTAAAATTTTATAATCGAATATCCGTTTTAAAAACATCTGACATCACGTGTATCTTAATGTCATCTCCTACAATTGCATGGTTACTTGCTTTACAAAGATGACTCTTTTAAAAATTCCACCAATGTTTTTTCTTAGGGGGTTGATGGTCTTCAAACGAACGATGTGCAAAGTTACGACTTTCCCATGTTTCGTTATTGGTTATCATCTGATATATTGTTCCCCAATCAGGAAGACCTCCAAGATTTCGATCATCAATAAACATCTCTACCTTCAGCTTTCTTGAGAAATGATTATTCTTTTCTTCTTCTTCTTCAGGATAGTCCTTGTTTACAGCCCAGAAATCTACACCACGTTCATGACACCAATCAACTGCTTCCTGGAGTAATTTCCCCTCTCTGACGCTCCATAATATTAATTGGTGCCCATCTTTTATAAGCATTTTAAGTGTATCGGTAGCGAAAGGAATTTCACTACCGATTTTAGGATATCTGTGTTCTACGATGGTTCCATCGAAGTCAACTGCAATAATCATCGTTTATTTAAAATCTATTTCTTTTATTTCTGATTTTATCTTTTTACAGAGTTATCGTTCTTATTACCGTAGTGACTATTTGTATAGTTACCATAGTTGCCATAGTTTCCGTATTGACCGTAACTTGTACCATAGCTAGCTCTTCCATATCTACCATACTTACCATAGCCACCATAGCCATAGTAATAACTATACTTTCTCTTTGACATATCAATACCATTGAGAACAATAGCCATGTTAGGGAACTTCTTCTCATTTGCAAGTGCGTTAATCAAGTTGAAACTTGATTTTGGTGTGTAGTCTGCACGACACATGTAGATTGATGCGTTTGCAACACGTGCAATCTGAAGTGTATCCGTAACTAAACCTACTGGAGCCGTATCAATCATGATATAATCATACTTTTCTTTCAAGAGGTTTATGATAATATCAAGTGAATTACGAGCAATAAGTTCTGCTGGGTTAGGAGGGATAGGACCAGCCATGAGAAGATCTAAGTTCTTGTTAACTCCTGAAGGTAAAATCTGTTCTTCTACCTCTTCCATTGTTGGATTGTCCTTAACAAGTAGGTTTGTAATTCCATGTTTGTGATCGTGTATATCGAAAAGTTCTGCCAAACGTGGACGACGAATGTCAAGACCAACTAGAATTACTTTCTTTCCTAAGAGTCCAAAACTTACAGACAGGTTGGCTGCATTAAAGGTTTTACCTTCACCTGATGTAGATGAGGTAAAGAGCACAACCTTCTCTCCTTCCTTCAACATAAATTGAAGGTTGGTACGCATTGAGCGGAAAATCTCCTCCATCTGATTATTCTGATTTTCGTGTACAACGATGTCAGCTTTGCCCTTTGCCTTATTACTTGCAACTGCAACGTCAGCAATGATAGGTAGTTTTGTAAGTCGTGTAACATCATCATGACCTTCGATCTTATAGCGGAAGAATTGAAGAATAAGGATCACAGCCACTGGAAGAACTAAACCAATCAATAACGCAATAAGCATAATTGTCGTTGACTTAGGACTTATCTTACCAACCAGTTGTGGGTCATCTATTAGCTTACCCTTATCGGCTGTAGCTGCCAATGATATATTATTCTCCTCACGCTTTTGAAGCAGCATGAGATAAAGGCCAGACTTAACTTCCTGTTGACGGTCAATCTGTGTCAGCATACGTTCCTGCTGTGGAGTCTCAGCTACTTCTCCATTAAATTTATTAACCTGTGCTGCAACTGCATCACGCTGGATCATGAGATTCTGGCGTGCTGCTGAAATCGCTCTACGAATGTTACCATTTAACTCTCGTATTTGGGCTGTTAGAGGTTCTACTACAGGAGAGTTTTCAGATGCACTGCGGAGTAAACGATTACGTTCAAGTACTAATTCATTGTATTTATTAATCAAAGTTGTAGAACTCTGATCATCCAAACCAACATTAGAAGGAATGACCTGGGAAAGATTACGTGAAGAAATTTCTACCTCTTTTGCAATAGTATTGAATAATTCTATCTGTGTCTCAACATCTGCAAGCTTTAATTCTGAATTATTCTGATTTGCAACAGAATTTCCGGCATTCATCTTTAACTCAACAATTCCATTTTTTTGCTTATAATTTTGCAATTGTCCCTCAGTCTTACCAAGTTCTGCATTAATCTTGCCTAAACGATCGTTTATGAACTTGTCCGTACGAATTGCAATGGTATTTTTGTCTTCATTCGCCTGACGATTATATACTATTGCTAGCTGTTTAAGGTAATCAAGAGAACGCTGTGGAACCTCATCTGTCAGCTGTAGCTGTGCAATGGAAGTTGACTTTGCTGTCTGTGCTACTTGAAGTTCGCTAACATATTTGTTAGACGCCATTCGTGGTGAAAGAACACTAACATTAAGAATTTGTCCACTCCTCATCGTATGCCCGTTGTTAGGACTAATCGTGATAATACCTGCACGAGTTGCTATTGTAGCAGGAAGGCTTGTAATCTTTCTGTTAATCGAGTAAGGACCTTCACTTGAGTTATCATTAGTAGGCACATAATATGTTCCTGTAACTATATAAGTCAAGCTGTCTTTTGTAATGCTCAAATTGATGGGCGCATTAAGTCTTTCGAGGTGGGATTTGTCAACGTCAACATTAAGAGGTTGATCATGATATAAAATAATATCTTTAACTCTTCCTTTTGTTGAATAATTAACATATAATTTTAAATCCCTAATTGCATCCTCTGCTATAGAGTGAGATGTTAGTATCTCCATCTCATTGTCGATACCAGTCGAATTCGAGATGATACCAAGGTTAGACATACTCTGTAAAGACTGTCCACGTCTGTTATTACTTTCGTCTTTAATCAGCAACTTTGCTGTGGACTGATACATAGGGGTGGCATACCTGAGATAAATTGCACCTAAACCTCCGAAAATAATTAATGATAGAATGAACCAGTACCAATTAAGTACGATAGCCCGATACAAAGTGGCAAAATCAAAGGAGAAATTGCTTTCATGAACCTCTTGTTCTTTCCCTTGTTCTAATTTAGTTGTTTCTTCCATATTTATTACAATTCTTATTATTCTGTGATGGATTTATAAAGCTTTATTTGTTCTCTTCTACAAGCTGAAGAAGATATTTCCCATAATTATTCTTTATCATGGGTTGTGCTTCTTCTCGAAGCTTTTCAGTAGTTATCCAGCCTTTTCTATATGCAATTTCTTCGAGGCATGCAACCTTAAGTCCTTGTCTTTTCTCAATACATTCTATGAAAGTACTTGCCTCCGATAAACTATCGTGTGTACCTGTATCAAGCCATGCAAAGCCGCGTTGGAGGGTTTGCACCATCAATGCGTCCTGTTTGAGATAGCACTGATTTACAGTTGTTATTTCTAATTCTCCTCTTGGTGAAGGTTTAATGTTCTTCGCAATCTCTACAACACTATTTGGATAGAAGTATAGTCCAACAACTGCATAGTTACTTTTGGGATGTTCTGGTTTTTCTTCTATACTTAAACATTTACCATTCTGATCAAACTCAGCAACACCATATCTTTCTGGGTCATTTACATAATAACCGAAGACAGTTGCCTTATTTCCTTTTTCTGCAATCTGTACACTACTACGCAGTAAAGAACTAAAACCTGCTCCATAAAAGATATTATCTCCAAGAACTAAACAGACAGAATCTTTGCCTATGAATTCTTCTCCTATAATAAATGCCTGTGCTAATCCATCAGGTGAAGGCTGTTCTGCATACTCAAAGCGTACTCCAAAACTACTTCCGTCTCCTAATAGACGCTTGAACCCAGGCAAGTCAAATGGTGTGGAGATAATTAAAATTTCTTTAATGCCAGCCAGCATTAATACTGATACTGGATAATATATCATAGGCTTATCATAAATAGGTATAAGTTGTTTGCTTATTCCTTTGGTGATAGGGTAGAGGCGTGTGCCAGAACCGCCGGCGAGTACTATTCCTTTCATAATAGCGTGGTTTTATGTTTGTTTCTTAATTAGTAGTTATTGCTTATATACTCAATCGTTAAAATCTTATGGATAGAATCAAGTCTATGTGTTATATATGTAAGTGGACGCAAAGAGTGGGGCGTACTCAAATTGACTAGGTCTTTGAGAACAACCAATCTTTTCTTCAAGTATTTGCCGTTACGTACGCTCATTTACTATATAGCATATTTTGTATGCAAAGGTAATAAATTTAATTTAATTAAAAGCTGTGAAAATGAGAAATCATTAATGTAATGTGTGATTTTCATGTTTTTTTATTAACTTTGCAATCGAGTAAAAACAAAAAGTTCATTTTAATAACTTCAAAACTTTCAACGAAAGATATGGTATTCTTATCAAAATTATTTGGAAAGAATGATGTTAAACAATCAAAGACTGGTGGCATGGAGGATTATATGACACTCGTTCGAGTTTATTTTCAGTCAGTACTCGCAGCTCGATTGGGTATCAATAATTTAGCAATGCTTCCAGATCTTCGTACCTACAAACAGACATTCCGTGTTCCAACACTCAATAATAAGTTAGGTCTTGGTGAAAAAGCAAGTGTTCGCAAGACGATGAAAAATCTTTATAATGTGAATGATAACTTCTTTGATGAGATTGATGCAAGTATCAAAAAGAACTGTAAGAAGATGCAAGATATTCAACCTTATCTTTATCAATTCCAAGGATTTACACAAGACTTAATGATGCTTGTTGGAAACTTGATGAAGTTTAAATTGCGTGTTCCAGGATTCTTTAAGAAAGTTATCTATACGATGACAGAAAAGACCATAAATGATATTTACGATAAAAATAGTTTTTCAGACCCAGGTGTTATAAAGTCGGTTATGTCGGTTCGTCAATATAACCAGCGTCTTGGATTTAGTCGTAAATGGACGACAGACTTTGTTTATCAGGTTGTAACACTTGCGAAAAAAGAACCAAAACCAGCTGAGGAGCAAGAGTCAAAATAATTAAGCATATATTTGCTTAAATAGAAACTTTAATGTAATTTTGTAGCCAAAACGAATAGATAAGCTATGAGTTCAAACGAGAAGGTTCTGAATACGTTTGCGACGCGTGTACGTCAGATGATTCTTCAGTATGAAGCACTGAAGAATGAGAATGATGACTTATATGCGCTTGTTGATCAGCGTGAGCAGGAGATAAAGCAACTGCAGGAAGAATTATCCCAAGCAGAAGCAGATTATAATTCGTTGAAAATGGCTAAAATGCTTGAAGTTACAGATGGAGATATGGAAGCAGCACAAAAGCGTGTATCCAAACTCATCCGAGATGTAAATAAGTGTATTACACTTCTAAGTGAGAAATAAAACAGAATATAATGGCAGACGATAAGCTACATATAAGATTGCATGTTTATGATGCAGAACTTTCCGTAAATGTACCTAGGGAGGATGAAGAGTATTATCGTTCGGCAGCCAAGCTTATTACTGACACAATTAATACTTATTCAACTCTTTTTAAGGGTAAGAAGGGGGATAAGGATATTATATATATGGCAATGCTAGATATTGCATTGCGATATAAGAAAGAAGGTGTACGTAATGATACAGCTCCATTTAATGATATCCTCAATAAACTCACTTCAGAAATTGAAGATGCACTGAAGTAGGGAGAATATTTAAATTTAAATTATAATAAAGAATCAATGAGTCCAATAGTAACAGTTATTATAGCTGTGGTATGCCTTTCGGCTGGATGTGCTGGTGGATTTGCTATTTTCCGTTATATACTAACAGGAAAATACAAAGATACAATGGATAAAGCGGAGAAAGCTGCAGAGGTAATCAAAGAAAAGAAACTTCTTGAAGTTAAAGAAAAGTTCTTAAACAAAAAAAGCGAACTAGAGAAAGAAGTCCAACAGCGTACGCTAAAGATACAACAAGGTGAAAATCGCTTGAAGCAACGTGAGGTTGCTCTGAACCAACGTCAGGAAGAAATAAATCGTCGTAAACAGGATGTAGATCAGCAGCAGCAACGTGTTGATAACGAGAAAAAACTACTGCAAATTAAGCAGCAGGATCTTGAGAAAATGCAAGAACAGGAGCGAATGAAACTAGAAGAACTCTCTGGTCTTAGTTCTGACGAGGCAAAGAAACGTTTGATAGAAAGTCTGAAAGATCAGGCCAAACTTGATGCTGCATCTTATATCAATGAAATAGTGGACGAGGCAAAGCTGAATGCAAATCAACAAGCTAAGCGTATTGTTATTCAGACTATTCAGCGTGTAGCTACTGAAACTGCTATTGAGAATTCCGTTAGTGTATTCCATATAGATAGTGATGAAGTGAAAGGTCGTATTATTGGTCGTGAAGGTCGTAATATTCGTGCTTTAGAAGCAGCAACAGGAGTTGAGATTGTAGTTGATGATACTCCTGAAGCTATTGTAATATCAGCTTTTGACCCCGTACGTCGTGAGATTTGTCGATTAGCTCTACACCAACTTGTTACAGACGGACGTATCCATCCAGCCCGTATTGAGGAAGTTGTTGCTAAGGTAAAAAAACAGCTTGACAATGAAATCATCGAAACGGGTAAGCGTACTGCTATTGATTTGGGTATTCATGGTCTTCATCCAGAGTTGATTCGTATCATAGGTAAGATGAAATATCGTTCTTCATACGGTCAGAATCTTCTACAGCATGCTCGTGAGACTGCAAATCTCTGTGCTGTTATGGCAAGTGAATTAGGTTTGAATCCGAAGAAGGCAAAACGTGCAGGCTTGTTGCATGACATTGGTAAGGTTCCTGATGAAGAAACTGATTTACCACATGCACTTTACGGAGGTAAGATTGCTGAGAAGTATAAAGAGAAACCAGATATTTGCAATGCCATTGCTGCTCACCATGATGAGGTCGAGATGACTACACTTCTTGCACCAATTGTTCAGGTGTGTGATGCTATCTCTGGTGCTCGTCCTGGTGCTCGTCGTGAGATTGTGGAAGCTTATATTAAGCGTCTGAATGATCTTGAAGCGATAGCAATGAGCTATCCTGGTGTAACTAAGACTTATGCGATCCAAGCTGGTCGTGAGCTTCGTGTAATCGTAGGAGCTGATAAGATGGACGATGCAGAAAGCGAAAAACTCAGTTCAGAGATAGCAGAAAAGATACAGAATGAGATGACTTATCCTGGTCAGGTTAAGATTACTGTCATTCGTGAGATTCGTTCTGTTGCATACGCAAAGTAAAACTTTAATTGAATTATATATAGAGCACTCCCGGCGAGGGGGTGCTTTTTATATTTCTATAGGTTTGTAAAACATGGGATTTCTCTTGATTTATAGTGGCTATTAAAAATAATAATTTGGTGAAAAAATTTTAAGCTTATGCACTGCCCTAAATTTATGAAAAAAAACTTATCAATCTAAGTGTTTAAGTCGAATTTTTTATTTCATAAAACAAACCAAAATATATCAGTAAAGGAAATATTCTTTCTACATTTTTACTGAATCCTAACCACAAGTTAAACGTACTTCAATATTAAACTTTGATAAAAAGGTCTATTGGCTTTAGTGTTAATTAATATACTGTATCCTGCATAAAACAGTTTGGAATTCGTATCGTTGTGGTCATTATGAAGAGTTAAAAATAATCTCACTAACTGCTTCTCCAAAACAATGAAGACTGTGAGAGCGAGAAAGTTACATGGGCTGACTCCACTGAAGGAGTACACATCACTCTGAAATACCGCCATACTACCATCAATGTTGATAGGAGTGATATCCCTATATTTGACTTCTGCCACGAACGGAGTTGGATATATCCGAAATGTGGAACTATAAGACGATTTTCGAAGCTAGAATCACTCGATACCGAGGTAACGATGAGACAAAAAGTATCCTTGTTTCGTAGGTAATGCCAAACTTGCGGCTGTCTTTTTTGAGTGGAAAAATAACGATAGGTACGTTACTATCCACTAAGAATCAGACAATGACAGCACGGATGATGCGTCTATCCTTTGAGCATGCTCACGGAGTGATGCAATGAGCCGTTGAATGAGTACTGAATTGGAGTGAGAACAAGTATATATATGAAAAAATCTGTATGGATGAGAAATCAATCTAAAAAAAAGTATGCGTATGTGAGTATGCTCTATGATAGAGATACGGGGAAGTCATTGAAGTAGAGTCTGGTCAGACCAAGAAAAGAGTTGGGAAAAAGTGTGTTAAGACTCTTAACGAAAAGCAAGGGGCTGGTGAGTAGACCATATGCGCTGACATGTTAAATACCTGTATCGATAGAGCGAAGAAGAACCTTTTTAATGCAAGTAATTGCCAAAGCATGCACCACTTTGTAACCTATCTGAACGATGCAGTTGACAAGATTTGCTAACGTGAGGTTATGCACTTTCATGAACTGAAATACACCAAATATTTATGGTAAAAGAATAAGTCAAAAAACACCACCAAGGACCAAGTTTGTATTAACAAACCTGAAGATGTAGAATATGAGGTTTTTCAGGCTTGGAAAGTCAAAGAACTCTTTCATGACCTCTAACGTCTCAAGTATCATGGCGCCTGGATGCTTACGGAATATTGCTATGTAGGATGGACGATGTATTGCAATACAGCATAGAGGAAATCAGCGGAGTGGTCTTTATTTTCAAGTGACACATTAAAGGTGTCGTCAGAGCTATGGTAATAGGTGCCAATAAAGGCAAAGCCAAAATAACAGGCGGATTCTATTCACTAGATGAAAACCATTGGAAGAAGATATGGAACTGCAGAGCGATACAGAATCACAATCCTATTTTTCTATGGTTGGTTAGACTTTAGTTAATTCACGCTAAAGCCAGCAGAACTGATAAAAAAGTCCTCGGCAAAGCATAAAATTAATTTATGGATTGTAGAGGACTCTTATTTAGGTTATGGTTGTTAGCAACCAGAACCGTCAAGGCGGCATGAAGCTGCTGCAGGGGAGTCATTTAGTTCAATACCTGCTTCTGCTGGAGATAGTGTTACTGTCCCATCTTCTAGTACAAAGCAAGGAACACCGGCATAACCATATTTCTTTGCATCATCAAAAACTGCATTATTGTCACGAAGACGAAGAAACTCTTTCAAATATCTAATATTTGAGCCAATTTCAATTACCTCATAACGGCTATCACCTTCTACGCGCTTGTCAACTGCAATACAGTCAGGACAAGTATTCATTCCATAAATCTTAATCATGATTTTCTCTCTTTTTGCTAATTAAATATAAGTCAACTAAATTAACAGTTTTAGTGATTACAAATCTTCGTTGTATCAACAGTAAACCCACTCTTAGCAGGCATGAATTTTCCTCGCTCTGTTAAGAAGTCAACTAGTTCTTCTGCATTCATACCATCTACGGAACAAGTATGAAAGCGCTCATTCTCACCGAAATGCGCTATAATAGCTTTAACTAGATCCTCTTTTGTTTCGTAGCTATTTCCCTCCATCATGTGAAGTACATCATGTCCATGTGCCATATTTTCTTTTTTTTCGTTAATAATTTAATACATTAAGTTCATCATTGAACAAATTATTATGAGCAAAAGTTATGCCATCTGTTAAATTAACTAATATTAATAGTATAAAAATGATAATGTGACATAAATTAATTACTTTTGTGTTTGATAGCAGATTATGTTTGTAAGATGAAAATTACAACTGATGCTGTTTAACTTTAGTGTCTCTTGTTTATTCATTCAAAGAAGCATTGATGTATATAAATATTTGATAATAATTATATTATGATGAAGAAACTTTTACTTGCTTTTGCAGCTACGATGTTGTTATTATCATCATGTGGTA
Organism: Prevotella scopos JCM 17725; assembly: GCF_018127785.1. Lineage (NCBI taxonomy): Bacteria > Pseudomonadati > Bacteroidota > Bacteroidia > Bacteroidales > Prevotellaceae > Prevotella > Prevotella scopos. The sequence goes on from NZ_CP072390.1 coordinate 731,990, forward strand.
CAAATAAGACGATGATGGAGCAATCTACTATAGTAAATTATACTGAAGCTCGTAATTACTTTCATATTGGTAATGAAACAAAGCCTATTATAAAAAAAATAACTTCTAAACAAATCCTTGCACAGGAGTTTGGGGAAGCTGCTTTTATGGGTAAAGATGGTGAACCAACCAAAATAGATTTCAACAATAACTTTGCCATAGCTTATATTCTTCCAAAAACAAATCGGAAAACTGTTTTAGCCCCTCTTTCACTGATTTTAAAGAAAAATCACCTAGAATTGCAGTATAAATTAGAACAAGGGAAGGTACAATCTTATTATACGCAACCATTTTTTATTATTGTTGTTAACAAAAAATATATTGATTATAAGGTTGTTGAAATTGAAGGTTGGGATTAGTTAAATAAGAACCCGAATGAAAATAGAAATCTAAATATAAAAAAGAAACATAATTATTCTCTTTAAGTTTTTATAAAAAAGAAGGATAACTCAAAACGAGCTATCCTTTTTATATTTTATAATCGGTGAGCGGAATACGGGAATCGAACCCGCCTCCCAGGCTTGGGAAGCCCGTGCACTACCGATGTGCTAATTCCGCAAATGGAGCCGATACCCGGACTCGAACCGGGGACCTACGCATTACGAATGCGTTGCTCTACCAACTGAGCCATATCGGCGGTATTGCTGTGCAAAGTTACATTAAAAAAAACAAACAACCAAATTTTTGATTTATGTTTTTTTCTTCTGTTCTAGAACAAATATAATACTTTATGTTATTATAACTTTTTCATTTAATTTTGTTGATAGAACATCACTTTGTTATTATTGAAAAATGTTGGCTCTATAAAGAATTGTATGGTGCTATCTCACACGAGTGTTAATCCGACAAAACGAAAAGTAGGTGCGTTGCAAAACGAAAAGTGATATTTTGATGCAAAACGAAAAGTAACAATTCTCAACACGCACACAATAGTAAAAAGGTGGCAAATTCTTGCAAGACTTGGATAATTCTGCAAGATTTTGCCACCTTTTAGATTATACGTTGAGTTCAAACTTTATATCTTCATTACCATTAAGAAGTTCTTTTGTACGCTCTATATTATTTTTATAAATGTGCACATTAGCAAGATTGAGCGTTATAGACTTTAAAGGGAAATCTATTTGCCTTGACATTAAATAAAGATGATAAATGTCTGCTGGAAGACCTAAATTTGCATCAGAACTTCGCTGAAAGGCTGACATTACAAGTTCACATTCATCTATTTGGAATTGTACAAGGCTAAGACAGGGTGCTTGATTAGTTTCTGCACCAGTCTCGCCTAAGAATAACACATAATTTTTGCTGCTACGCTTTTCACGATTTATCTTCTCTATCAGCGGAGGCAATTTCTCCAGATAGGTAGGATAACTATTGACAAGAATTGAACCACAATAATCCCACCAAGCAATACCTGCCTTACGATACTTTTCAATCTGCCTTTCACCTTGCATGAAAAGTTGTAACTCATCCTTTAGCTTCCTACGTGCTATACTGTGAGTTTCGAAGATGTCGAGTAAGTCTGAAGGAGTAAGTGTTAGCTGTTCGTTCAACAGATACCTAATTTCCCCTTTCTTGTTACACTGTTGCTTTCCTATATGAATGATTCTGTCTAAAATCTTGTAGTATTTATTCATCGTTTTATCAGCATTTGAATTGCGTTTAACCAGCATTCTTATACAGCATCATATCTGTATAGGTTGAGTTATAATTCATGCGAGCATTGAATTCCACCTTAGTACACTTCTCAAATGGATTACCAATATGCTTATTTCGACCTATCCAGTCACAGAGTTCAAGTATAGACGACTTATTGCTTGTGAAGTAAACAAATGAATGTCCAGCAAGAACTGACAGTACATCGAGATAATCAGCAAGCTTCCAATACATCTTATAAGTACCAACTTCAGTACTGAGGTAAGGAGGGTCAACCAAAAATACGACATTTGGAGTATCCTTATACTGATTAAAGACTTGTTTATAGTCTGCTGAAACAATTGTTAAACCATCCAAATAGCCATCACAAAGCGGATAATCAGTAGAGCGAATATTGTTATACAACGTCTCCTTGTTCATGTCGTCAATATTCAGACAATACTTCATCGAAAATAAAAGAGAAGATGATATCGTGATGAAGTCCAAATAACCATAACGATCTTGATGTTTAATTAAGCACTCAAAAATCTGTTTGCGTGCTCCTCCAACAATAGGCTTATGCTTAGGCAGTTCACGAACTATCTTTCTAAGCTCAGAGAGTAATTCATTAGTCTGTGGCACGTGTTCAAGACGTAGTCTGTAACCATCAAAATCATTATACACGACTTTAGAATGTGGTTTCTCGGACTTCGTAATATGTGACAACAAACCACTTCCTCCGAACAAATCAACAAATGTTGTTCCGTCTGGGAACTGTTCTAACACCTTCTTAAATTCTTTTGCGAACATCCGCTTTTGTCCAACGAATGGAAGCGGAGCAGAATAATATATTTTCTTCATAATAATGCAAAGGTCGTGAGTTTTTCTTTCACAAGCATAAACGTATATACAGCTTACACTGCAAACAAATTGCAGTCAGTTTGAAATCGCTTGATAAGGCCATATACTTTACGTTCACTTATAGCGTATTTTACGGCAAGTACTGCCACTATGTAAGACACTTTTTCATGATTTTCCAACATTTGTCTATATTCAGTATATAGATCTATATATTTTTCATCATTCAATCTAACTCCTGCTATATGGAGGTTTCTTAATAGTTCCCTGTTAATTTTTACAATCTCAATTATCTTCATATCTAATAAATTTCGTAAATTTGCAACGCCAATCACTTTTATTATACAATAAAACGCCACAAGAGCGAGCGAGGATATTTGCCCCCGGTCGCGCTCTTGTGGCGTACATTGTTTAAAAGTGATTGGCGTTGCTTATTAACAGGCTGGGGGCTTTTTACTCCCTCCCCACGTAAAGATACTTTATTTATTCATTATATTTATATAGAGAAAGTGTGTAGTGTCGTTTTCATTACATCTAAGAGGATACTTGCCATTCTCTTATATCCTTCTTCTGTTGGATGTAGACCATCTTCCATCAATATTGAGATATTGTGTTTATTGATATTACATAAATGAAACCAATCACATACAGGAAGACTTTCATATTTTCCAATCTCAATCATAGCATTTGCGAAATCTTCTTGATAAGCTCCAGTTCCATTATATCTGCCATCCCAGTCTTGTGACCCACTTTTTGCTTTTGCGAAGTTTATGAGGATTATAATAGCCTTTGGATTTACCTCATACACCTTATCTATAATACTGCGCATAGCACCGTAAAAACCTTTCCTTGTTTTGTTTTTGTAATCATCGAAGGTTCCAAGAGATCCTGCCCACCAATCATTAATACCCTCTTCAATTGTGTACATGTCAGCCTTTACAATTTGTGAAACTCCATCTTTTGCAAGGCTGCCACTTACAGCGTTATTGGTGAATTTTGAGAAATTCAGAACGCTTCTGACGTTCGTTTGGTATCCAAGCATATTATTATTTCTTGCAGAAATAGATGTACCAACACTACACCAATGTAGAGGTATAGTATTACTTGCATTATCCTTGTCAGATGAAACTATTGGCAGTTTCTTATAGCTCTCAATATTAAAGTGTACGTTGAGATTCAACGTCATGTCGCCGTATGCATAACCTCGCTTGCCAAGCATCCTATATTTTGTCGCAACTTTAGTTGAATATTTGGGGGCAACTCCATCAAAGAAAAAGCCGACACTACAACCTCGTGGTATTACAATATCTGTATCAGTCGCTTGGTAGACACTTTGCAATGTAGGACATCCTCCATTGACATCATCTACATAAAATATTCCAATTCTTCTATCGGGCTTAGAGCCTCCATTAAAAGATTTTATAATTCCTCCAAGTTCATATTTAACAGGAAAAACAAGGAAATCATCAACTCCAGCAGCAGTAGCTTCTGAAGAACTAATATCACCAACTACTTCTTGTAATTTAACTTTTCTATAGCGTACACCTAATAGTTCTTCATCAGTAGTGGGGTATTTTGCAGTGTTGTATGCTACGGAAATACTACCTATATTTGTAGTTGAAGCACATACCTTAACTTGTGACCACTTCTCTCCGATTCTTGTATAGGAATTACTCTTTACTTGTGTTATAAATGTACCATTTGTATCATATACACAAATTCCACAATAGCCGTCATTACCATATACCCCCAATGGTGAACCTGTAATTTTCAGAAACAGACCATCCTTATATGTAGGAAGAGGAAATTCTTTTATTACATAGCCATTGTTAGAGACCATACTTCCATCATTTTTTAACAAACTATTTAGTTGTGGTATGCCTTCTATCTCCACATCATCAGACCAAATAGCATCTATACCATTGATGCTATCATGTATAGAGTTTGTCACAGCTTTCTGAGACATCACTTTTGTAGCACTATCACCTGTCTCCTGCGCAATAGAAAGAGTCGTTCCGCCACTGACCTTTCCCATCAGCAACCAGCCTGGCTTCTGATACGCATAAATATTTCCATTCTCAGAACTATCAGCATGTGTATCATCATAGATGCTTACTAACTGACCATAGCGGAGAGCCTTGCCGTTAGCTCCGACAGGGTCTGTATCAGCCTCCATAGCTGACTTAGACTGATAAACCTTTTTAATGCCAAGTCCATCAGCCGACTGCTCCAATGAGGCTATGTATGCTAATGTGTCTTCATGCAGCTTACCAACCTCTTCAGGCGTAATGCTGTCTACTTGACTTTTCTCTTTGAGTTCCTTTGCTCGCTTGAGCAGATTATATATTGTATCCATAGTTATTTTTTATGTCGGTATGAAGAAATATGTTTCAATTGTACAATTCATTGGAGCAGGAAGGCTGGAATCTCCCAGAGTGCCTACAATTTTTCCTTCTCCATCTGCTTGCATGATACAAACTATCTGACGCTGACCATCTTTGTTTTTTACTCCAACTAAAAAAGATTCTGAGAATATAGGGGGAACGGGAACACGTGTTGTTGGGTACTTAAACACAACCCCTGGTCCATCGGTCCATTCTGTATTATCACTTTCAAGCGAAATCTTCTTAATTAAAAAACCTGGTCCTCTTTTATTTCGAATTGTACCATGATAACCATTCACAGGATGTGAGAAGGCATCGTCCTCTTCTTTCCATTCTTGCGACTCAACTTTCATCTTCGGACCTATAAGGTCAAAAAGAGTTTTCAACTCGAAGACATTAAAGGCTCCTTCTGTTTTCTCAAATGACAGAAAAGCCTCTGCTGTCTCCCTACATGCATGTTCTTGTCCATCCTCAAATGTACGTACATCAGAATTAGATTTTCTAACACCTACATACAAAGGGTCATTCCAACTGTGTGCAACAAGAGTTGTTTCCTTTATTTCATGGATAACTCCGTCAAGCACCAACCAATTTTTCTTAGTTTGGAAGGTAGTCGTCGCAGCACTTTGATCAATCTTCTTTAATTCTCCTTGAAACCGGTCAAGTAAAAAGACAGAGGTGTTTGCACCAAGAGCCTGAAGGAGTGCAGACATCTGATTAGCTGGGTTCTCCTGTAATGTCTTGATATCATCGATGTAGAGGGGCTGTCCGCCCTCGCTAAAGAGTATCTTATTCATATTCGTATATTTCTATGCGGAAAGATCGTCCCGCAGGTTTATAATGATTCAATAGGTTTAATATAGTTGTCAACTGCTGTCCGCCATACTTATCTTCTGCAGCAGATGTAGAGGTGCATAGAAAAGACGGCACATAGACAATAAAAGAGGCCTCTTTAGGTACATCGTCATAGGCTCTGATGTACAAGGGAGAACTACCACTCACATAGACAGGATCAAGACCTTCACTCTTGAAATGTAAAACTGTCTGAACTTTCTGCCCTGCAGATACTATGTATATTTGACGTTTTGTAAGGAAGAAGGCATCATTCAGAACCTTTTCTATGTATTGTACACCTGCAGTAATGGTGAGTCGATTCAAGACATCGGTGCGATAACTATAGAATCGATTATACAAGTCTCTTATTCCTCTCAGCATTGCTTTGAGCAAAGCCACAATCACCTTGCTTCTCAATATAGGAGGTAGCAATTGAAAACCAAGTTTTATAACATCCAATTTATACCACATAGACTAATGCATTTCTTAAGTTAACAGGGGAAAAACTTCCGCTAACAGCGGTATAATTATTACCGTTGATATCATTATATGTCATTCCATCTGTACTATACTTACATGCGTGGAGCTCCACATCCAACACACCTTCCACATTCTGTATAGCATCAACTAATTTAGTCTTATTGAATGTGCCACCATAGATTATATTTCTGAGATAAGCGTTTACAGCATTCTCAACAACAAAACTACCGTCTTCGATTCTTGTTCCTGTCCTGTCAATTACCAATGGGTCGATACGTATCGTTGCAGTGATACTGATACTATCTGCAGGTAAAGAACGAACCGAAAGAATGACACCAGCTATTTTAACACGATTCAAATACTGTTTGAATGCTGTTAAAACATCTTCTGAAAGAATAGCCGGCTGTCCTCCTGCTTCAGCAGAAGCAAGAATCTCTACGGAAGTTCCTCTATCGCGTACAGCAACATACTTGACGACTCGCTTCTTCTCAGATACCTGTTCATAGCCATATTGCTGTGTCGCCTCATTAAAGATTAAAGCATCACCATACTGGAACTCTTTTGCAATCTTATAGTACCAAGGTACACTTGCTACAACAGCACGACTGATCTTATCGTCTACGTCTGCCTTGAACTGGTCGAACAGAACCTCCAGAACATGGCTACAGGCAGCCACGATGTAAAACAGAACATTCTCGATACTAACCACAGAGAAACTATCATCAAAGGTATCGTTCTCCGATAGTCCGTATCGTTCTCTTACTGTACCATCCGCCATAAAGGCATTTGTCATTGTTTGTTTTATCTCTGCTATACTACGAGCCATATTTTGTTTACTTTAATTGAACTGTGGCGAGAACTCACCACTGAATACCCTTAACTTGACATCCGTCATACCTCTCTCTGTCGCTGGAGATACATCATTAGCCTTGCAATACTGTTGTATTAATCGGTTGTAACTTACGTCAGGAAGTTGCAATCTGCTTCCTGCTGCTAACGTTTCAGTCATACCGATACCGTTCGCAGCAGCCAAAGCAGGCAATGCTTCCAGCGAGCCATACTCCTGTATGGCTATATCAGCCAAGGTCTGACCATCTTTTACTTGAACTTCCATCTTATTACGAAATAAAGAGCTAACATCATAAGAATACCGAATGCAACAAAACCTGTTTCCATTGCACGCTTTTCAATCCAGCTCAATTCTTTTTCCTTGTAAACTATCTTTGGTTTCTCTTTATATTGTTTATGATCCTTATCGTGTATGGTTATGTGGGTTGTGTCATGCACCGTTGTAAGACCTTTTATCTCCGCACCTGGAAGACTTTCTAATATATGCGTCAAAACACCGTTATGTATTCTTGCCGTTGAGCGATACAAGGCATTCTGCAAAACTGAGACAGAGTCTTTCGTTGCACGCTCCTGGTGATACTCTGGCAACTGCAGTGATACAGGCGCAAGACGTTCTGTAACTCTTATGGTATCATGACTGACAACGTGCAGCGTGTCGGTGCTTATGCTCTCTACAGGCACATAGACTTTATGCGAGCATGCAGAGAAAAGGAAAGCAGTAAGGATTACTGCTAATAATGCTTTAAATGTTTTCATATTGTTGTTGTTAGATGTTTGCGTATTCAGTCTTTGCATCGAAACAAGGGCAAGCCTTGACATACTCGTTTGAGGTGATTCTGCCATCGTGGTTCAAGTCTGTCGAGAAGTCACGATGTCCTTGAATTACAGCTACAGGATATTTCTTGTGCAGCATACTAAGCAGTGTGCGAAGACTTGCTTTCTGTGCATCTGTGCGATTGTCTGCAGGCTTGCCCATTCTGTCTATACCACCAATATATGCTACATTGATAGAAACGGAATTAAACCCCTTCACGCCATTGCTCACCTTGTCTTCATCAAGTAGCTGGGTAATCTTGCCATCTGGTGCTACGGCATAGTGGTATCCAGGATTAACCCATCCTTTACGGAGGAATTCCTGTCGTAGGCTCTCAATAGTCTGTGACTGATGGCTCGCAGTACAATGCACTGCAATATACTTAATCGTTCTCATTCTTCCTCCTTTCCGTTCTTAGAGTTGACAACTCGGTCGATGTAATTTCTCACGTCGCCCCATTTACTCTGGATGTAGATACCCACACCGAAGATAGAACCAGCATAAACCAATGTCTGTGACACATACCACAGCACGCTGTCCTTAACATCACCTCCGTTGAAGAAGAAGCTCAGAAAAGCCATAGCTACACCACTTGCAAGTAGGAAAATAGCCGAGCCGTATTGTATCCATTCCTTCGTGTTTCTTTGCATATTGCTTAAGTTTAATATTGTGCATCTATTTCGATGCTTTTGGTTGTTATTTTTATATTAGTCACAGTTTGTCTGTCCATCTCCAGCTGCTCTCTGATGAGCGTTCTCCAATAGATAGGATCATTGTCAAGCAGCATATCACTGATACCACAGCCAGTCATCGGTCGTTCTTTCAACTCTCCCTTATGTAAGTGAAGAATCAAAGCCTGATTCTGATGCAGCGTGTCAGCGACAATAAGACCAGAAATAATCTTTCCGTCTGGCCCTCGACGCGGTTGTATAACCGCTTCATAGTCTATCAATGTAATACCTTTCATATCAATGTTTGATAGTTACGTCTTCATAATCAGTCTTCTTAAAATCCTGTGCCTTAGTCAGAGGTGGACCAGTTGGTCCATGAGTACCCTGGTGTGTATGGCTATTGACAGCTTTAACCAGTTCATTAAGTTTCTTGGTTAAGTCCTCAATATTAACCAATCCTCCAAGCTTACCTCCATTTATCGTTATAGATTCAACATGATCCACTGCTAAGACGACAAGGCTTGAATAGTCTCCTGACAGACTTCCAATGATAACTGCAGTACCGACTTTAGGAACTATCAGCATCTCTCCACTATCATCTGTTTCAGATGCACGAAGGCGAACCTCTGGTACAAGAAGGCTTCCTATTTCCACATCACAAGTACGACCGCTTACGCTCTTAACGATACCTTGTAGTACAGTCATCTCTTGCTGTGGTGCTACACCTCGCAACCTTTCTCTTAATTCCTTATATTGATCCATATCCTTAGCTTAATCTGAATCCAAGTTCTATTTTTCGTTTACCACCGTCTCTGCTGAAAGTTGTTGTTACTGCCCTTACAAAGTAGCAGCCATCCTTACGTGGATAATCCGCATCATAAAGCCACGCCATATCGCCAGGAACACATTCAGGTATGAGCCACGTCGTGATACTTCCATCATAGCCATCGAAACTACGACGTTTAACTTCAAGTTCGCCACGAAGTTTCATACTTGCAGCATCAGAAGTAGGACATTTTATTTCTACCTTCTCACCACCAGTAACTCCGACCTCTACCTCTTTTACTGTTCCGTCAGGAAGAAGAGCTTTAACCACTACACGAACCTTGCGATCAGCTGCTTGTCGATAGGTCAGATTAACCGCCTCCACATTCAGCGCAAAGTTATAAAAGCGGTTCACCCCGACAACCTCACCTGGGGGATGCACGTGTAAAACACCATTAGAAAGGTATATATCTGCACCACATTCCTCCTGCACCTTCTTAAGCACATCATATCCAGTAGCATTGTGAATGACAAACTTAGCATAGGTCCAGCTGTAAGAGCATTGAATAGAGTAGTTCTTCCCAATTCCCTGCACCACCTTCTTAAGAAGATCAGCAAGTGAAACTTTCTTCAGTACTTCGTTTTTGAGTTCCTTACGAAAGGTGTACAGATCATCCTCACAAGTCAGCTTAATATTGCCACCATCTGTACTGATTTGTTGCAGCCAGCCAGTGAACTCCTCCTTTAAGCCTTCCTCCTTATACCCAAAGCGAATAATAACCTTATCACCTCTGTGAAGTTTATCTTCAACATCCAAGGCTACATTATACTGCGCACCTGGTAATGTTATAGTTGCCGTATCAGCAAGTAGTTCGACACTTCTATGCACCTCAACACTGTCAAGCATTCCAATGTGCCAGCCTCCTATCTCTATGTCGTAAGCCATTGTGTACATAAGCCTATCGTTTTAAGTCCTGCTGATTTAAGAGAAGTTTATATATGTCATCACTATATGCCTTTAGCGAATAGTTCTGATTAGAAGAGCCACTTGTGAAAGGAATCTCCCAGCTTTCAATTACGAGATGCGATATACCGAATATTTCCAGTAAAGGGTTTAACGCAGTCACTCGTCCAGCTTCACAGAATGAGCGTAAACGGCTTACGTCTTCCTCAGGATATTTACCATTTTCACCAATAAGGATACCTTCTATACTGATAGTATAATCATCTTGTGACCACCGCTCCTTAATACTTCCTTTTACAGCACCTTTGTTGACGTGTCGCCGCACGATAATATTCTGACCTTGCAGACTAATCATCGGCTCAATTGGCAAAAGCCACTCTTGGGCACCACTTTCTTCAAGACGTAGACGAAGAGGTAGTTGCATTGGTATACCAAGTGCATTAGTGCGAACAGTATCTTCCAACTCCTCATCACTCATTGACTTGATTTCATTATATTCCTCTTCGTCCACCTCTCTAAGCTTATTCACATTGAACAGCCAATAAGGTGGAATCTTGTTGCCTGTGACTCTCAGGGCAACGTTTTCGAGTGCAAATCTTGCTACCTTGTTCATCTGTCTGTACTTGCTGCTATAGCTAACGCTCGGTTCATACTTTGCAGAATAGTTCGCTCAAGTTCCGCAGTGTCAGTCTTATCGTTCATATAAACATTGATATTATCGAAGAATTTTCCGATGTGCATAGTGATGGAAGTGTTGCGAGTGCCACCAGTAGCAAGTTCCTCGGCTGACTTGCGACCACCTTTCTTACCACCCTTTTTACCTTTCTTTCCCTTCTTGCCTTTGCTTTCACCTTCTCCAAAAACGACAGCACCTGTGCTACCACTTAATCCAGGGGTACTTATCTTATTCTCTTTCTTAGCAGAAGATGTCTTTTTGTCCTTCTGCTGTTCTTGTCGAAGGTGTGTCTGAAAATTCCCTCCAACACCACTCACAAGCTGTTTGGTTCCATTGATAGCCTTGGCAGCACTTTCGACTCCAGACAACTTCTTGAAGCCTTCCATTGCAGAAGCTGCTGCTCCTTGAAAGTCTCCAGAGAATAGTTTCTTTAAGGCTTCACCAAGCTTGCCAAGTCCTGCAAGCATCTCGTTGAAGCGATTGATGATATAGTCTTTGATGATATTACCAAACCCCTTTAATGTATCCCACATTGTCAGGATAAAAGCACGAAATCCAGCAAACTTATTCCAACAATAGACAACTGCTGCGACTAAAGCAGCGATACCTATGATAATAAGTCCGATAGGGTTTGCATCCATAGCAGCATTGAGCAACCATTGAACGCCAGTCCATATCCTCGTTACAGTTGTCACAACACCGATAGCAGCTGCATAAACTGACATCGCTATTGCCTGTGCATTAAAGACTATTGCAGCAACACCAATGACAGACGACAGAGCCAATATCTCCATCTTAAACCGTGATACAAATCCTATAACACTCTCTATCACATTGATAACTTTTGCTATTGCTTCAGCAATAACAGGAACTATACCTATAAAGAGATCAAGAGCTTGAGATACGTAAGGTTGAATCTTGTTATAAATATCAACGGCTAATTGAATAAACGTGTCTTGTAGCGTAGCAAATTTACCTGCGACTGTCTGAGACTGCTTATCCATCATACTGAAAAACTTTCCACCTTCTCCAGAAGCATGTTGAATTGCCTGCACAACATTTTCAAAGGTGATTTGCCCCTTCGACATTCTATCCTGTAACTTTGCATAAGATTCACCTGTCATCTTTGCAAGTTCCTGAAGCGGATTAAAACCAGCATTGATAAACTGAAGGTTGTCCTGTCCAGCCAACTTACCAGCTGCTGACACCTGACCAAGCACTAATGACAAACTTTGCAGAGCTTGCTTATTTCCTCCAGAGATATCTCCTAACTTTTTAAGAAGTGGTAGAACTTTTCCTGTCTCCACTCCGAAGTTAAGCATAGTCTTCGCATTCTCAGTCAAGTCTAACTTACCAAAAGGTGATTCAGCTGCAAACTTGGCAATTTCAGAAAGCATTCCCTTAGCTTTTGTCTCACTTCCTACTAAGGTTGTAAAGGCAACGGCTGTTTGTTCTGCTTCTGCACCTATCTTAGTAATAGCACCAACAGCACCAGCAACAAGGGCATAAGGGTTGGTAAGGAGTTCCATTCCAGGAATGGACATCAGCGAACTCTTGAGTGTCGAAAAAGAAAAAGCCTCACGCAGGCGTGCACCTGTAGTACGTGCCTTACGTGATATATCGTCCAGCTGAGTGGATGTCTGACGAGCAACCGTCAGAACATTACCACTATCTGCTTGTAGTTTGATTAAAAACTTAAGTACGCTGTCCATTAGAGTCTTTTTCTATTTTTCTAATCTCTTTGAGTGCGCTGAGTGTTGATGCCCATTTCTCGTCTGGCAGGAGTTCAGGGTCAATGCTTAGATAGTAGCGTAGCATTGTATCTATGAAGATAATATCCTGGGCGTTGTCAAAGTCATCAACCCCGGCCTCCTCTAAAGTTTTTTTATCTCAGCCTCCTTTACCTTCAAGACCTCATCCATCTTGGCAACTACTGCCATGAAGAGTTCATCATCGGTTTTGATTTCCTCATCACCAGCAACCCAGAGTTGCTTCAACATGACTTCGCTCATCTTGATAGGGTCTTTGATTACGCTGGCATAGCTCAGGTCTTGACGTGTAGGCTTATGCAACACACAAGACTTGCCCTCTACGCTGATTTCAAACAAATCACCATGCGTGGCCTTCCACTTATTAATGTCTTCTGTTGAATATTTCATATCTTTGATGTTAATTGTTATAAACTCTTCTGATCAATGTAGATGAATGGCAGTGACTTCTCTTGGAACTTGTCACCTTGCTTCCATTCTGTCTGATCTTCCGTCAACTCCACACCTTTGAGAATGTCTGTTGTGATAGGATCACCGTTTTCAGGATTCCCATAAGCAACAACGATATCAAAGCTCATATTGAGGATATTGCCATTAGCAGCACTCTTCAAAGCTTGATACTCACTCTGCAGTAGGGTAAGTTCGCCACTATAGTCTACATTGCCATGCTGAATGCCATGAGGCTTATTACCCTTAGCATACAGCAGTTCCTTCTCTTGCTTCGAGCCATATTTCACACCTCGAAGTCCAGTTACAGGCCTACCTGCAACAACTACGGTCACATCTGACCACTCGTATTCCTTAGTATTTACCATGTCTATACTGTTGTTACTTGAAAACCAAGGTTGACATCAACATAGCGTGCATAACCGAATGGACGAACCTTCAATGTCATTTCAACCTTTGAAGTCGCAACCACATTCTGTTTTGGATCTATGTAACAAGAACAACCTTCGCCGTTATTACCGGCACTCAACTCTCCTGCAGCGGTCATAGAACGATTAATAGCGTTCTCTACAGTCTGCTGCCAGCTTGTAATAACCCCTGTCTGCATTGTGCCGTCAGAATTGATTTCCAACTCATCCAGCATCATATCCAACAAGGTGTTATAGGCAATACGATAAGCCTTATCAATGACACGACGGTTTGACAGATGAGCATAATCATCAGTCTCGACACAAGCCAATCGATCGTCAGCAAAGAAGTAACCACTGCGTCCGACATACTTTCGTGCCGTGATATAACCCTTATCATGGATAGAAGAGATAACTTCACTATCCTCTTCTACCTTCTTTTTGCCTACATAGAGCAGAGTTGTTTTCAATGCTCCATTCTTGACACGACCAATATTACGCTGTACAGGAAGACTTGCTAAGCGACCAGCTAAAGTACCGACACATGCACCCTGTGAGTCAACTTCCGTGTCACCCAACAGAACACCGACACGATTGTACGTTTCGTTGCTAAGGTCTTTCAGCGTTGTACCTGTATAACCACGTCCTTCCAAGATAAAGAACAATGGAGCATATAGGTCTGTTGTAGACCATTCAGCCATCTGTTGTGCCTTTGCTAATGCGGTGAACACATCTGCATCCAAGCCATCTGTAGCAGATGCTTTTGTTGCATTGTCACGTGCTACGAAGACACCACGCAATACACCATTCTGACTAACAATAAGTTTCTTTACTGCTCCAGTCTGGCGGTCGCAGAGTTCCGTCATACTCTTAGCCTTATCAACTCCGAAGATTACCAGTTTGGTACCATTCTCAGCCTCTGTGTAGAAGTCTGAGATATGCTTATAAAGTCTGGCGTTATTAGCTGCAGTGATACCGAGTGCCGTCAGACTGTCCATACTCTGAATAGTGTAAGCACGTTCCAAAGCAAACGAGTCATTGATAGCAGTCGCACTACATACCAAGGCGAACAGGCCGTCGGGACTTTCCCCGACGGTGCCCAGTAGGCCATTCATGTATCTGATTCTAATTCTCGGTAACATGACTCAAAAGTTAAGCGGTTAAAGATTCTGCGAGAAGGTAGACACCCTTCTTGTCGTAGCGACGAACGCAACCACCGGTACGGAGCAAGAAAGAGTAGATATCACCATAGTACAGTGGATTATCAGTTGAGTCAAACATCTTGACTTCACCCATAGCACGACTGACAGAATTCTCGTGCCAAGCAAGAGCAGCTGCAAGTTCGTCTGCGGTATCTTGCTTATCCCAGCTAAGAACCTTCTTTGTGCCGTTATTAAGGCGAAGAACTCGACTTCTTTTCATGATGTTGAAGCCATAGAGATTTCCAAGGATACCCTTCTGCTGGTCAGCAGAGTTAAGGAACATAAACTGATCCTTTTCAGCAAGGTCTGCTAACAAGTCAGCATACATAAACGCGTCAAGCAAGAGGTAACGTCCCTGCTCTGGAACATTGTCTGCATCCATAGCAGTCATAAGCTTACGAACATCTGCCTTACAGATAGACTTACGCATACCTGTAGCAGCAGACGATGTATGAGCTGTGGTTTTGCTTGTACCTGACGTACTGATGATGTTTTTAGTATCAACACCCTGACCCCAACGATCAAGCAAATTGAGATGAGCAGCCTCTTGCAACTGAGCGCGGTCATTACTTAAGATAGAGTTACGCTTGTTATAGCTAAGCTCCACCATGTCGATATTTGGAATGTACACTGGGTCAGTTGTCAGCTCGTCCATATCGTACTCAAGATCGTGGTCAGTACGTTGCTTGCTTGTAGCAGGCTTCTGAGTGCGGTTCCTCTCTACGTTTGAAGGAGCACCAGCGTTAGGAATGTGTACCTTGTGATTCTCAACAAACACAGAGTCGTCAACACTCTTAGAAGCAAAGGAGTTGTCAGGATAGAAGTTCTCAATAATGTCTGACTGCCAGATTTCTTTGTTTAATGCCATAGTTTCTTATCTTTTAAATTTGTATTGTATTTCTTACTCGCGGTAGTCTACACCGAACTTCTCCTTGAACTTGGCTGCAAAAAGGTCCTTGTTCTGACTCTTCAAGTCGCCAAGACGTCCAGCCTTGTCAAGTTCGTCCCAAGTCTTATTGGTGAAACTGTCGCTACTGGTACCATCTGGATTGATGTACGAAGCAGCACGAGGCTTAGGCATCTGCTTGATGCTGTTCAAGAGTTCTTCTGTAGTAGTACGGTCTGCAGCCATAAGCTTAACATAGTGTGCCTTCTGTTCTGCGGTAATACGACCTTCGCTAATTGCCTGATCAATGATAGCCTCCTGTTCCTTTGCTTCAGATAACTGAAGTTGCTGTTTGTACGAAGCATTGGCTGTTTCAAGCGCATCCACCTTAGTAGCCTTGTTTGCCAACTCTCTGACTTTGTTCACAATTGCAGCCTCATCATTGATATTGCTAAATGATGGGATGCTCTTTAATTGGTCTATTAATGCCATGTTTTGATAGTTTTTTGGTTGATTTGTCAACCTGTTATTGAAATATTGATATATCTCTTCATGAGTTTTAGGTGCAGGTTCTCCATCATCCTGCATATCGTACACTCCATCTGCAAGTTTCATCTCAACTGCTTCTTGTGCACTTATCCAGTGGTCAACCTCGTCAAAAAACTTTGTTAACACATCTTCTGTGCTCATTCCACAGCGTGCAGCAATCATACCTGCAAGGTTACGTTCAAGTTCCTCCATTACAGTAGCCATTCTACGCAGATCTGAAGCATTGCCACACGTACCACCACTTACGCTATGAAGCATGAGCTTAGCGTACGGACTCATATAGAGTGGCTTACCACAGAGAGCAATAATAGCAGCAATACTGGCAGCAACACCATCAACATATATATTAATGTCTGCCGTGGATGTGCGAAGAGCATTGTAAATGGCTATTCCGCTAAAAACATCACCACCATTGCTATTGATGCGGACATCAATTTTGTCATACTGACTTTGCAAGGCAAGTAGCTCACTGACTACTCGTCCACTGTCCACAGGCTGACCATTACCGACCTCTCCATATAAGAGGATAGCTACGGTTCCATTACCAGGTATAATGTTGAAAAAGTTTGAACTCATTATTTCAATTTTTGATGCAAATATCATGTTTTTTCTGGGAGTGACAAAATCGTAAATTCATAGCGCAAACAGCTGATTTTATGGTGCAAACAGACAGTGCTGTTATAAATAATGGATTTCAAAAAGTCCATAAAATATAAGATATTTGCAAAAGATTTAGGCAATATGACAAAGACGAATATAGACAAAAAAGGCATTGCAAAGTCTCTCTACATGGAGGGAAGTTGCACACAAGAGGAGATAGCTGCAAAAGTAGGAACTACAAGGCAAACAGTCTCTCGCTGGGTACGTGAAGGAGGTTGGGAGGAGCTGAAAGCTTCATTTACGATTACACCTGACCAGATTATAGCACAGTTTCAGAGACAGATTATTGAAATCAACAACAATATTCAAAATCGTGAAGAAGGTAAGAGGTTTGCTACAGCTCAGGAGGCCGATGCTCTTGCTAAGATCGCTGGTGCTGTCAAGAAGTTAGAAAGTGATGTTGGTGTTGCAGACTGCATCAGTGTTGCTACGCGCTTTCTGTCTTGGCTACGTCCTCTTGATATTGATGTAGCTAAGCAGTTTAACAACCTCTTTGATGCGTTCATCAAGGACCAAATGGCAAAAGCAAAATGACACAGGAAGAAAGAATTGCATTAAGGAACTGGGAAGAGTTCCATAAATCATTCACCTCTGATATGCCTGTTGAGAATGGGCTGTCAAGACGTGATATTGAACGCAGACGAAAGGAACTGGAACAAGACCCTATTAAATGGATTCAGTATTTCTTTCCCAAGTATGCTAAATATGAATTTGCACCTTTTCACGTGCGTGCTATTCGTCGTATTATTGAACACGATGAATGGTACGAAGTTCTTTCGTGGAGTCGCGAGCTTGCAAAGTCTACAGTGTCTATGTTTGTCTTGATGTATCTTGCACTCACTGGGCGTAAGAAGTTCATAGTGTTAGCTTCGGCAACTATAACTTCAGCAACACGTTTACTTACACCTTTCAGACTTAATTTTGAGAACAACCCACGTATTAAGCAATTTTATGGCATTCAACAGCTTGTAGGGCAATGGACAGAAACAGACTTCACATGTCGCTGTGGTGCTAAGTTTGTTGCACTTGGTGCTGGTAGTGCTCCACGTGGTGCAAGAAACGAAGCTGTACGACCTGACGTCATCTATCTTGATGACTATGACACAGATGAGGACTGCCGCAACCCTGAAACTCTTAAAAAGAAGTGGGATTGGTTTGAAGGTGCACTCTATCCAACACGCTCTATCTCTGAGCCAACCCTGATACTTTGGTGTGGTAATATCATTGCAAAAGACTGTTGTATTGCACGTGCTGGAGCAATAGCAAAAAACTGGGATATTGTAAACATCCGCGATAAGAGTGGAAAATCTACTTGGCCTGCAAAAAACACAGAGGAGCAGATTAATACAGTTCTTGCTGGTATATCTGCAAGAGCTGTACAAGCAGAGTACTTCAATAATCCTGTTTCAGAAGGTAAGATCTTCCGTAATCTTCCATTTGGAAAGGTTCCTGCTTTGTCTAAGTTTAAGTTCCTTATCGGATATGGAGACCCTGCGTATTCTGACAGTAAAAAGAAAGCGTCGTCAACAAAGTCTCTTTGGCTTATTGGCAAGTACAAAGGTGTCTACTACATTATCAAAGGTTTTTTAGGTCACGAGACAAATGCAAATTTCATTGGTTGGTACTTTGAGCTTGCTAAGTATGTAGGGGGCAAGGCTACGGTTTATTGGTATATAGAGAACAATAAACTACAAGACCCATTCTACGAACAGGTCTTCAAACCACTTCTACGTGAGGAACAGCAGCGTCGTAATACAAGTCTCTTTATTCGTGGCGACAGCCGAAAGAAAGCAGACAAAGCGACACGTATCGAAGCTAACCTTGAACCAATTGATCGTAATTGTCAATGGGTATTCAACGAAGAAGAAAAAGACAATCCTATGATGCAGGAGCTTATCAACCAATGCAAACTCTTTGAACTTAACTTGCCATACCCTGCTGATGGACCTGACTCTCTTGAAGGTGGAATCACAATGTTAGATGAGAAGATGGCAGAGATTGAGCCAACTATAACTATCAGTTTTCATACAATGGATGAGCAAAATCCTTATAAGATGTGATTATGAATAACTTTATCAATATAGAAGACTACGATGCAAGTATTCACCGCGAGATACTTGATGCGCTGCTGCGTAAAGAAAGTCCAACTTATGATCCTCAGATAGTTGAGATATGTGAGGATAGAGCGGTAAGTGAAATGCGAGGATATCTGAACAAGATTTATGATTGTAACGCTATCTTTTCCGCAAGAGGGGAAGATAGGCACCCTCTCATTCTTATGTTTGCACTTGATATAGCTATCTATCACATCTTTACACAACACAACCCTTATAAGATTGCGAAGATACGCCAGGACAGATATGAGCGTGCTATAGAATGGTTGAAAGGTGTAATGGGAGGAGACGTAACGATTGACGGGGCTCCATTGATGCCTGAAGATAAACTTAAAAATAATAGTCGTTGGCAGATACAAGCTGACGGCTTAAGACCAACATTGCTATGAACAGAAAGAAAAAAAATAGCCCTAAGCAAGGCAAAATAATACAAGGTGGAATGCTCGTTCCACAAGGAATGAGACAGCCAGACATCGTTCTACAGATGCCTGAGATATTCATGTTTGACATGAATGCGTATATGCAATCTGTTAAGGCTGCAAAGGGAATAGACTTCTCCAATAGAGCACGTCTGTATGATATGTATGACAGTGCTTCTCTTGACCTTCACCTGTCTGGAGTCATTGCAAAACGTATGCGAGGTGTTACGAAGATTCCTATTGAGTTTAGAAGAAATGGTGTACCTGATGATGAAATCAACAATCAGATAAAATCACCCTGGTTCAAACAGCTGAGGAAAGACCTTGTTATGTCAGAGTTCTGGGGCTTCACACTTGTACAGTTCTATCTCAATGAGGAAGGTAATATCCGTTATGACCTTATTAATCGCAAGCACTATGATCCTATACATCGTAAGCTACTCAAGTATCAAGGTTCAATGGATGGCGTGCCTATTGATGACTTCCCTGATATGCTTTTTGTTGGCAGCGAACGTGACCTTGGTATTTATGCAGAACTTCTGCCTGCTGTACTCTATAAGCGTGGTGATATGTCAGACTGGGCACAGTTCTGTAACATCTTTGGTATGCCAATTCGTGAGTACACTTACGATGCTGGAGACGAGGACGCACGCCGTCGTGTCATCGCTGATGCACGCCGACAGGGTGCGAACGCAGCATACATCCATCCAAAAGAAAGCGAGCTGAAACTTGTAGAGGCTGGTAACAAGACTGGTTCCAGCGACCTTTATAAAACTTTTGCTGAGTACTGGGACTCAAAGATGTCTATACGTGTGCTGGGAAACACGCTCACCACAGACGCTAAGTCAACAGGAACGCAGGCACTCGGTTCTGTACACAAGGAGGAAGAGGACGAGATGAACTCTGATGATCGTGATTTCATTCTTGATATTCTCAATTATGATATGCGACCTATTTTCGCCTCACTTGGCTTCAATGTGGAAGGTGGTGAGTTCGTCTATGCAAAGAAAGACAAGATTAACCCTGCTCAACAGATAGACATCGTTCAGAAGCTTTCGTCAATGGGTCTTCCGATTGATGACGACTACCTCTATGAAACGTTCTGCGTTGCTAAGCCTGATAACTACAAACAGCTGAAAGAGGAGAAGGAGGCAGCAAAGGCTGCTTTCAGAGAGCAACTGGGTATGCATGGTAATGATGATGACAAAAAGAAGCAAGACAAAAACACTGATAAAACAGCGTTCAAACAGCATTTGAAAAGTTTTTTCGGACTCGCCCCAGACAAAGGGGCAAACTGATGATTGATACGCTCTATTATGGTGAGCATTGCTCTTGCTCTGGGCATAGTCATTTCCACAACGAAAGCCCAGCTATCTCATTTAATGTTGTGCAGGCTTTTCTACAGAGAATCCATAACAAGCCTGAAATAGCTGAAGGCATTGATCCTGGATTATGGTCGGCTGTCGTTAAAGTTATCAACGAGGCGACTGTGGAGGGACTTTCACAGAGCAATGCTGCAAGTACACATGATGAGAAGTTTTATCGCGCCCTGCGCCATTCTAATGAGGTTTTCGCTGCATTCAAAGTACATTCATTGGCTGGAGAGGTCGCAAATAAATTGCTGGACAGTGACGGTAAACTGAAACCCTTCCGTCAATGGGCTGACGATGTAAAGGGAATTACATCACATTACGTCGGTGCGTGGCTTCGTACGGAGTATGACACTGCTGTTATCCGTGCACACAACGCAGCAGACTGGCGTGACTTTGAACGTAACAAGGATATCCTGCCTAACCTACGATGGATGCCGACGACTTCACCAAGTCCTGAAGGGAGTCATCGTGACTATTGGATGGCGAAGCTTACCCTGCCTATTGATGATCCTTTTTGGAACACGCATCACCCCGGTGACAGATGGAACTGTAAGTGTTCCCTTGAAGCTACTGACGACCCTGTAAATCATCCTGCTGATATGAACACCCCTCTGCCACAAAAAGGACTTGAAAACAACCCTGGTAAAGATGGACATATATTCAACGACACTCATCCGTATTTCCCTGATAAGTGTAGTCAATGTTCTTTTTATAAGCCTGGTGTTAAAGGGCGAATTACGACCCTCTTCATGAATAGGAAGAAGGATTGTTATAACTGTCCTTATGTAGATGCTGCCATCCCTAATGGCTTCTATCAGGACAAAAAAATGAGAGAAAGGCTGCTAATAAGTAACACTGCTGATAAGCAAGACTTAAATGCAAATATTAAGGTTTCACATTCTCTTCTCTCTTCATTCCCAAATATGAAGATTAGAATACGACCACATATTTTGGAAGAAGATGTAAGTAATCCTGAACTTGAAATAAATGGGTTGATTGCAGATAATAAGATGATACGAGGAGAAAAAGGAATAACCTCTGCTTTTCAAAAGGCTATTAAGCAAGGGTGTTCTATTGTCATTATCGATTTGGATGCAAGATTAAAACGACTTAATACATTTGAACTTTCTAAGTATCTGAACAGGCGAAAAGCAGACTTTGAAAAGGGTATAATAAAGGAGACCTATGTTGTTTATAAAGGTAAGGCTGTAAAGGTTATACCTTACACGCAGAATAGGGTGGAAATAGAAAATGTTCTAAAACAATTAGAGCCGTAAAATACGGCTCTATATGGTCGGACGGCTGCGGAGCTTGAAGTTATCGCACTTATATGCAGACTCTCATCCTAATGCAAAAATAATGATTTATTCTGATACAACAAACATTTTCGACAAAAAAGTGAAGAAATGGATGCAAAAGAAATAGAAAGGCGTATCTCACGTGTCAAAGACGAGATACAAAAGGAGGTGACAGATAGACTTCCTCGAAAGGTCGGTGTCGTGGCTGCAAACCACTTCAAGCAGAACTTCCGAGATGGTGGCTTCACGGATGGAGGAGTTCACCAATGGAAACGTACGAAACGACAGGACGGTAATACGACGGATGCAAAATACTCTCCTCTTACCTCTCGACGCAATCATCTTATGCGTTCAATACAGAGTGAAACGTCACCTGGGCAAGTTACAATATCCAATCCTGTACCTTACGCAGCTGTTCACAATGAAGGTGGTACTATCAAAACGCATCCAACTATTACAAAGCGTATGCGGCGTATGGCATGGGCTAAGGTGTATGCACTATCAGGCGTGAAAGGCAAAGGGAAACTTCCAAAAGACTTACCTTCTGGAGCTAAGATGTGGAAGGCTCTCGCACTCACGAAAAAGACAAAGCTTAATATCACAGCACGCATTCCACGACGTCAGTTCATTGGTGATAGCCGTGAACTGACAGCAAAAATTAACAAGATGCTTGATGAGAGCTTAGGGAAAATTAAAGAACTTGTAAGTAGAACATAAATATGGAACAGACACTCTGCCAACTGATAGACTTTCTTAAAGAGAAAATGCCGTCGCTTTCAGTTATTGACGAAGACTACGGACAACTTGAAAATATAGAGGACGAGGATACTGATATGTATCCGCTAACGTTCCCTGCTGTACTTATAGAAGAAGCGCAGACAGAATGGAGCGATATTGGAATGCTGGCACAGAAAGGAACTTGTAGGCTTCGCATCCGTCTTATCATAGACTGCTATGATGACACTCATGCAACGAGTGGAACAACACAGGCTGTCAGAGAGCGTAATGAAATGCGTCACCAGTTGCACCAGCTACTACAGGGAACCTGTCTTGGCACTGATGCTCCTTTGATACGCAAGTCTTCCAAGTTCTTTACTTGGAAGCACGGAATAAAAGTGTATGAGATGATGTACGAGTGTACAGTGTCAGAATTGGTTAAGGAAACAAGGACGGTTCAGAAACCTTCTTTACGCGTGAAGATGGGCGTGAAGGTGTAACGCGAAAGCCTGTGAAGAGCGGTGCTTTCATCTGCTTGCCATCTACTGTTTCGCCACGTTTAATCATATCACGAATGATATGCAGCACACGGCTTTCAGACAGATAAAACTCTTCATTGGAAAGTATGCGGATAGTATCATCGAAACGGAGGCGTCGTTCCTCCGTCCAGTAGAAGTAACGCTCAAATAACCTTCTGTTGCGTGCTTCTATCAGTTTACTATCTCTTCCTTTACTCATATCTGCAAAATTAACAAATAATCATCTTATTTGCAAGTATTTACACCTTTTTATCTGCTTATTACAAATAAAAACCGCCCAAATGTGTGTTCGTACACACTAATGGACGGTTTTATTCTTAAACAGGAGTTAGTTGATGATTTTTGTCTGTTACAACCTACAGAAGCTTGGTTCTACACGTTCCCAGACATTTGTCTTTGGGTTCTTCTGATAGAAGTAGTAGTTGATAGCATTCTTCTGAACCACATTCGCCTCCTTGAAAAGTGTCATAATCTCTGAATACTCACTATCGAACTTATCCTCCAACTCATACAGCTTAGAGATGCTCTTGTAGTCCAAATCACCAGCCTTATTGCGCTCAAGCAGTGTCATTGCCATCTGATACATTGGATCGTCCGAACCTTTCTCGCTTTGCTTCATATAACGCTTGAGATAGTCGATTAGACGCTCTGCAGCAAGGTCGGCACGCTCATCAAAGCCTTTCACCTTATTGCTTGAGATTTCAAGGCGGAAATCGCCGTCAGTAATCGTGTAGCTTCGCTGGTCGTTCTTGCGAACCTGACCATAATCACGCATCACACTTACAAAGCTCTCTACTTCACCCTGTAACCAGTCGTGGAATCCACGCACGTCAGTCACGATACGTGTTAAGCGTTGCCACACATCGTGCATCATCTCAGCACGTAGCCCCTCGTAGGTCTCACGGCGTTCAATACGACTCTGCTTTTCTTCGTTCTGTAACTCAGCAAGTAGCTTCGCACGCTCTTCCTTGCTCAAATTCTTAATGTTTACCATATTATTCTGTTTTTTGTTTTCGGATGATCATTCTTATTTTTGTGTTCAAAGCATTGAGATCATCCGCTGTCAACGCTCTAAATGTTTTTCCTGCTATACGTGGGTCTTTACAGAAACCATCTACACGGTTCCAGTCTGTCGTATCTATGCCGTATATCTGCAGCTGATGAAGAACTCCGCTACGTGCCTTGCGTAGGATATCATACTGCTTACGTCTTCGCTCGTCATATCCTGTAATATCCTCCATCTGTCTACACATAGCATCATACTCTTTATCTGACATCTGATGAAGGTGTACTGTTCTGTTTTGTGTGAATTGATAGACCAGCGTTTCCTTGTCAGCACCAGGCATCTTCTTTAACAGGGTATAAAACCTTGCGTAGTTCCTGTTTGCTCCCATAGCTTTTCCTCCTTCCAATCTTTATATGCTTTACGACCAGAAGCTACAGCCTCTGTAAGATCATCGCTAAGGTCACTCTGACCGAACAATGGTATGCCGTGTACACTCACATATAGCTCACCATTAAATTCCATTACTTGTACGGCTTCACGTGCCTCTGCATCGAGCCGTGCCTGCCGTTTAGTTTCTATACGATCAGCACGCTGTTCGTGCCATACTTGCAATCTGCGTTTGATTTTGTCTAAAAATGTAGTCATAATCTTTTTTGTTTTAGTTGACAAGTTTATGGGTTTACAAGTTGACATGTTAATCGTACTGATAACTTGTTTACTCATTCACTCGTCTACTCGTTTACTTACTGATATAATATATTTGAATAGTCTTTTTATTTCGTTTAATGTGTAACTCTGTCTGACCACCCTCTATCATAAGGTAGGACGTGATTCTACTTCTTACCGTTATGTCTCTACGATCATAGAGTTTATAGATAAACCAATCAACAAAGTCTTTCAACTCCCTCCATCCTTTCTCGCTGTTTTCTATTCCTCGCAAAGAGTAGCCTTGATTGATAGCTCTTTGCAGTTTTAACAGCCATTCAGGCTTATCGGTTGGTGTTATCGAATGTGATAGTAACCTTTCCATAGTTGTTTATTCTGAAGCCTTCCACTCAACTCTAATCACTGCATCAAGCTTACCACTGCCTCTACAGATTGGGCACTCTTTCTTATACCGCTCTTGCCAATCATCCTCCTGCCAACGGTATCCGTTCCCTTGACAGTAGGGGCAAATGTGCCCTTGACTCTCGACTTGGTCTGTCATCCTACCACCAGGAGTCACCAGACCAGGACTAATCTCAATAAATCGTTTTTCCTTACACATAGTTTTATTGTAACTCTAATTGAACATTAAAATGATACTCTCTGCACAGCCTTTTCACTTGTACTACATCGAACGGCTCTCTGTCAAAAGCGAAGAAGATTGTGCGTTCTCGTGTAAGTACTCTCACTCCTTTCTTCCGTAGCTTGTACAACAGGTTGTCTCGCTTGTTTGCCATAGCCTTTACTCTTTTGTTTCACCCCAGTATATATCTGCTCGCTCTTTCCATATCGTGTAATAGCCAAGGTTGCCAAAATAGCGTCCTTTACTGATTGCTCTGTAACCTTCCACCCATATCTTCAGTGCTGCATCAAACATAACACTCACTGCCGTGCGACCTGAAGGCTTGTTGCCGTCTGCCTGACTGATAAAAATGAGCAGCTTATCACGATGTCGAGCCTTGAATTCCTGATACTCCTTAAAGCTCATCTGTGTGTATTGAAAACTATCAATAACTACGATATCTGGACTTTTACGCTTCTTGAGACGTGCATCAAGATCTTCCATACTCTCACTGATGAGGATAAACCGCCGTGCAACATCTTGCATACCTGCTTTCATAATTGCATTCTTCATTGTTAGTGAGAAACCCTCCTCTAAGGAGTTATAAGCAATCTTTCCGTACTTTGCCAACTCTTTGCAGAGCTTCATCGTAAAGCTGGTCTTACCGCTTCCGCTTCGTCCCCAGATGAACCATACACCGCCTCGTTCTGGTGCTCCGAAGGCCTCCGCCCAGTCTCCTTCAAATGGATAGGTTTCTTTCTTCATGCGCAGCATATCGGTTACTGACATTGCTCTATTCATCACATTTAGCTTTATGGTTTGAATTTCGTTTGGTACTCAAACACTGTTTTACCACTGTTTGAGCTCCCTTCCCTTCGGAGGGGCTGGGAGAGGCTTTAGCCATTAACTTCACTCTATGAATACTCTTCTTCACACGTCTTAGGTCAAACTCGTATTCTTCAGAATCTCTCACCACTTCTGATATGCGTGCTTTGTCCGTCACGCCATTTGCCATGCAAACCGCATAGACATCGTGAGCACCAGTCCTCTCCAGCTCAAAGAACTTGCGACCGATACGTGAGTGTATCTCGTTATATCCACACTTGTTGTAACGCAGTCCCATCGTCATACGACGCTTGATATAGCTTGTTGAGAAGAAGACGATACCACACTTATCCTCTAATCTGTTATACAAGTCGATGAAGTAATGAAATACACGCTCTGGTAATTTGTCCGCCTCGTCAAAAAGAAGCAGCGGTGCTTTCATCTGAATGAGGTCATCAATGATGCGATCGAGTAGCTCTCTGATGCTGTAACCTTCTGTCTTCTGACCGATACGCCGTGCTATCTCACGAATGAAATCGCTCTTCTTCATATCCTCGGAGCAGAGAATATAAAACACCTCGCCATGCTCACTTGCATATAGCTTGGCTGTGGTAGTCTTTCCGCAGCCTGCTTCACCAACTACCCACGTAACATTCTTGACTGTCTGGGCATCGTTCATAGCGAATACCATTTCCTGATAGGCTTTCGTTTCCACAACCTGCCAGTCTGTACCTGCACTTGTGCCAAGCTGCGATGCAAGGTTGCGCCACATATCGTCACTGATGTTTTCCCACTTGCCCTGCAGAATGCTGCTCACAGTTGCGCTACTTGTTCCTGTGAGGCTCTGTGCAGCCTTGTTCTGACTTGGATACTTGCTGACATATTGTTTCAAGCTCTCCTGTATCTGTCCTTTTTCGTTCTTTGTTAGTTTCATATTATTGTTGTCTTTTATTTATTGTTCCTGCCAGTGAGGCATTGCCTCGCTGCTTATAATTACCTTATCACTTTCAGTGCATAAGTGACCCACTTTTGATGCGTAAGTGAATGACTTATCATTGGTTTATTTTGTCCTTGCCAGTGAGGCATTGCCTCGCTGCTTATAATTTCCCAGCTACCGAAGCCATATCAACCACAGCCGTCTCAACATTCGCCCAGTCTTCAAGGCTTACTTGCTTCGTCTTTCGTCCTATCTTATACTCTTCTGGCGACTTGCTATAGATGCCTGTACGACGTTCTATCTGTCTGCGCTCGGCTGCTGTCATTCCCTTAGGCTTTGGACTACGTAATCCGTGCTGCTCTGGCATTACGCCGTGAGCCTTTTCAATCTCACGTCCTGCAACGGTACGCTCAATGCGGTCAGTGGTATTCGCAGCCTGTTCCTGTCTGATGAATGCAGCCTCGCCTTCTGTCTGCTCTTGTATCGCACGATGTATCACAACGTAAGGCTCTGCTACTCGTTCAAATCGCAGACTGCCGTCAGCCTCTTTCTTATAGAGGCGAATGCTTCCGAAGTCGTAAGGATCATACTTAACAACGAACCGCTCGTAAGTGTGCTGCCTGCGCCACTCGTGGTCTGGCATACCAGGTTCGCTCATCACTTCGTATTGTCGCTTCTCTTTCTTAATAGTAACATTGATACCTTGATCGGTGAAGGTACTCATACGCTTAGCCGTTACCCAGAACATATCCACCATATCGTGTGCCGTAACCTGCTGCGTTTCCTCATTCACGCTGCTGTCGTAGGCTTCCTGACGACTCTTGCCGTATGCAGGGTGCGCCATTTCGTTCCACTCCTTAGTAGCCTTTGCGTAAGCATCTTTCAGTTCCTCAAGCGTATAGAGTGAGTCCTTGTTTTCCTCAATAAATTCAAGGTTCGGACGGCTCGACATCTTCTTTGCCGTAATGTTCTGACCTGTGAAACGCCAATCCTTATGCAGCACTTGTTGTTGGAACCGACCGAACACCGCCTCAATGGTCTTTGATTCGCCGTTATAAGGTTGCGTGGTCCTATGCACGTGGCAAAGCTTCTTAAACAGTCCGTCGGCATCAAGTTTTTTATGTCCGCCTTGGTTGTCGTGAACAATCTCGTAAGGCTTGTGCTTGCTGGTCTGAATTGCCATACGGTAAGCGAGATATTGCGCCTCGTAATCCTCACTATCGCTAATGTGCCAGCCAAGCATCACCTCACTCATCGCATCAATGACGACATAGACCTGCGTGGTGCGTACCTTACCAGTATCATCCTTATAATATAGGTTCAGCTTCGTGCCGTCACCATACCACAGCGCATCACGCTTCGTTGGCAATGCCGTACGGTGCTTACGTCCGAACTTCTGTCGTGCTGCCTGCTCACCATGCACAGCATCGTACCATAGTTGCATTATCGCAGCACTGTTCAGCCAACGTTTCATACCGCTAAGGCTTTTCAGTGGCTTCCAGCCGTTTGCTTCCGCCTGGCGGTTTGCCTCTTCAAAGAGCTGCGCATCGGTGTAGACAGGAACCCTGCAACGTTTCAGTGCGATGAGTAGCTGTCCGAACTCGTCTGTTATCTTCTGTGTGTTCTTATTTCCGACCTTACCGCTGATAAGGCTCTTGTAGCCATCTGCCTTGAAAGCCTTAATCTTTGCTTTCAGTCGTGCTTCATTCTGTGGAAGGGTGTGCTGATACTCTTTGCGCATAGTTTCAGAACTCTGATAGATTACCTCCCAAGCTCCTGCAGTGCTGCCGTTCAAACTCTGACGAATAGCTCTACGCTGTGCCATCATCTTCAACAGCTCTTTCAGAACACTCGCATTAATGGTGTACTCTTCAATGAGCTTCTCTGTAAGATGTTCCTGCTTGCCGTTCTTCTCGTAAGTGAAGTTTTCAAAGAACTCACGTGCCTCACTGTCCAGCTTGATGCGGTCACGCATCATCGCTTCCTTCATTCGCTGCTCTGGATCACCGTATCGTTCCATATACCGAGCCTTGTATTTCTGAGGAATGGAACTCCATGCGTAGAGTGCCTGACCGCCCTCGCCACCTCCACGGTGTACGCTGACAATATTTCCACGGCTCATGTTCTGACGTAATGTAGCAGCTTTAATAACTGCATCACTACCTCCAGTCAGTTCCGCGTAGGTTACGCACAATATCTTGTTGAAGTATTCCATCCCAAATATAGTTATAAGCTCATAGCCATCAATTCAACCTCACTCTGCAACTCCATGAAGGCAGGTATGTTCATATCTTGCTCTCGACGTGTCACAACTCCGTCAACAAAGACACTCACGCTGCCATCCTTACGGTCGAAAACCAACTTCACTCGCTCACCGAAGGTCTGTGTCATTGTCTGTTCTGCTTCCTCGTGAGTAGTTTCAACCTCTGCCTGCTTCCAATTAGGAGTTCCGTTCAGCTGTGTCAGTGCAGTGAAGCGAATCTTCCTTGCAAGCTCGCTATCACTTTTGAAATTCAGAGCCTTCCATACCATTACTGTGGTGCAGTTAAAGACTTCACACAAGTGAGCTTTACCTTTCTTACTTACATAGATTTGTTTTTCCATAATTCCTTTCTTATAATGTTAATCTTGTAGGCGGTGGGGAATCGAACCCCAGTCGCTCCGATGCTTTTAATTCCGTGTCCGCTACCATTTCGGACGTAGCCGCCTTTTTGTTATAGTTATCTTACCTTCTCTTCATATACTCTTTCCTCGGTCTCGTTACAAATGATAGCTACTGTTCCACCTTTATAGTCCTCAAAGTAGCTGTGATTTGTACCATTATTGCTTTGAATCCAGTTCAAGCAATATTCATAACTTGACTTAAAGCCCATATTGTTGCTACTCATTTCATCATCAAAATACACATCGTAAGTTTTCATACTTTTATATTTTTAATAAAACATTCTTCTATCACGCCCCTTTTTTGTATCTTTGGACGCTGTTAATAAACTTAACACGCTGCAAAGATAGTGATAATTTTCAACCATCCAAACTTTTTGGGTGATAATTTTCATTTTATGTGTAAAATTTTATCAAGAATAGAGGAATTATCCAAGCATGAGGGGATAACTATCGGTGCTTTGGAGAAAAAAATAGGTGCCAGTAAAGGTGTCTTATCACGTGCTATAGCTAAGGGTACAGACATACAAGCTAAATGGATAGAATCTCTTGTTGAAAATTATCCCCAATACTCTGCGGAATGGCTCTTAACAGGCAAGGGAGGCATGCTCAAAACAGCATTGCAGGAAGTAATGGTAGTAGAACCAGTCCGCTCAGAATCCCCTAATAAAGGCGCACCTTACTATGATGTGGATTTCCTCGGAGGCTTCGACTTCACATTTAACGATCAGACTATCAACCCTGAATACAACATTGACTTCAAACCGTTCAATAAGCAGGGAGTTAGCTGGGTGAATATCACAGGGCATTCTATGGAGCCCAGGATTAATCACGGAGATATCATTGCAATTAAGGAATGTAGACTTGAGGACGTGCAATATGGCGAGATATATGCTGTCGTACTTGACACCATACGTACCGTTAAGATACTTCGTAAATCCAATAATCCAGATAGGATGCGCTATGTACCTATCAACGAGGATAACTACGACGAGCAGGAATACGACAATTCACGTATCCTCCGTATCTTCGAGGTGCTTGGTAACGTAAGTAGATTCATTTAAAAAATAATATATGATTGACCCAGAGAAGACCGAACTTGATGAGTTCTTGAAAGAATATACCAGAGCACGACGTAATGCAGTGTTCTTTATTGAGAACTATTGGAACAAGCTACATCCTGATAATCCCATCATACTCACAGATGATGAGAAGCAACAGCTTTATAAAAGATTTAGAATGGCTCCGTTAGTTCATGATATTGTAGCCTATACAAAACGCCTTGAAGAGCTGCGAGCAAAGGGCTACAAAGATTGGGAGATTGACGCATAACTATATTCAACTATAATACGTCTAATAACTTAAGTTTATATTATATGAAAGAGAAAAAGAAATGGAGTGAGAGGACTCCACAAGAAAAGAAAAAGGCAAGGCTTAATCTTACTATATTAGCGGTTATTGGCTTAATCGTAGTATCAGTATTGGTTGCAGGTGCATTTAGCGACTCGCCAGAACCACAAGAGAAGAAAGAACCTGTAGCTGTTGTTCACAATGATGTATTAGATGCTTCAGTACGCCAGGTAAAACAGTTCTTAAAAAAGAATCTGAACGATCCTGAAAGCTATGATGGTGTTGAATGGAGTCCAGTATCACAGAACCCACACACCAAATGGTTCATAGTACGTCATAAGTACCGTGCAAAGAATCAATATGGTGCAACACAAATCTACAACCAAATCTTTACACTTGACAGCTTGGGCACAGTTATAAGCATTTCTGATGTTGAGTAAAATACTTAAGCTATAGTATGTCTAATACTTTCGATAGTTTAAGTAGGTTTATATAATCCTAAATATTTTTATTAACTAAACTCTATTAACAATGAAAGAAGAAGAAGAAAAGACGAAAGAGCAGTGGGTTACAACAAAAAGAAGAGAGGTAAGAATGACAAATTCCGACAAAACCCTTACAAAGCATACTCACTAAGGCTACGAAGGCTGCAATAACTATTGTGGCCTTCAATATTTTCATTATTTTAAGTATTGTTTTTGTACGCTCCTCCAATTGTTTGTCATTCACGCGAATAGCATAAGCAGCATCTTCTATACTATCATAAATGATATTAAGGAGATGTTCTTTATTAGCAATAGCCTTATTGTTCTTATGTTTCCTATATAGATAAGTCATATTCTTTTCAACAAGAAGGTTCTCTGGACTATTACCTGCGTCCCTATACGAATGAACCCATATTGCATCCACAAAAAGAATATAAAGTGCTGAACCTAAACCGAGACATAAGATTACTGATGGAATAAGTAAATAAATAGAGTTTGTAGACAAGACGAATGCAATTAGTCCAGAAAAGGCTGTAATAAGTAGTCCAAACAAAGTATATACTCGGTCTGTAGATTTACGTAATTGTTCCAGCGTACTATTCACAAGTAAATCTGCGCGTGATAAGACAAAACGTGCATTCTCCTCATCAAGTTTATCTCGTAACTCGTCTGACACCTTATAATCATCATTCATAATTTACCTCCTTATGCGCCACGCACACACTTTTTAATGATTTTACACCACAAATATAAGCAAAATCCCCAATAAATCAGGCATTTCAGGAAGTTTTTAATTTTATCTCATTGTACTATACCCCTCCTTATACGGAATAAATGGGGGGGGTAAATGATTAAAAATAGGGTCTATCCGCTTTTTTTCGTCTTTATTAGGGGGGTGAATGTGGTCAAAAACATAAAAAAAGTGTCACCCCTAATGTCACCCCTCTTTACACATTTCGTTTTACACTGTCACTCCAATCGTCACCCCTAATGTCACTCCAAAGCCATTTTTTACCTTAAAAACACACCTTTACAACCCAATAAAATAAAGAAAACGGCTTTCAACCGTTCAGAAACGTATTGAAAGCCGTTCAACTATCGTTCAATCAGCGTTTTAGCTGTTCAAACACACCCTTATTTTGTCACTTTTGAACGTATAAGCTCACCAGCCCTGATACAAGCCTTTTTGTTCAGAACAACCCCTCCCTTGCTCAATCCTACACGCTCCAGCGAACTTTGCTTAATACCTATCTCCTCAGCTGTAAGAACGCTGTAAATCGCAGGAATCGAACCAAAGTAATAATTCTTCCTCCCTTTTATCAATTGTACGTGTATTACCTTTGTCATAGTTATCTCTTTTTACTTGCAAATATACAAAATAGTTACTATATACGATATTTTAAGTATATAGTATTTTACTAAATGCGTAAAATAAAAGGTAAGCTGTAAATAGCCTACCTCATCAATGTATACATAAAACAACCCTGTCACAACTATTCCCTTCGCCTTTGTCGCCGTCAATACTCCTTACACTATTAAGTACCCACACTCAGGCTTAAAACGTCCCAAATCGTCCCATTTACCCTCCTATGTAACATTATTCTCTCAAACACCGTTCAAACACTCGTCGAATGTAACGCAAATGTAACACGCTTGTAACATTTCGTTTTGCGCCCCATTTATCCTCTAATATCCCGCAACTCTCTGATAAACAAACAATCTAATCACGTCCCCCCAAACATCGTATTTACACATTTCGTTTTACCCCCCTTAAGTGGTGCGGGTGCTTAGCACATGTGGTGCTGGTGCTTAACACTTATGGTGCGGATAGTATGCACCAAATCAGCGAAGGGTTAAGACCATTGCTGTATATGGAAGGGTAGGGATAAAATGTGAGTTAAGTGTATTAAAACTAAGGTCAGTTTGGAGTTTTGTTTTGTACGAGGCAATACTTCTTGACAATATTTTAGGCTCTATGACGAATTACTCACTTGATTCATTATCGAGCCAAAATGTTTCATGATTTTCCTTGTTATATTTTGTCTTTTTCATTATTATTGATATCTTTGTATTTGACAAATATGTGGAGTTGTAATCAATTCTTAAATGATGTATATAATGAATTTCTTAAAATAACTAAATAGTAAATCTAATTTATTAATATCGCCTATGAGAAAATTTATCACTCTTCTGTTTTTAGCTGTCATGATGACAGTTACAGCGCAAGATTTCAACTCTTATTTTACAGATGCAACACTCCGTCTAGATTATATCTTTGCTGGTAATGCAAAACATCAGACTATTGCCGTAGATGAGTTATGTCATATTCCGCGGTGGTATGGTAAACATGAACGATTGGCTGACGTACCTGTAGAGGGTAACGGTCAGGTTATTGTTTGTGACCATCGTACACAAAAGGTTATCTATCGTAATTCGTTTTCTACTCTTTTTCAAGAATGGTTGACCTACGACGAAGCAAAGAAACCATCACAAAAGTCTTTTGAGAATGTGTTTTTGGTACCATTTCCGAAAGATTCCGTTGATATCACGGTCGAACTGAGAAATAACCGACGTGAAGTGACAGTATCTATGACACATCTTGTAGATCCACGAGACATTCTCATTCGTCGTATAGGTGAACATGCGGTGACGCCATACGAAACTTTACAAAAGGCTGCTGATACGACACGTTGTATTCATATTGCTTTTATAGCCGAAGGTTACACTGACACCGAGATGCCTACTTTTATAAAAGATTGTCAGACAGCTAGTGAAGCTCTTTTTGCTCATGACCCATTTAAGTCATTGTGTCAACGTTTTAATGTTATTGCAGTTAAGTCACCATCTGCTCAAAGTGGAACTTCTGAACCTTCAAAAGGAATTTGGAAAAATACGGCTCTGCATTCCCATTTTGACACTTTCTATAGTGACCGATATCTCACCACGTTGCATCTAAAGAAACTTCATGACTGGTTAGCTGGTACACCTTACGAGCATATCATCGTACTTGTAAACACTGAAAAATATGGTGGAGGTGGTATCTTAAACTCATATAATCTTTCAATGGTACGTAATCCTTACTTTAAACCAGTAGTTGTACATGAGTTTGGTCATTCTTTTGCTGGTCTTGGTGATGAATATGCTTATGATAAAGAGCAAATTAATATGTATCCTACAGATGTAGAACCATGGGAGTCTAATTTAACAACTTTGGTTGATTTCCATGGAAAGTGGGAGAATCTTATTAACAAGAAGACTCCTGTTCCTACTCCTCAACCAGCAGATCTTGATAAGCCTAATGCTCGTCATGATAAATGGAGAGTTGGCGCATATGAACCTGCAGGCTATTCACAGCATGGTGTTTATCGTGCTTTCCCTGATTGTCGTATGCGTACGAATATGCATCCAGAGTTCTGTCCTGCTTGTAATTTAGGTTTAACAAAACTGATAAAATTCTATACAGGGGAATAAGATAGGTTAGAATTCCTAACTTAAAATGCACTTCCGTGGAAGTAATAAACGGCATATACATCAATAGCGATTATGCTATGGTGTATAAGCCGTTTTCTATATGCGTTGGACAAATTTAACTTACAATCTAATACAATCTACGATAAATAAATGCCTCAAGTGTATAACAAGGTTGTTTGTTAATCTTGCAAAAGATTTATGCACTGTAAGTTGCATTGATGGATCCTTCATTTATTTTTCATGTCAAAAGAATAGTCATCCAAATCGGCAATTTGACGTTCATCTTCTTGGTAGATGTTGTCCATATCAAATTCATGTTCTTTGTGCATCTTAGGTTTACGTTTCATAGTTATGTCCTCCATAGAGTAGCCCTGCCGCAGAGCATACCTTTTTACTTTGTAATTGTGGTTGCGGCGTCCCCTTTTTGTCTTGCCTACAAATATACAGAATAAAACTGATATAGCTTGTCAATAAAGAAGAAAGTCTTTCAGGAAGACCGGGTTGATGGATAATAACGACTTATCCTTTGAACTTGGAACTTCGAATTTGGGGAATTGAAATAAGAGCAAAAAGAAAATTGATATGTCAATCATGCGCTCTCTTCGCTCTATGTATTAAATAGAACGTATTACTCATACTTAGATCCTGAAGATGCCAAAAAATATCACAATATCTCTCCATTGTACCAAGTTTCAACAAGCTATAAAAGATAAAATTTAATCTTTTTTGGCCTATATGACAAAAATGTGCTTAAAATCCTTGTAACTATCTAATAATCATTATCTTTGTTTTATTTATATTTTTATGGCAAAAAATCTGCTTTTATTGTGGCTCAAAATTGACTATAAAACGTGGTCATCTTAATGGTAGTCAACGTTGGTATTGTAAGTGCTGTAAGAGGAGCTTTGTTGGACATAATCGCCTTACCAATACCATTGTCAATAATCGTTATTCCAAGGGTAATCTAACAGTCAAAGATCTATCAGAGGAGTACGGAGTTTCAACCAGGACAATTTATAGAAAACTCACCAAATCTTATAAAGAAGAACTTCCCAACCTTCTTGTTCGCCCTGTAGTGGTTTTAATGGATGCCACCTATTGGGGACGTAATTTTGGTGTCGTTATCATGAAGGATTCATTGTCTGGTGATGTACTTTGGTTTAAGTTTATCAATAGGCATGAACGTCTTGAAGACTATAAGGAGGGCATAAGCTACTTGGAGTCACTTGGGTATACCATTCAAGGGCTTGTATGCGATGGTTTTAAGGGACTTAGGCAAGCTTTTCCCAATTATAAATTCCAATTATGCCAGTTCCATCAAGTAATGACTATAAAGACAAAACTAACTTCAAGACCCAAGCTTGAGGCTTCAAAAGAACTGCTTGAATTATCCAAGATGTTATGTCATACGGACAAGGAGTCCTTTATTGGGGCTTTAAAGGAATGGTACACCAAGTGGGAGGATTTTCTTAAGGAACGGACAACAACAGAAGATGGAAAATCACATTATACTCATAAAGCTCTACGTAGTGCTTTTTTGAGCCTTAAAAGGAATATGTCGTCATTGTGGACATACTATGATTACCCTGAATTGAAGATGCCAAATACAAACAATGCCATTGAATCACTCAATGCAGATTTAAAGACAAAATTGAACCTACACAAGGGGATCAGTATGGAAAGAAGAAAGATCTTCATCCAAGACTTTATAAAGTCCCATTCTCCTAAGAAATAAAAGGGGAATGGGAGATTTTAAGCACATTTTTGTCACATAAGAGAAAACGACGCTAAAATAAGCACACTTTTGTCACATAAGCCTCTTTTTTATATACGTAAGAAAAGCAAACTCCGTTATTGAGACTCAAGGCGAATTGAGCTTATATACTTTATATACAAGTCTCAAAAATATTACGAAGGATGGTACATCTAGCTTCCTTTTATGTTTAAACTCTATAAATTGAAAAGGAATGAATCGAAGGTCTTAACGTAAACTTATTTTTAGATTAGGTCTTCATAAGCTTGATTCATTTCATTCATTAGATTTTCAAAGTTGTCAGAATTTAATGCCACCTTTCTGAACATCATCTCCAAATTCTCATCTTCAAAGATGACTGGGTCTTCATGTAGAAGTGCCATCATTCCGGCAATCATCAAACGGTAGACGGTTGCTTGATGTAAACTATTTATCTCGGTCTTTGCTTGTGTTATTCCCAAAGCATAGGCTTGCATCTGTACACGTACAACAGAACGGATGGCTAGAGAGACAGGGACACTATTCTCATGCGATAAAGCCGGGCAGTTCGCAAGATAATCTTCAACCGATTGTAAGTGACCTTCTAACAGAGCATATACCTGTTTTTGATATTCAGCAGTAACGAGGTCATATAATCCTTTACTACGACATGCATAGCGCAGTAATAATTTTGTTGACGTAGATTCCGAGAAATGACGTCGTTTCATATCTTTCGTAACTTCCTCTAGGTCTGTATAATTCAGTCGGATAAGTACAGGAAAGAGTACAGACACGAAGTGGCCTGGAAGGTTATCGAAGTTGTCAACCAATAATTGTTTATATTCCCTTGGTTCTATTTGTCTTTTCCCAGGATATATTGCGTCTGCCAATCCAGAGAAAAAAGCATGAAAGTAGCCTCTAACCATTGCAGAGGCTACTCTTGATCGATTTATGTCTGTTACTCTCATATAAATTATTTTCTACTATCTATGTCCACCGAATCTACTATTGTTTATAGGCAAATCAGAATGCGTTGAACCATATGAAGGTTGACTAGAATTCATAGGCGTGCTTGGTACCGATGAGCGTGAAGCATTTCCAAATGAAGATCTATTGTCGCTCCTTGAAGGTTGTGGGGCTGGAGCAGAATATTGCTGCTGTTGAGGTTGGTAAGTCTGTCCTTCTGGCTGTCTTCTTACTCCTCCAAATTGCTGACCATAAGATCTACTAGGTGCAGTGTTTGTATTCTCCCTTCTTGCATTGCCAAAGCTGCTATAGCCGTTGTTCTGCTGGGGACTATTCCATGAACCACCATTTTGATAAACTTCTTGAGGTGTTCTTGTACGTTCAGTTACAACTGGTGGGTTACGACGTGCACCGAATCTACCTGCGTAATAGCTCTCATTATATCTGTTTCGACCACCACGATAGGTATAGTATTCTGCTGGACGTGAACGATAATAATAATTACGGTCAGCATAACGATTGTAAACCCGATATGCATAATTGTTATTGTACCAGTAAACTGGGCGGTAGAAATAATCTTCACCTATATAATAATTATATTGGCGTGCA
The DNA here is from genome assembly GCF_018127785.1 of Prevotella scopos JCM 17725. Classification (NCBI taxonomy): domain Bacteria; kingdom Pseudomonadati; phylum Bacteroidota; class Bacteroidia; order Bacteroidales; family Prevotellaceae; genus Prevotella; species Prevotella scopos. Next base: position 770,645 of record NZ_CP072390.1, read on the forward strand.
TTCAAAACATAGAATAAGTCACTATTTCTGCGTGTCCAATAGTTTCCGTAGAGTGAGCGTTCGCCCTGCATGTTAAGGAGATAATCTAGATTAATCTCATAAACAGCTTGATATTGTGCATCGCTTAGTCCCAGTTCATAGGCCATCTTATCTGATAAGAAGAGTGCTTGACGTCGTGCCTCTTCATAGCCTATTCTGCCGTATGTGCTACTATATCCAGCGTTATAACCATCATCATATACTGAAATAGGACCACCATATCCACCACCTGCTGAGAGGTATGTACCACATGAAGAAAGTGAAAAGCTTAGGCAACCCAATGCGAATGTATATATAATCTTCTTTTTCATATCCGTAACCTTTTAAAATGACTACTTATGTTATATCTCTATTGCAAAAGTAGTCTTTTGGTTTCAAATATTCAATAGGTAAATTCCTATTCTCAAAGGGAATGTTCCTATAATTTATTCCACTTCCTCTACAATAGTGTTAGGTACTTCTTTAGATTTCAACATTTCATCAAGACTTTTGAATGTATAGGCAGCTTTGTCTTTAACAAAAGTCTTGGTAAAACGGTCACGCAAGCTCATAAGCTTCTGTACAGCCTCTTGATAAGTTTCTGCCGTGATCCGATCTGCCATGGCTTGTGCATTGACTGGTGTGAAATCAAAGTATTGTACGAGGTACTGCTGGAACTGGCGACGCTGGTTCTGTGTCATTTCCTGTAGCTGTAGATTCATCTTATCCTTTGTTCGGTGAATGATGAAGATGAGCTCATCTGGCTCGCCACCACGTTGACCATGATCATACTTCTTCTCATATTCAAAATGACAATCACAGAAGCCTTTCTCTGCAAGTTCTTTTAATTCTTGCATAGCAGGGTCGAGTACGCGTCGACAGAAATCAGAAAACTTCTTATAGTTATTTTCCAATCGAAGCATTTTTCGAAACTCGAAAGTTTTAATAACAGTTCGACCTTTATCTACCCATGACTCAATAAACATATAAATACGTTGTGTGTAGCGGTTCTTACATGCAAAGACTATCTGTTTGCCCAAACGATGATAGCCAAAGTCCAAAGAGACAAGACGCTCAGCAACACTATGATCAAGCTTCAGAATTGCATATTTGTTATAAGAGCGATCTTCTGGTATATAAACATCACAGAGGTTGGTTGCCTTTGTATATTTTCTTCCTTCTGCTGTTTTATAAGGAATTTCTACTGGAATGGAGGCAAGCATTTTCAGTGAGTTGCGCAATTGTGGATAGTGATTGGGGTCAACGCCTAATTCCTTAAAAGGTAATTTAATCGGCATACGTCCGTCTTCGTCCAACTCGTCTGTGTGGAATAAGTCAAGCTGAAAACCTCGTTTGTTATTCAAAATACCATGCAAGATAGATTGTAAACTCTCAACAATAGATACTAGAATTCGTACTTGGATAAGTGAATAGTCATGACGCATCATAGTCACAGCAATTGGCTGAAGAAGCCATGTCTCTTCCTCTATTGGAATAAGGTCATTAGATATAGTACGGCTTTTTAGTGGAGCCTTCTGTGCTTTAGCTCCACGCTTACGTGTAACCTTTTTATTTGACTTTTTCTCTGTTGTCATATCTGTTATCTTATCTTTGTCATGTATCTTATAACACTTTACAAGCTACAAAGATACCGCTTTTATTTTGAACATAACGCTAAAAAACAAAAATAGTTTCTTCATCCTAATTCTAAGGCTTTCTATGGGTATTCTCCAATGTATTTGTTGCATATACCTTGATTACCTTATGTGTGGAGCAAAGACTTCGTCCTTTTGCTGTTGATTTAGAATAGAATCTCTGGTCAGTGTTTAAACAATGTTTGAAGATGGAAAAAGGGTGGTTGTTTCTTCAATATCGATATAGTTAAGATTCTGAAATAATCTTTTAAGGTTAGATATAATTTATCAGTTTGCACTTAATTAATAGTGTTTATGCATATGACTATGCAACATACTTGAGCGTTAAATAGTTCAAAAGTAGCACTTTCTTTTTGATAATAATTAATGATATAAACTAAATACATTACAACAACTATTGCATGATTGACTTTTTTTTCGTTATTTTGCATACGATATTGATACAAAAAGACAAGATGAAGAATCAGAAAATGTATGAGCCCGATGATAAAATGATTTATCTTATCAAAGATAATTATGACTTATTACAGAGCTTAGGGAGCTTTGGCATCAGTTTGGGCTTTGGAGATAAAACTGTGCGAGAAGTCTGTGATGATCAAAATGTTGACACTTACACTTTCCTAGCTGTAGTTAATTTTACGATAAATGGTTATAGGGGAGTTGATGATGTTGATAGATTGTCCATACCAACTCTTATACAATATCTTAGAGCTAGTCATACTTATTATCTTGAGTATAAATTACCTTTTATACGAAAGGAGTTGATGACTGCATTGGATGAAACTGATAATCTTGCTCGTCTTATTCTTCGTCTTTATGATGAATATGCTCATTCTATTCATAATCACATGCAATATGAGGAGAAGAATGTCTTCCCATACGTTGATACACTACTGAAAGGTGAATCGAATGACACTTACGATATTGAGACTTATTCTAAGCATCACAGCCAAACAGATGTGAAGTTAAGTGAATTGAAGAGCATTATTATTAAATATCTGCCTTCTGACGCACACCACAACAACCGCCTCACAGCCACTTTGTATGATATCTATAACTGCGAAGCGTGGCTTGAACAACATGCTTTGGTAGAAGAGGAAATATTTATCCCTGTTATCAGACGCTTAGAACAAAAGAGTAAGCAGAATGATGTGAGTGTGAAGATCTCGAATATGATTACTAAGAGCCCTGCGTCCAACGAGGTGCTTAGCGATCGCGAAAAAGATGTTATTGTTGCTGTTGCCCAGGGAATGACCAATAAGGAAATTGCAGATCATCTCTGTATCTCTACAAACACAGTGATTACACACCGTCGTAATATTGCTCGTAAATTGCAGATTCATTCACCAGCAGGATTAACAATCTATGCAATTGTGAATAGCCTTGTGGACATAAGTAGCGTGAAACTTTGATAAAAACAACTAGTAGAGTGGGCTACTTACACTTTCACATAATATAACTCACTCTCTTACTTTATGAATGAGACGATGGAACATCTAGCTGATAAGAACATGGGGCGCCCTAAGATAGCAATAGTAGATTCTAATACGCTTGTTGTTTTAGGTCTGAAGAATATATTGCAGAACGTGATGCCTATCATGACTGTTGATTCTTTTTCAAATTTTCAAGATTTTGAGAAAGCGCAGCCTAATTCCTATTATCATTATTTTGTGTCACAAGTAATTGTCTTAGAAAATAGACAATTCTTTTCTCAATGTATCCATAAAACCATTGTTTTGACGCTTTCGAAGGATCCAAATGCTCAGTTATCAGGTTTTCATAGTTTCTGTATTAATGTTCCTGAAGACGAACTTGTCAAGGCGATTTTGAAGATTGTACAATATGGTCATTCTGGTGGAAAGAATCTTCCTGAACTCCCACAAGTGTTAAAGAATAAGATTCTAAGTAATCGAGAGCTAGAAGTTTTATCCTTAATAGTCCAAGGATTGATAAACAAAGAAATTGCAGAGAAACTTAATATCAGTCTGACTACCGTTATTACACATCGTAAAAATATAATGGATAAACTCGGAATGAAGAGTGTGTCAGCCTTGACCATCTATGCAGTGATGCATGGTTATATTGATATCAATAAGATATAATACATCTTTTTTACTCCGTTACAAAAATGGAGATAGCAGGTGTGCAAACCATCCACGAAAACGCTGCCATGATGTACGCCATTGCTTCCACTTTGTTTCTGTAAGCTTAAAGCTACCTTTCTTTTGGGCTTCAAAAAGATTATCTAGTTCATGCGTTGTACAAGGATCAATGATTACAGCATTCTCTTCTCGGTCCCATCTCAGACTTCTAGCGTTAAGATTGGCAGATCCAACTGTGCAGAATTTACCATCTACCATGATAATCTTGGTATGATGAAACCCCTTCTCATACATCCAGATAGTACATCCTTCTTTCATTAGTTGGTGTGCATTATAGAACCCACAGTTAGGCGTTAGTGGGATGTCGCTCTTTACACTTAACAGAATCTCAACTTTCACACCTCGTTTTACTGCATTACGCAAAGCTTTTTTCAACGCTCTACTTAATGTGAAATAAGGGTTGATTAGTTTGATACTATCTTTTGCGTCATTGATAGCATTAACATAGAAGTAGCGAATGATATCTTTAGAAACATGTGGCTCACGATTGATTATGCCCACCATCTTATTCCCCGCACTGCCACAGGTATCTGGTTTCAATCCCTTTATATAATCGGGATTTGATATTCCACGATAGTATTTAGCTCCATGTATCTTCTGTCCTGATGCTAAAAACCACATTCTCAGAAATATATTCTGTAAAGTGTTAACTTCATCACCCTCAATCCTACAATGCATATCGTGCCATGAACCAACGACTTTCGTGCCATTAATGTAATAGTCTGCCACATTCATTCCACCCGTGTAAGCCACCTTGCCATCAATAATTACAATCTTACGATGGTCACGATTGAAGATGTCGTGTAGCCAAGGAAACTCCATTGGCTTGAATTCATAAATCTCAATACCTTTTTCACGAATCGCCTTCAAGTGGCGTTTCTTCATGGGACGATTATTACTTGCGTTACCAAAGCCATCAAAAACGGCTCTCACCTCAACTCCTTCTTTGACTTTTGCTGCTAAATGACGTATTAGCTCTTCATTGATTGAGTCGTTGCGAAAGTTAAAGTATTCCAAGTGAATGCTTGAACGTGCTTGATCGATAGCCTTGAAAAGGTCGTTAAACTTGTCTTTTCCTGTGGTTAGAAGTGTAACAGAATTATTATGAGAGAAATGTACTCCCTTCCGGCGAAGTTGATTTACTATTAAAGAATCAGCACGCTCTGTTGGTTCTTTATACTCTTCAAACAGAGTACTTTCAGACTTGCTTTGTGCTAAAATTTGAATAGGGAATAATATGCAAGAGAATGTCATCACAGCAGTGATGACATTTTTTGTTTTATAACTCACTTTTGTTTCTCTCATTTTCATTAACAGCAAATAAATGCTTATGCGATTCATGAAGCTTTATTTACACATTTATAAATATCACCTAAAAGATAGGATTAAGCTATCTTTACAACATACAGCTGTAATGGTCAACAACACCTAGTAAGTGTCTCTTTTTATCACAGACTAGCACTGTATGAATCTTGTTCTGCTGCATGATATGTTGTATCTCCGTAATCTTTGTAGTTGGCAAAACGGTTTTTGGCTCTTTTGTCATAATGTCACTAACAGTATGAACAAAAAACTCTGCTTGCCAACGCTCCATAGCTCTACGGATGTCACCATCAGTTATGAGTCCTATTACCTTTCCGTTATCAAGTGATACACCCAGGCCGAGTTTCCCTTTACTTACATGGATGATAGCATCACCTAAGTGCATTTCTTTTGGAATAATAGGGAGATCGTCAGAACGCATAACATCTTGAGCTGTAGTCAACAGACGCTTACCTAATTCTCCACCAGGGTGGAACTGTGCAAAATCTTGTGGCTTAAAGTTGCGTACACGCATGAGAGCAATGGCTAAAGCATCACCCATAACAAGTGCTGCCGTTGTCGAACTAGTTGGAGCAAGATTGAGCGGACATGCTTCTTTCTCAACCCAAACCTTTATATGAGCTGTTGAATATTTTGCTAATAGCGAATGAGGGTTAGCACTCATCCCAATAATTGGAATGTTCATGTGAAGTACCATTGGGATAAAGCGAAGTAGCTCATCTGTCTGGCCTGAGTTGGACAAAGCTAATACAACGTCCTCCTTTGTCATAACACCTAAATCGCCATGATAGACATCCAAAGGATTAACAAAGAATGCAGGTGTACCCGTAGAAGAAAGAGTTGCAGCAATCTTAGCACCTATATTTCCACTTTTTCCAACACCCGTGACAATAACCTTACCTGTACAATGGTACATTAAGCTAACAGCTTTGTCAAAGTTCTCATCTAACTGGTTGATTAGGTTCAACGTAGCATCAGCTTCTTCTTTAATACATTGGGTTGCATACGCTCTGACTTGTGTCAGTCTTTGTTCCGCTTCGTTCATACGAGTTTTCCTATTAATACATCTAAATTAGCTAGCTCCAGCATGTTAGCAGCATCAGATAATCCTGTATCTGGGGTAGGGTGAACTTCAAAGAAGTAGCCTGTTGCTCCAAATGCTTTAGCTGCCAAAGCCATTGAAGGAACAAACTTTCGGTCACCAACTGTTTTCCCATCTCCAGCGCTTGGACGCTGCACGCTATGTGTACAATCCATAATTACATTAGGTACAATTTCCTTCATGTCAGGGATATTACGGAAGTCAACAACGAGATTGTTATACCCAAAACAGTTTCCACGCTCTGTCAACCAAACCTCCTTAGCTCCACTTTCTTGACATTTCTGTGTCGGATAGTGCATGTCTCTTCCGCTTAGGAACTGTGCTTTCTTTATGTTTACAATCTTACCTGTCTTTGCTGCAGCGACCAAGAGATCAGTCTGACGGCAGAGGAAAGCAGGAATCTGTATAACATCAACAACTTCACCTACGGCTTCAGCCTGATAACTTTCATGGATATCAGTCAATAATCTTAAGCCGTACTTATCTTTGATATCTTGCAACATGGTCAAACCTTTTTCAAGTCCAGGACCACGAAAAGATTTTATACTTGTGCGGTTTGCCTTGTCAAAGCTTGCTTTAAAAATGATATCAATACCATATTTTCTATTTAGCCTAACCAATTCTTCTGCAACTGTATTAAGCAGTTCAGAACTTTCAATAACGCAGGGACCAGCAATGAAAGTAGATTTATTCATCATATTTTGATAGTATATTGTACTCCTATTATTATCAGAATTTATCTTAAAATATTATCAGGAGGTGATGCAAAGTTATATATAATAAGGTGAACGGACAAGTATTTAACCTACATTTACATAATTAGGGTGAAACTTGTTTTTAAAATTTGGTTGTTTAAATTAAATCACTTTACTTTGCACCTAGAAAATGTGTCCATTACTGCTAAATAGCGGTTTACGGCATAAGGTAAAAAGAAGATATAATTCAGTATTAATTTAAAAGTTTTCTATTATGAAAAAGATTTTATTGTCATTTGCTGTAGCATGTGTATCACTTGCTGCAAGCGCACAGGGTTATGTTGGTGGTAGCGTAGGTATTGCTTCTTCTAAGACAGATGGTGCTGATGCAGTTACAACTTATCAGTTCCTCCCAGAAATTGGTGTTAATCTTGATCAGAATTGGTCAATTGGTACAGTTGTTGGTTGGGGTAAAGGTAATCCTGTTCAATATGAGGGAGAATCTCGTAACTATTTCAAGCTTGCACCATACGCACGTTACACTTTCGTACGTTCTAAGTATGTAAATGCTTTCGTTGATGGTGGTTTTGGTTATACTCATTATAATCACGCACATCAAGGCCCACTTGCAGCTTCTATTAATGAATGGGAAGCTGGTTTGAGACCAGGTCTTGCTGTTAATCTTAGCCCAAAGGTAAGTTTTGTAACTCACATTGGTTTCGTAGGTTGGAAGTCTGTTAAAGCTGATGTAAGTGGTGCTAAGGCAAATAATGTTTGGGGTGCATCTCTTAATGGTAACGACATCACCTTCGGTGTTTATTACAACTTCTAAAGAGATCATCTGAAGAAATTTAATATTTAAAAGAGGGATATACATCATGTATCCCTCTTTTAATGTAATTAGAGTAATTCTTAGATGCAAATTTGTCAATATTTCCCCTTCTTATTAAGTCTAATCAATACTCTGCTACATCTCAATTAATCCTTACTTGTCTTTTAAAAGATGCCCTTATGACCTCTTATTAACGCCCTTTTAAATGCTAAACAAACATCTTCTACTTCTGTAATATATAATTTGTTGATTTTATGATAGTTATAAGCATCTTTGAAAATCGTATTCCTGAGTTGTTTTAATTAAAATCTATGTTGTTATTCTGTAATGTTTTTTCAGAATAATAGATGTTGATATATGCTGAAATAACAAGTAGTAAGTTTGTTATTACATACTTAATCATCGTTTCAAACGTTGAATTGCATTCTCTCCAATAATATATAGCTTGGAGTTTGCCCTTCGCACCATATGTGCTAAGTCTCAACACAATCGTAGGAAAGGGTAAAAGGCTTATAAGCATCATCATATATATGACGAAATAAGCCTATTCAGACTAACAAGATGGAGTGTATTTTGCCTACCTATAGTCCTTCTACCAAAGTAAATAGGCTAATGTGTTAGTTTTCTTGTTGATGCTTAATTGTAATTTCACGCTGTGGGAATGGGATTTCAATGCCGTTATTGTTCAGCGTGTCATAGATACATTCCATAACAACTGATATATCATTTGTCTGTGTTAACACGTTCAGCCAAACAAGAATCTTCAGTGTAATACAGCTATCGTCGAAGCTTTTAAGTCTGACAATAATATCCTTATTTTCATTAGTGATACCAAGTTTAGCGATCGCATCTATAAGAAGCTCTCTTACTTCTTTTACATTAGTGCCGTATGCAACGCCTACTTCAATAACTCCCACTTCATAACCATCGTTCTTAGTCATGTTTTTATAGTTCTTAGTGAAGAGTTGTGAGTTTTGAAAAGCAATTGTTGAACCATCGAGCGCATCAATCACTGTTGAAGTATAGTTGATAGAACTAACCTTACCACGTATGCCATCACAGATAATGTAATCGCCAATCTTGATACGTCCTGCCATCAAAGAGATACCATAATAGATATTCTCCAGAATATCCTTCATGGCAAAACCGATACCTGTTGACAGACCACCTGTTACGACTACAAGCCATGTACTGCTAACTTTGAATAAGCCAAGTGTAATCAATAACCAAGAACCCCATACAATTACCTGCAATACATTAATATACATCGTAGCACGTGCTTCGGCTGTAGATGGATCATTGCGTTTTAGATATAACTTAATAGCATCTCGAATTGTTAAGTTCAAATAGTTAAAGATAAACCATAAGATAGTTACAATAGCTATTGAGTAAACGCTAATCTGTATCTTATCTGAATCAATGAAGTTAGTGCGGAACAAGTTCCAAGTTAAGCCACTAAGATTGAATACATCTGTTGCCCAGTAAATAGCAATGATAAATGATATTACCAAGGCTGTTGGAATGAGGACAATATCAATGAATCGAAGGAACCAAACCTTATAGGGCGATAGCTTCTTTATAGGATGTTTTTCTCTGTACTGGTTTAGATAATCTTTAAAGAAAGCGATTGTAAGAATACAAGCTAACTGCATTGACCACCAGATTATTACTTGTACAGCTAACATTGTGTATCCTATCCAGGCACTTATCAGTGAGAAGATGAATACAAACTGAGAGATATAGGCAAAATTCAAGTCGTAGCGTGGTACCAATTTGTGATACTTATAAATCATTCTTGCCTGCCACAAAGTGTCAATGAGCAATAATGGTGTGAACAGCAGTGTTATGACAGAGCTTGGAAGCATAACAATACGGAAAGTTATGACAAAGAAGCCTATCATGATGAGAGGATAGTAAATGCGGTAAGCATTATGTGTTTGTGAACCCTCTACACGCAAGAGTAAAGATGCAAAGATTACAGACAGCATCCATGTATATTCCAATAACAGACTGCACGCCATGTGTACGAAGTTGGAAGGTGAGAACAATCGGATAACCACAAGTATGATGCTAAATGTGACAACAGACGCAAGCATAATAATACAAGTACGCTTGGCGAGGAATGCTTGACTCTTCTGTTCGAATCGATTGGTCTTCATGACTCTTGTAACAAGGAATCGGATACTCAGATAGTTGATGAGAATGGCTATCAATCCATAGAGTATAATCATAGTGAAGAGGGTGATAATCCATTTTACATCCCACTGTGATACTATAAGACTATTTGGTGAGTACTTCTCAGAGAGTAAAGTTTTCATCTGACTAATCTGAAAACCAAATGTCTTGAGAATCCTATAATAATTGTTCCCAGCGTTTGTAAAGATACCAGACTGAATCTCGTCGTATCGTTTTTGTGCGTATGCATCGAGTGCCTGCAACTGGTGCTGGCTGTATCTGTAGAACTGGATGTACTCTTGATAAGAGTCACTGCGTTCCTTTAACATTCTTCGAATACTAACGGCAAGGGTCAAACATACATTACGATTAGTCTTCATTTCAGGAGTAAGGCCAAAGGTGTACATAGTGCTTAGAACGTTGACAAGTGAATCGTAACGCGCTATTTCTTCATTACTTTCTGTAATGAGATCATGGAAAGGTCGAGTCTGTGTTTGGAAGTCTCTCCATAGCTCTGTTGCTTGTTGGCAAGCATAGGTAAGGTCAAAGATGTTGTCAGTCTTCTGTGAATAAAGCATCAGTGAGACTTGCGCAGATTTTTCTCCAATTTCCTTAAGCTGATTAGTTACTTTTTCTGTAACATATCTTGAATTATTCAGCTGTTTCGTCTGCTCGAGATGCTGTTCAATTAATTCATGGCGTAACACCTGAAGTGAGTTTCTTAATGAATCTTCTTGTAATACTGCATTTGCAGGAAGCATCAGAGTGAAAAGGAAGATTGTGACGAAGAATAGCTTTTTGTGCATGTCTGTTTTATTGTAAAGAATATTTCTGATGTTGATTTCAATTTGTGCAAAGGTACGGAAAGTTTGTCATTTAGACCTCCATGGGAATGTAAAATGATACTAAAGATGTGTTTACGTATGCTTTTCTTTGGTCATAAGATTTATAAATAAAAAAAAAACTGTAAGTTTGCACGAAAAAAACATCTTATGATACTAATAGCCGATAGTGGAGGTTCAAAGACTGATTGGGCATTGATGACTTTGCCAACAAATACACATAAGTTTGTTCTGAAAGTCCGGACGCAAGGAATTAATCCATTCCATCAGTCCAAGGAATTTATCTTGAACACGTTAGAACAAGAACTAATGCCGGCATTAATCAATGCAGCCAACCCAAGTAAGATCTTTTATGACCAGTCGGATATAGCCGAAAAAGTTTCAAAAATAGCTTTTTATGGAGCAGGATGTACTGAAATGCTATCACAGATTGTGCGTGAAGCCTTGACAGCTACGTTCCCTTCTGCTTCAATAAAAGTGGAAAGTGATTTGTTAGGAGCAGCTCATGCCGTTTGTGTTCGTAAGGCTGGCATTGCTTGTATTTTAGGGACTGGTGCCAATAGTTGTCAATATGATGGTGAAAAGATTGTCGCAAATGTTCCACCTTTAGGTTACATCTTAGGAGATGAAGGCAGTGGTGCCGTACTAGGAAAGCTACTACTCAATGGCATATTTAAAGGTGATTTACCTGTAGAGATACGTGATTTGTACTTACAGTGGAGTGGACTAACTTATCCAAAAATCATTGATAAGGTTTATCGCCAACCACTTGCAAATCGCTTCTTAGCCAGCTGCTCAAAGTTTATAAAAGAGAATTTGCAATACGCCGAATTAGAATCTTTAGTAATGTTTAATTTCGATAGTTTCTTTCAGAAGAACATCTTGAAATATTCTGATTCCTCTATTCGCTCTATCTCGGCTGTTGGAGGTATTGCGGCAGCTTTTGAAGATCAGTTAAGAGCATCTGCTTCTCGTTTTGACTATCAAGTCAACAAGGTGATAGCTTCGCCAATTGATGGACTGATAGAATACTATTCTTAATGCTCTTTATTAGTTAGTGTGGGTAATTTACTCTCGATTGAGTTATAAAAATGTTTTTAACAAAGACTTTATGTGTTGGTTTAGTGTATTTCAATAATTATCAGATTTACAATGTCCTTCCCACGACTTCTTCCTACTCAGGATTGTGTCATCGTGACGCTTGTCCTCCGCACATGTGGTGCTAAGCCTCCGCACACTATGTGCTAAGCCTCCGCACCATAAGTGTTAAGCCTCCGCACCACATGTGTTGTGTATCAATACAACAGCAGTTGATGGTAAGCTTATACATTCATAGTACTAATAAAGCTCATACACCATTCTATCTTATTGATAGAGATGAATATAAGCAATTTCTATTTGACCTCATTCATTAGCTGTAATACGCAATGTTTTGGATAAAAAGATTAGCAAACTTCTTTAATCCCTTAATACTGTAACACAAGGTATGGGTCCTATATCATATTGTATGGTTTTAAGATTCTTGTTTCGCTTGTAAACTTTTGATCCAGGAACGCTAATACCAAACAGAAGAAACAAGTTCCTGTCATATTTACAATCGATACCTATTTTCAGAGTTCAAACATCTCACATGCTTTGTAATAGCTCCTTCTTACATTATTAATCTTTCCTGTTGTGATAGTTTGTGGAGCATAGCATCTCAGAATTAGGGTAGGTCACCTGAGATCAATGAAAAGAAACCTCATAGCATTAGAAAATAGCTTACTTTGGGGTTGATAGTTAAGTTTTACAAAGTTTGTAAAGTAGAGTTTGCAAAAAGTGGTATTTTTTCTACTTAATTTGTGCACGTTATCAAATTATTTTGTATCTTTGCACACGTTTTAAAACATATTTTCTTAGAGCAAGATTGCACAATTAAATTATAGCTATATAAAGTTTATGTATTTCACACTTTTTGTTACCGTTTTGATAACGGCCGCATTCTTGGTAGTGGCAGCTTATGCTATTGCTAAGTGGATTGGTCCGCGTTCATACAATCCGGCGAAGGGTGAGCCTTATGAGTGTGGTATTCCGACTTTTGGAACCTCTTGGTTGCCAGTACATATCGGTTACTATCTCTTTGCTATCCTCTTCTTGATGTTTGACGTGGAGACTGTTTTCCTCTATCCATGGGCTGTTGTTGTAAAAGCATTTGGACCTCTCGCACTAGCTACGATTGGTTTCTTTATGCTGGTATTAGTATTTGGTCTTGCATATGCATGGCGGAAAGGAGCACTTGAATGGAAATAAGAAAGCCAAAAATCAAGTCTCTTCCATACAATGAATGGAAAGACAACGACACGCTTAGCAAGATGGCAAGCGAACTGAATGATGGTGGAACTAACCTTGTTCTTGGTAATCTAGATCAGCTAATCAACTGGGGTCGAAGCAACTCTCTTTGGTCATTGACTTTCGCAACATCATGTTGTGGTATTGAATTTATGTCTGTTGGTTGTGCCCGTTACGATTTCTCTCGCTTTGGTTTTGAGGTAACTCGTAACTCACCACGTCAAGCTGACTTAATTATGTGTGCTGGTACTATCACTAATAAGATGGCCCCAGCTTTAAAACGCCTTTATGATCAGATGGCTGAGCCAAAGTATGTAATTGCTGTTGGTGGTTGTGCTATCTCTGGCGGTCCATTTAAGGATAGTTATCACGTCATGCGTGGTATCGATGAGATTATTCCTGTGGATGTTTATATCCCTGGTTGTCCTCCTCGTCCAGAGGCTATCATCTATGGTATGATGCAGCTTCAGCGCAAAGTAAAAGTTGAGAAATTCTTCGGTGGTGTTAACCATAAGCAGACTTCCGAAGAACGTGAACTGGGCAAGAGTAATTCTGAACTTATCTTCGATGAAAAGTTAGGAATACGTCCAGAGGAAATCAAAGAAAAGCGTGAGGCTGCTTGGGACGCATTAAAAAATCCTGCTCCAAAGCCTGCGCGTCCAGTGGTGAAACCAACTGCAGCTGCGAAACCTGCTGATGCCCCGGCTAAGGTAGATGCTACTGTTACTCCTTCTACAGAATCTAATTCTCCTAAGAAAGAGACGATTGTCGTTAACCAACCTGTAACAAAAGAAGATGTTGAGAAGTTGGGTAAGGAAATTGATCAGATAGATGCTGCAAGCAAGACTACGGACGAGACTTCTACTAACAATTAATATATAAGGTACGCGAGAATGAAATTAGAAAATAAAGAATTCAGTTTTGATAGTTTTGCTTCAGAAATGGCAAAGCTAAAGAATGAGAAGCATTTCGATTACCTTGTAACTATTGTCGGCGAAGACTTTGGTGTAGAGGAAGGGCTTGGATGTATCTATATTCTTGAGAATACAAATACACATGAGCGTTGTTCTGTAAAGCAGCTTGCAAAGAAAGTAGGAGAAGAGTCCGTTATCCCTTCTGTTTACAACATTTGGGCTGATGCCGATTTGTTAGAGCGTGAGGTTTATGACTTCTATGGCGTTAAGTTCCTCGGTCATCCAGATATGCGTCGTCTCTATTTGAGAAACGACTTCCAAGGATATCCTATGCGTAAGGATTATGATATGAGTCCTGAGAAGAATATGTATACCACGGAAGATGACATAGAACTTGATACAACAACAGAGTGGAATCTTAATGACATTGGTGAACTTGTTGAAACACAACATCCGCTGTTTACTGATGATAACTTCGTTGTGAATATTGGTCCTCAGCACCCATCTACTCACGGTGTGCTTCGTTTGCAGACGGTATTGGATGGTGAGACTGTAACCAAGATTTATCCACACTTGGGTTATATCCATCGTGGTATAGAGAAGCTTTGTGAACAATTCACATATCCACAGACCTTGGCATTGACTGATCGTATGAATTACTTGTCAGCAATGATGCATCGTCATGCGCTCGTTGGCGTTATTGAGGAAGGTATGGGGATTGAGTTGTCAGATCGCATCCTCTACATCCGTACAATTATGGATGAGTTGCAGCGTATTGATAATCACCTCCTTTATACTTCTTGCTGCGCTCAGGACTTGGGTGCTCTCACAGCTTTCCTTTATGGTATGCGTGATCGCGAACATGTACTGAACGTAATGGAAGAGACAACGGGTGGTCGTTTGATTCAGAATTACTATAGAATAGGTGGCTTGCAGGCAGACATTGATTCGAACTTCGTTTCAAATGTAAAGGAACTTTGCAAATACCTACGTCCTATGGTTCAGGAGTATTTGGATGTCTTTGGTGATAATGTAATTACACGTAAGCGTTTCCGTTATGTAGGTGTAATGGATGAGCAGGATTGCATCAGTTATGGTGTGACAGGTCCTGCTGGTCGTGCAAGCGGTTGGAAGAATGATGTACGTAAGAACCATCCATACGCAATGTATGACAAAGTTAACTTTGAGCAGATTACCTTGACACATGGCGACTCTATGGATCGTTACTATTGTCATATTCAGGAGATTTATCAGAGTCTTAATATCATTGAGCAACTCATCGACAATATCCCTGAAGGTGAATTCTATATTAAGCAGAAACCAATTATCAAGGTTCCTGAGGGACAATGGTACTTCTCTGTCGAAGGTGCAAGTGGAGAGTTTGGTGCTTATCTGGATTCACGTGGTGACAAGACAGCATATCGTTTGAAGTTCCGCCCAATGGGATTAACACTTGTTGGTGCTATGGATAAGATGTTGCGTGGTCAGAAGATTGCCGATTTGGTGACTACAGGTGCCGCCCTCGACTTTGTTATTCCTGATATTGATCGCTAACAAGGTTATCATTAAAGTAATCAATTAAGAATTAAAATCATACTATGTTCGATTTTAGAATAGTAACAACATGGTTCGATGAGTTGCTTCGTGTCACTTGTGGCTTAAGTAACTTTTGGACCGTTCTGATTGAGTGCGTTGCAGTGGGCTTGCTAATTCTTCTTGCTTATGCGCTACTAGCAATTGTACTTATCTTTATGGAACGTAAGGTCTGCGCCTACTTCCAGTGCCGTATCGGTCCTGTGAGAGTAGGATGGTGGGGTACCTTACAGGTCTTTGCCGACGTATTGAAGATGTTGATTAAGGAAATCTTTGTCGTTGATAAGGCTGATAAACTGCTTTATTATCTGGCTCCTTTCCTTGTAATCATTGCATCTGTCGGTACATTCTCTTTCCTTCCTTGGAATAAGGGAGCTCATATCCTTGATTTCAATGTGGGTATTTTCCTTGTAACAGCCATTAGCTCTATAGGTGTTATTGGTGTGTTCATTGCGGGATGGGGTAGTAATAATAAGTATTCTGTCCTTTCTGCTATGCGTGGTGCCGTCCAGATGATTTCTTATGAGTTGTCATTAGGCATTTGTTTGATTTCAGCTGTTGTTTTAACTGGTACAATGCAGATCTCAGGTATCGTTGAAGCACAGACTGGACCTTGGCAATGGCTGATTGTACAGGGACATATCCCAGCTATTTTGGCCTTTTTAGTATTCTGTGTATCTGGTAATGCAGAGGCTAACCGCGGTCCGTTCGACTTAGCAGAGGCTGAGAGTGAGTTGACAGCAGGTTACCATACAGAGTATAGCGGTATGGGATTTGGTTTCTACTATTTGGCAGAGTACCTTAATCTTTTTGTTGTATCAGGTATCGCAACGACTGTATTCTTAGGCGGTTGGGCTCCTTTAAACATTGGATTAGAAGGCTTTGATGCTGTTATGAATTATATCCCAGGTATCGTTTGGTTCCTCGGTAAGACTTTCGTAGTAGTATTCTTACTGATGTGGATTAAGTGGACATTCCCACGTCTCCGTGTCGATCAGATTCTTAAATTAGAGTGGAAGTATCTTATGCCACTTTCATTGGTTATCCTCGTGTTGATGACCGTGTGTGTAGCAATGGGTTGGACATTCACTATTAATGGTTAAAGAGAATGGAAGATAAAAAACAATCATATTTTGGTGAGGTCGGGAGCGCTATCAAGACACTTGCTACAGGTATGAAGGTGACTATGAAGGAATACTTCACACCTAAATCTACCGAGCAGTATCCTGAGAATCGCAAGACAACTCTTCACGTCGCCAAGCGTCACCGTGGCCGTTTGGTTTTCAAGCGTGACGAAGAAATGAATCATAAGTGTACGGCATGTACAATGTGTGAGAAAGCTTGTCCTAATGGTACCATAAGGATTCTTTCTGAGATGGTTACCAATGAAGAGACAGGTAAGAAGAAGAAACAGCTCGTTGATTATGAGTATGACTTAGGTGATTGCATGTTCTGTGAGTTGTGTGTTAATGCTTGCAACTTCGATGCAATCGAGTTTACGAATGACTTCGAGAATTCAGTTTTCGATCGTTCAAAGTTAATTCTTCACCTAGACAAAGAAGTCTATGAAGGCGGTTCATTGCCTGGACTTATTGATGGTGGTGCTGACTGGAAGGTTGGAACATTCAATACTAAAAAGAAATAAAGGTTTAGAGATATGGCAAGATTAATTATGTTTGCGGTTCTCGCCGTTATTATACTGGCTTCGGCCGTATTCTGCGTATCGACGAAACGTATCATGCGAGCTGCGACAGCATTGCTGTTCGTACTCTTTGGCGTTGCAGGTCTCTACTTCCTGCTAGATTATACCTTCCTTGGTGCTACCCAAATCAGTATTTATGCTGGTGGTATCACAATGATGTACGTTTTTGCAATCCAATTGGTAAGTAAGCGTACATTACAGGGACTCTCTGAACGTTGGTTTGGAAAGCATACTTTGCTTGCAGCCTTCATTGCTTTAGTAGGTTTTGGAACAGTAATCTTAGTTTTCTTGAAGACTGAAGTTCTGCGTCACGCCGCTGTGAGTGGAGATGCTTTATCTAACGAGATTACAATGGAAACCATTGGTAAAAACTTGATGACAGCTGAAAAGTATGGTTATGTTCTCCCATTCGAGTTCATCTCTCTTTTCCTTTTGGCTTGTATCATCGGTGGTTTGGTAATTCTAAATATCAAAAAGAAGGAGGAAAGCAAATGATACCAGTAGGATATTTCTTTGTCCTTAGTGGACTGTTGTTCTTCATCGGAGTATTTGGTTTTGTAACTCGTCGCAACCTTGTTGCAATGCTAATCTCTGTAGAGTTAGTTCTCAATAGTGTAGATATCAACTTCGCTGCATTAAATCGTTTGCTTTATCCTGATGGATATGAGGGTATGTTCTTTACACTCTTCTCTATTGGTGTAAGTGCTGCCGAATCAGCTGTTGCACTCGCTATTATCATCAATGTTTACCGTCATTTCCACAGCGATCAGGTGAACAGTATTGAAAATATGAAATTATAAAGAGAGAAACAAATATGTTTGATTACGCATTTTTAATACTTCTTCTCCCGTTCCTAAGCGCTATTGTGCTTGGCTTGTTCGGAATGAAGATGCCTCGCAAGGTCGCTGGTATTATCGGCACCTGTATGTTGGGAACACTATTTGTGCTTAGCCTCTACACTGCATATCATTATTTCTTCTATACTGGTGAATATACAGCAATGGGCGAGACCTTTAACGTAACTAATGGTCGTTTAGCAAATGGTACATACCCAACTGTTACTGTTTTCAACATTACATGGTTGAAGTTTACTGAACTTTTGACATTTAACATAGGTTTCCGTCTTTCTCCAATCAGTGTAATGATGCTTATCGTCATTACTACTGTCAGCTTGATGGTTCACATCTATTCATTCGGCTATATGGCTGAACGTGATGAGAACTATAAGTTTGAAGAATATGAACATGGTTTCCAGCGTTTCTATGCCTATCTGTCACTCTTCACGATGTCAATGCTAGGACTTGTTGTTTCAACTAACATCTTCCAGATGTACTTGTTCTGGGAGTTGGTAGGTGTATGTTCATATCTTTTGATTGGATTCTATTATCCCAAGCATACTGCTGTACATGCCAGCAAGAAGGCGTTTATTGTCACACGTTTTGCTGACTTATTTTTCTTGATTGGTATTTTGTTCTTTAGTTTCTACGTAGGTACATTCAACTATGACCTCAGTGTTAATCCTGGTCTTACTGAAACATTGAAGGGCTTAGCAAGTAATCCTGCGTTAACTTGGGTATTACCAACTGCACTTTTCTTAATGTTTATTGGTGGTGCTGGTAAGTCTGCAATGTTCCCATTGCATATTTGGTTACCAGATGCGATGGAGGGTCCAACACCTGTATCTGCTTTGATTCACGCTGCTACGATGGTTGTTGCTGGCGTATTTCAAGTTGCATCATTGTTGCCTATCTATGTACAGTTTGGTGCGCAGGAGCAACTCCACTGGATTGCTTGGATTGCAGCGTTTACTGCTTTCTATGCAGCAGCAGTAGCTTGTGCTCAGCGTGATATTAAGCGTGGTTTGGCATTCTCTACTATCTCACAGATTGCTTACATGCTTGTTGCACTTGGTGTTTGTTTCTATGACAGCAAGCATGGTTCATTCAATAGCGCAGAATATCTCCACCACGGTGGTCTCGGTTATATGGCTGCAATGTTCCACCTCTTCACTCATGCAATGTTCAAGGCTTTGCTCTTCCTTTGCTCTGGTGCTATTATTGTTATCATTGGTAGCAACTTCAAGGATTATATGGGTGGTTTGCACAAATACATGCCAATTACTAATATCTGTTTCTTGATTGGTTGTTTGGCAATTGCTGGTATTCCTCCATTTGCAGGTTTCTTCTCAAAGGATGAGATTATCTCAGCATGTAATGCACTCCCTGGTGTAGAAGGACAAGCTTTGAAGTGGATTATGACACTCGTAGCTGGTATGACAGCATTCTATATGTTTCGTCTCTACTACGTCATTTTCTGGGGTGAGTCTTACTATGAGCAGGACCCAGAGAATCGTCGTCGTCCACAGGAAGTACCATTCGTAATGTGGGGTCCATTGGTATTCCTTGCAATTATCTCTATTACGGCAGGTTGGATTCCATTTGGTCACTTTGTAAGTGCTAATGGTCTCAGCTATGATATCCACCTTGACTGGAACATTGCTACAACCAGTATTATTGCAGCAGTTATCGGTATTGCTCTCGCAACTTGGATGTACATGGGTAAGAAGCAACCTGTTGCTGATGCTTTGCAGCGTACCTTCCCACGTTTGCACAAGGCTGCCCTCAACAGATTCTATATTGACAACGCATGGCAATTCTTTACTCATAAGATTGTTTTCCGTTGCTTCTCTATTCCTATTGCATGGTTTGACCGTCACGTTATTGATGGAACTTTCAACTTCATGGCTTGGGGAACACAGGAGGCTGGTGAGTCTATCCGTTCATGGCAGAGTGGCGATGTCCGTCAGTATGCCATCTGGTTTATCACTGGTGCAGTAGCATTAACATTAGTATTACTTTGCTTGATTTAAGAAAATGAGTTGGATATTAACTGTATTTGTAATTATCCCCGTCCTGATGCTTTGTGGCCTTTGGGTTGCCAAGAATGATAATCAGGTACGCGGCGTGATGGTAGCCGGCTCTACGGCACTTTTGATAGGTGCTATCTGGCTGACCGTTTATTTTGTTCAGCAGCGCAACGCAGGTAATCATGATGCGATGCTGTTGACAAACTCTGTCATGTGGTTTAAGCCTCTAAATATTGCCTTTTCGGTAGGTGTAGATGGCATCTCTGTCGTAATGATTCTGCTTTCTGCAATCATTGTTTTCACAGGTACTTTTGCCAGCTGGCAGCTTGAACCAATGAAGAAGGAGTACTTCCTTTGGTTTGTACTCTTGTCTTCAGGTGTATTTGGCTTCT
This sequence comes from Prevotella scopos JCM 17725, assembly GCF_018127785.1. Classification (NCBI taxonomy): domain Bacteria; kingdom Pseudomonadati; phylum Bacteroidota; class Bacteroidia; order Bacteroidales; family Prevotellaceae; genus Prevotella; species Prevotella scopos. The sequence goes on from NZ_CP072390.1 coordinate 791,244, forward strand.
TCATCTCTACGGATATGTTCACTATGTTCATGTTCTATGAGGTAGCACTTATTCCTATGTACCTCCTCATCGGTGTATGGGGTACAGGTCCAAAGGAGTATTCTGCGATGAAACTTACTCTGATGTTGATGGGTGGTTCTGCACTTCTGGTACTCGGTATCCTTGGTATCTATTACTTTAGTGGTGCTACCACAATGGATGTGATAGAGTTGGCTCGTATGCATGCTATGCCAAAGAATATTCAGAACATCTTTTTCCCATTGGTATTTATCGGTTTCGGTGTTCTTGGTGCTTTGTTCCCATTCCATACATGGTCACCTGACGGTCATGCTTCAGCCCCTACTGCTGTGTCAATGCTCCACGCAGGTGTGTTGATGAAGCTTGGTGGTTATGGCTGCTTGCGTATTGCAATGTTCCTTATGCCTGACGCCTTGGAGATGTGGGCACCTGTATTCCTTGTATTGACAACAATCTCTGTAGTGTATGGTGCACTTTCAGCTTGTGTACAGACTGACTTGAAGTATATCAATGCTTATTCTTCTGTCTCTCACTGTGGTATGGTACTCTTCGCTTTAGTTATGACCACACAGACAGCTATTACAGGTGCAATCCTTCAGATGCTTTCACATGGTTTGATGACAGCCTTGTTCTTTGCATGTATTGGTATGATTTATCACCGTGCAGGAACACGTGATGTTCGTTACCTTGGAGGTCTTATGAAAGTTATCCCATTCTTGGCTGTGTCTTACGTAGTAGCAGGTCTTGCTAACCTTGGTTTACCAGGTTTCTCTGGCTTTGTTGCCGAAATGACAATCTTTATTGGTTCATTTGAGAATGCAGGTACATTCCATCGTGTAGCAACAATCATTGCTTGTACAGCAATTGTTATCACGGCTGTTTATATCTTGCGTGTTGTAGGAAAGATACTCTTCCAGAAAATTCCAAATAAGAAGTTCTTCGAGTTGCATGATGCTACATGGGACGAGCGCTTTGCTATCGGCTGCCTAATCTTCTGCGTTGCAGGTTTAGGTTTATGCCCGCTCTTCTTTGAGAATATGATTATGGATGCGGTTCATCCTATCTTTAATCACATTATCACATATATACCAAATTTGGGTAATCTTTAATAAACTGGCGAAATGAATTATAGTGATTTCTTTAAGATGCTTCCGGAGGCAAGTCTTGTTGCCATCCTGATTGTTTTGTTCGTTGCTGACTTTGCAACGGCAAAGACTGAAGAACGCAAGTGGTTCAATCCGCTGGCTTCAGTACTCTTGCTTCTGAACACATTTGTGTGCCTCTGTCCTATGGAGTCACAGAGTTTGTTCGGTGGTATGTATGTAACAAGTCCTTCTGTTGATGTTATGAAGGCTATACTCTCTATGGGTACCTTTATCGTTGTCATTCAGAGTCGTGTTTGGGCCGCAAAGAGCGGTAAGGAAGCTGAGTTCTACATGCTTATTGTTTCAACACTGCTTGGTATGTTTGCCATGATGAGCGCTGGAAACTTTGTTATGTTCTTCCTTGGTCTTGAAATGGCTTCGGTCCCAATGGCATGTGCTATTGCTTTTGACATGTATCGTAAGAACTCTGCAGAAGCGGCTGCGAAGTTTATCTTGACCGCAACTTTCTCAAGTGGCGTGATGCTTTATGGTATCAGCTTCCTTTATGGTCAGTTCGGTACACTTTACTTCGCTGACATTGCTGCAAGAATGGAGGCTACTCCAATGGTTGTGATAGGGCTCGTGTTTTTCTTTAGTGGTCTTGGATTCAAGATTTCTCTTGTTCCATTTCACTTCTGGACAGCTGATACCTATCAGGGCGCACCAACAACCGTTACTGGTTATTTGAGCGTAATCTCAAAAGGTGCTGCAGCTTTCACATTGTTGAGTATTCTCTTCCATGTCTTTGGTGGTATTATGGAGTATTGGCACGTTTTGCTGATGATTGTTGTTGTTCTTTCAATTACCATTGCTAACCTCTTTGCCGTTCGTCAGAATGAGTTGAAGCGCTTCATGGCGTTCAGTTCCATCTCACAGGCGGGTTACATTATGTTGGCAGCTGTTGGTAATAATTGGGCAAATTCCGTTGCTGCTCTTAGCTACTATATATTGATTTATGTTGTTGCAAACATGGCAGCCTTCACAATCATCTCTGTTGTTGAACAGAACAATGGCGGTAAGACCAATATCGATGATTACAATGGATTCTACCAGACCAACCCGCGTCTGAGCTTTTTGATGACCTTGGCGATGTTCTCACTCGGAGGTATTCCTCCATTTGCAGGTATGTTTTCTAAGTTCTTCATCTTCATGTCAGGTGTTAATGGTGCTGACATTAACACGACGATGGGCGCATGGGCATATGGTGTTGTTTTCATTGCATTGCTCAACACCGTTATCTCACTCTACTACTATCTCAAGATTGTAAAGGCAATGTATATTGTTCGCACAGACAATCCGTTGCCAACCTTCAAGAGTGATTGTAACACTAAGTTTGCGTTGGCTATTTGCATGGCTGGTATCGTCCTCTTCGGTGTATGCAGTTTTGTATATGACTGGATTGCAGCTGCAGTCTAATAGACGCTACATTATTAGTTAAGTAATATGAATCGCCTAAGGATCTATTTAGATTCTTAGGCGATTTTGTTTTAGTGGCTCTATAACGAATTGTGTGGGTAATTCGTCATAGAACCTAAAAATATTGTCAAAAATATAGCCTCCAACGAAACACAACCCCAAATTGACCTTAGTTTTAATACGTTTAACTCACATTAAAATCCTACCCTTCCATATACAGCAATGGTATTAATCCTTCGCACATGTTGTGCATACCATCCGCACCACATGTGCTAAGCACCCGCACCACATGTGCTGAGCATCCGCACCACACGTGCGGAATATCAACACACAACCCACACGATTCGTTATTGAACCTTTATTTTATTTGTATATATAAAGCATATCACAATCATAATCATAATGCTTTCTACTTTGGCATAGTTAGCATTTTCTTTCTTTGCCAACGTCCCCTTGTTTAATAGCTCTATTGCTGAACGTAAGAAGACGGATTAATCTATAGATTGAAAGGGCTTTGAACTAAACGAGATTTCAAATGTCATCTCATACTAATCGTTGCATGATAACCTTTATTTTTGAACAGTATAGCTTCCTACCATACAAACTACTAAACAACCCTCTGGTTAACTTTACTTTTGCAACGCTTTTCACACAATGCATTTCCTATGGTACATAATCTTAGTGGTTATAATCTTCCGCACATGTTGTGCATACCCTCCGCACCAATAGTGTCAAGCCTCCGCACAACGTGTGTTAAGCCTCCGCACTAAAGCAGTAGAAAGTCAGCACAACAACAGATGTTGGTATATAATCACAAGTAAAGTAATAATTATGACCTTAAAGTTATCCGACCTCATTGTATTAGTATTAGGTTTAATTTCCTGTCACTCATATCAATAGTTGTCGTGAATTTAATTGTTGTATCACAGAAAAATATGAGAACTGTTAAAAGTGCCAGCAACTAAAAATTAAAATAATCTTGTTTAAGGTAAAATATCTGTCTTATTTGGTATTATTTATTATTCCAAGGCTTAGAAGGGGTTTTATTACTAGGTTTTGTACTTCTATTTCCCAATCTTATCCTCCTAAATCAAAGTCTCATAAAACAAAAAACAGACTCGCTATACTAGAGAGTCTGTCAGTTTATTTTGAAATTCACAATTCTGTTAGAATGGTAAATCGTCAGTAGAATTTTCATCTGTCTGTGCAGGAGGGAATGGAGTCGCCTGTGGTGCAGATGGTGTTGGCTGTGGTGTAACAGGAGCTGCTGCAACAGGTGCGCCAGCCATGGCAGCTGTAGCATCTACACGCTGAATGTTCCATGCACGAATATTGTTAAACCAACGGCCATTGTATTCATGTGCGTCAATGTCAAAGCTAACATTAAGCTCTTCACCAGCCTTTATAGCGAACTGCTCAATTCTATCAGCACCAAAGACGTTGAAAACCATTTTCTTTGGGTACTGGTCGTGTGTCTCAATCACATATTCTTGTGACTTCCATGGTCCTCGAGCTGAAGTTCCTTCACGTGGAGGAAGGACTGCAATTACTTTTCCTTGTAAATCCATTTATCTTACTTGTTTTGGTTATTTTAATACTTTGTTCTGTTTGCGAAATTACTAAAATAGTTCTAAAAACCGAAACTTTTATACTTAATTTTTGTTTTTCACATCCCTTTTTTGTATTTTTGTACGATGAAGATGAAAGCTGTTATGGACTTGTTCCATTCATTGAATACATATATAGTAAACAGAATATTAACTAAAATAGATACTAATGAGATTTAACCTTTCAAGCACTGCATTGAGCAGCCGGTTGTTAACTCTCTCTCGAGTAATCAATAGTAAGAACTCTCTGCCTATCTTAGATTGCTTCTTATTTGAAGTTCATGATGGTCAGCTTACTATTACCGCATCAGATAGTGAGAATGTCATGCGCGGAACATTGAATCTTGAGAGCTGTGAAGGTGAGGGTGATTTTGTGGTAAACCATCATACGATTCTTGATGCTGTGAAGGAATTGCCAGAACAGCCATTAACATTAGATGTAAATCTTGATGAGATGAACATTTATGTAACCTATCAGAATGGTTCTTATAACTTCCCTATCCTCGGTGCTGACGAATACCCTAAGGCTCAGCCAATATCCGACAATGCCACAACCATAATTTTTCAGGCTGATAAATTATCTGATAGCCTGATTCGCTCTCTTTTTGCAACAGCGCAGGATGAGCTCCGTCCAGTGATGAATGGTGTTTATTTCGATTTAAAGGATGATGGTTTAGCAGTTGTTGCTAGCGATGGTCATAAGCTTGTTAAAAATAAGATCTTTTCTATAAAGAATGATGTTCCTGCATCGTTTGTTCTTCCTAAGAAGCCAGCTTCATTGTTGAAGAATGTTCTTTCAAAAGATGGTGGTGATGTTGTTATTCGATTCGATGAGCGTTCAGCTGAGATTTCTTTTGCTGAAGGTAATCTTGCTTGTCGTTTGATCGAGGGGAAATATCCTAATTATAATAGTGTTATTCCCCAGGACAATCCTCATCAGCTAACAATTGATCGTAAGTCATTGATTGGCGCATTACGCCGAGTGTTACCTTTTGCGAGTGATTCTTCACAGCTAGTTCGTTTCCATGTCTCAACAGGTCAGTTGGAACTGAATGCTGAAGATATCGATTTTGCAACAAGTGCTAAAGAGAGTGTTACTTGTGAGTATGGTGGTATTCCTATGAGCATTGGTTTCAAAGGCTCAAGTATGCTTGATATTTTGAACAACCTTGAGTGCGATGATATTATCATCCAATTGGCTGACCCATCACGTGCTGGTGTAATCGTACCGGGTGTTCAACCAGAGAATGAGGATATCCTTATGCTTATTATGCCGATGCTTTTGAACGATTAAATAACATAATCAGATTTTTTGGGGAGGATGGCTGTGTATCTTCTATATAGCCACCCTCCTTTTACATTATATATAGGGTTATACATAAACGTATGAAGCTGAATTTGACAAAGCCTCTGATTGTTTTTGATTTGGAAACAACGGGACTTGACCTTGTAAATGATCGTATCATTCAGATTTCTTACATCAAGGTTTTTCCAGATGGAAAGGAAGAGAGAGAGAATATATTTATCAATCCAGAGAAGCCGATACCTGCTGAAGTAACCATGTTGACGGGTATTTCAGAAGCGGATGTAGCTGATGCCCCCACTTTTAAACAGAAGGCAAAGGAATTAGCCGAAAGGTTTTTTGGTTGTGATTTCGCAGGCTTCAATTCAAATCGTTTTGATGTGCCTATGTTGGCTGAGGAGTTTCTACGTGCAGGTGTTGATTTTGATTTCTCTAAATGTCGTCTAATTGATGCACAGAATATCTATCATAAGATGGAACGCCGAAATCTTGCTGCTGCATATAAATTCTATTGTGGCAGAAAGATGGAAGATGACTTTGAAGCTCACAGAGCTGATCAGGACACTGAAGCTACTTGGCGTGTGCTTCAGGGTGAACTTGAAATGTATGCACTTGAAAAACATGACGAAGATGATCGTGTGTTAAACAACGATATGGATGAACTTGCAGAATTTTCTCGTATGAATGATTTTGTCGATTTTGCAGGTAGAATGATATGGCGTGATATGACCAATAAAGATGGAAAGCAAATTTTGACTGCTGATGGGAAACCACGTCGCCATGAAGTATTTAACTTTGGTAAGTACAAAGGTTGGGATGTTGCGGAGGTGTTACGTAAAGATCCAGGTTATTATAGTTGGATGCTTGCAAGTGACTTCACCTACAATACAAAACAGGTTTTGACACGTATTCGTCTCAGAGAGTTTAATAATAAATAAGATAATGCTGAAAGGAAAGAAAATAGTTTTAGGCATAACTGGCTCTATTGCAGCATATAAGAGTTGTCTTATCATCCGAGAGCTGATAAAGAGTGGGGCTGAGGTACAAGTAGTCATCACGCCTGCAGGTAAGGAATTTATCACTCCTATCACACTGTCTGCATTGACTCATAAGCCCGTTGTCAGTGGGTTCTTCTCGCAAAAAGATGGTACGTGGAATTCACATGTTGACCTAGGATTATGGGCAGATGCAATGGTTATTGCTCCTTGTACTGCAGCAACATTGGGTAAGATGGCTAATGGTGTTGCTGACAACATGCTTATTACTACATATCTTTCAATGAAAGCACCCGTATTCATTGCTCCCGCAATGGACTTGGATATGTATAAGCATCCTTCAACACTCAAAAACATAGATACTTTGCGTAGCTTTGGCAATCATATTATTGAGCCCGGGAATGGATATCTTGCCAGTGGTCTTGAAGGAAAAGGGAGGATGGAGGAGCCTGAGAATATTGTTAGAGCTTTGGATAATTTCTTCTCATGTTCTGTCGAACTTCTGTCTTATACAGAAGATTTAAAAGATAAAAAGATTCTTATAACAGCTGGTCCAACATACGAAAAGATTGACCCTGTACGTTTTATAGGTAACTATTCGTCAGGTAAGATGGGATTTGCTCTCGCTGAAGAATGTTACCGACGTGGAGCAAAGGTTGTACTCATAGCAGGACCTGTAAACCTTACTTGTTCAAGCGGTATTCATCGCATTGATGTTGAAAGTTGCATGGAAATGTTTGATGCCGCAGTTGGGGAATTTACGGAATGTGATGCTGCAATACTTTGTGCTGCAGTTGCTGACTTTCGTCCAGAGGTGGTTGCGGAACGAAAAATTAAACGTAAGGGTGACGATTTGTTATTAAAACTGAAACCTACGCAAGATATTGCTGCAACCATAGGTGGTATGAAGAGAGATAATCAACGTATAGTTGCTTTTGCTTTAGAAACGAATGAAGAAGAGAGTAATGCGCAAAGAAAGTTAGAAAAGAAGAATGCGGACTTTATCGTGTTGAATTCAACGCGGATTCCTGGAACGACTTTCCAGGCAGATGATAACCAGATAACGATTATCAATAAAGAAGGTAAGAAGAGTTATGCTAAGAAACCAAAGACAGAAGTGGCTCATGATATTATTGATGAGCTTGTTGCTATTCTCTAACAGAAAGCTATCTGCACAAGAATTAAACGCAAAAGTAACCATGAATCATAATCAGATTCAGGGTACGGATGCTTCTGTCTTTGAGAATTTACAACAGACGTTGGAACAGTTTATTAATACGCGTCAATGGACTCATTATCAGTTTCAAAAAAATGAACGCATAAACTGTAATTTTAACATTACCATTAGCAAATATGATCCAAGTAACAACCTCTTTACTTGTACTGCTTTGATACAAGCAAACCGTCCTGTATATAATGCGGCTTATAGTTCAACACTCTATAATAATCAAGATGCCGATTTTAATTTCACCTTTGCTCAGTTTGACCAAATTGAATTTAATGAAGAGAATGTTGATAATCAGCTAACCGCTCTTATCGCTTATTATGCATATCTTATTATTGGATTAGATTTGGACTCTTTTTCTCCTATGGGTGGGGAAGACATCTTACAACGATGTATGATTCTTACTAATAATGCACAAAATCTTAATTTTACGGGATGGAAAGCTTTTGATAACTCTCGTAATCGTTTTGCTATTATCAATGATTATCTTGATGGTGCCATGAAGCCTTTCCGACAATTGCAGTACGACTATTACCGAACAGGTTTGGATGAAATGGCTAACAATGCAGAACGTGGTCGTACAAACATTACAGCAGCCTTGGAAAATGGATTAAAGAAAGCACATGAGAACCGTCCGATAAGTATGCTACCACAAATTTGGACAGACTACAAGAAGGACGAGTTGGCTAATATATATAAAGGCAAAGGAACACAAAAGGAAAAAGAGATGGTTTATGATATTCTATTAGGTATCAATGCCAGTCAGAATATTACATGGGATAAAATAAAACAATAGTAATCTCATTATAGGATAGAGCTGTCCCTCTGCTTTAACTTTACATATTATAAGACAAATATATGCTGAAACATCTATATATAAAGAACTACACATTGATTGACCAATTGGATATTGCTTTTCACTCAGGTTTCTCGGTGATTACTGGTGAAACGGGAGCGGGAAAGAGTATTATCTTGGGTGCAATCGGATTGTTATTGGGTAATAGAGCTGATAGCAAACAGATAAAGCAGGGGGAGAAGAAATGTACGATTGAGGCACATTTCGACCTCTCTAACTATGGCTTTGAATCCTTCTTTGAAGAACAAGATATTGATTTTGAACCTGAAGACACAATTGTCCGTCGTGAACTAACGGCTACAGGAAAGTCACGTGCCTTTATCAACGATACGCCTGTATCACTGCAAATGATGCGTGCATTGGGTGAACAGCTTATAGATATTCATTCGCAGCATCAAAATCTGTTGCTACAGAAGGATGACTTTCAGTTGAATGTTGTGGATATTATTGCTCAAGACAATAAGGAATTATCTGCTTATCGCTCGACTTATCAAGACTATAAAGAATCTGAAAGACGTCTTTCTGACATGAAAGAGAAGATTTCCAAAGCACAGGAAAATGAAGAATTTATGCGTTTTCAGTTCAATGAATTGGAGACTGCTAATCTAATTGAAGGAAGACAAGAAGAACTTGAGCAAGAAAGTGAAACTCTCTCTCATTCAGAAGATATCAAAACGGCTTTCTATGAGGCAGATAATCTTTTGAATGATGACGACAATGGAGTTATCCGGAAGTTAGGACAATGTCTGGATAGTCTTGGCAATATCGAGAAGGTATATCCTAAAGCACAAGAAGTCGCACAGCGTTTGTCATCAGTACATATAGAACTGAAAGATATTGCAGGTGAGATTGGTAGTGAAGTTGAGAATATTGACTTTGATCCTTCTCGATTAGATAGCATTAATCAGCAGCTTGATTTGCTGAATACACTTGAGCAGAAGTATCACGTTTCTACAGAGAAAGAACTCATCGAGATACGTGATGACATTGCTAATCAGCTAAAGAATATTGATAACAGTGATGAAGAACTGGATTTACTTGAGCAAGAAGTGAAGACAAAACTTACTGTTTGTGAAAATCAAGCAGAGAAGTTGACCGCACTCAGGCGTAAGGCTGCTAAGATTGTTGAGGAACAGATGAGTAGCCGACTGATACCATTGGGTATTCCGAATGTTAGGTTTAAAGTTGATTTGTCACTCAAGCCTTTGTCAATAGATGGTGCTGATAAGGTCCAATTCCTTTTCTCTGCCAATACAAGTACGGCTATGGAGCCTGTTGCACAGGTAGCGTCTGGTGGTGAGATTGCTCGTGTAATGTTGTCATTGAAGGCAATGGTAAGTGGGGCAGTGAAGCTGCCAACAATTATCTTTGACGAGATTGATACGGGTGTTAGTGGTAAAATTGCTCAGAAGATGGCACTTATTATGCAAGAAATGGGCAATAATAATCGTCAAGTGATTTCCATTACTCACCTCCCACAGATTGCTGCTTTGGGCAGTTCACACTATAAGGTTGAGAAGGAGGAGACGACAGAAGGAACGCGTAGTCACATGCGTGAACTGACTCAAGAGCAGCGTGTGAATGAAATTGCACAGATGCTTTCGGGTGCTGATGTCTCTGATGCAGCTTTACAGAATGCTCGTGAACTATTAGATTTAAGTATGAAGAAATAAAATACCTTACAAAAATATACAATGAAAGAAATAATAAGCATGAAACTGAAAACTTTAATTTTGACCATTGCCCTTATATTGGGTGTCTTTACGAATATCTCTGCTCAACCTGGTGCGGTTAAGAAGGCTGCAGATGCTGCTTTTACATTAACAACCTTTAAGGCAGATGGCAGTATCTTGGCAACATCTAATGGCGTATGCATTACTACTGATGGTATTGCGATAAGTCCGTGGAAACCTTTTGTCGGAGCAGAAAAGGCTGTTATTATTGATGCAAAAGGTCAGAGACACGAGGTGGAGTGTCTGCTGGGTGCCAATGATATTTATGATATTGTTAAGTTTCAAGTGACTGGTAAAACTGTTGCAGCGCCATTGGCCACAGTTGTTGCTGCCGGTGAAGAAGCATGGGTAACTCCGATATTAAAGAGTGGTAATGCAGAGAGGGCTGATGTTTCTAGTGTTGAGAAGTTCATGGACAAGTATAATTATGCAATCCTGAAGTCATCAGCTACTGATAAGTTGAATGGTGCACCAGTCGTTAATAGCAAAGGACAGGTTGTCGGTTTGTTTAATATATCAGGTGACTTACAGAGTGCAACAGATGTAAACTATGCAAAAGACTTTGTGCTAAAAGGGCTTTCACAGAATGATGTTACACTTCGTCAGAGTGGTATTCGTATAGGTTTGCCTAACACGACTGAAGAAGCTGTTGTTGCCTTGATGCTCTCATCGGAGAAACCGACTAACGTTCACGAGGCTGTTGTTAATGAGTTTATCACCAAGTTTCCACAAACTAACGATGGATATTATGCTTTAGCGAACATACAAATCGCCAAAGGCGAGATGGCTAATGCTGACAAGACTATGCAGACAGCTATCGGGAAAGTAACAGCGAAGGATGAAGCGCATTATAACTATGCTCGTCTTATCTATCGTTTTGTAGTTACTCATGAGACTGATGAAAAAACAAAATCTCTTGGATGGACGCTTGACAAAGCTTTAGATGAAATAAAAAAGGCTCAATCTACTAAATCAAATGATGCTTATCGCCATCTCCAAGCACAGATAACCTTTGCAAAAGGCGATTATACAAAAGCGTATGAAGAGTTTGAGGCACTGACAAAGACGAAGTTTAATAATCCTGAACTTTATTTAGAGATGGCGCAAAGTCGTCAGCATTTGGGGGCTAATGACCAAGAGATTCTTGACTTACTTAATAAAAGTATTGAAATGTGTGATACACCATACGTATCTACTTCTGCACCATATTTCTATACACGTGGCCAGCAGTTAGAGAAGATGGGTGAGTATAGAAAGGCAGTACAGGATTATTATACCTATGAATATTTTAATCAAGGACGTCTTGGGGCTGCTTTTTATTATATGCGTGAACAATGTGAGATAAAAGGCCGTATGTGGCAGCAAGCGCTGCAGGATATTCTGATCGCTTCTCGACTGGAACCAAAAGAAGCTTTATATCCGACAGAGGCCGGTAGCCTTCTGTTACGTCTTAACAAAATAGATGCAGCTATCAGTGCTGCGCAACAAGCGCTTCAACTCGATGCCGCTTCACCCGATGCCTATCTTATTCTTGGTATTGCGCAATGTGAAAGTAAGCAGAAAGAAGAAGGTCTTAAGAATATTCAAAAGGCTAAGGAACTTGGCAACACGCAAGCTGATACCTTCTTGCAGAAGTACAAATAAATTTACCAGATAGGTTTATTGTCACAAAATTTGATGGAATGGAATTTGGTAGAATCGAATTAAATCTGTACCTTTGCACCCGCATGATGGTTCCGTAGCTCAGTTGGATTAGAGCAACAGCCTTCTAAGCTGTGGGTCTTGGGTTCGAACCCCAACGGAATCACTGAGTGTTATAAGAGGAATACCTATGAGTGTATTCCTCTTATTGTATTTTTAAACTAGATGTTATAGTATTCTGTAATACGCAGTAGGTGAATGGTGAAAGAATATTTTCGTTACTACAATGGGATAAGACAGCCCTTGACTATCACATCGGTAAACTTACGTTCATTACTAAATATATACGAAAAAGACGGGAAAACATCTACTTTAAGGAGCTACTTATGTTTTACTGAGTCATCCATAAAACTAATATGCTGTCATTCTACTCATATTTGCTAGGGCTTTAACTTGTTGAAGTTCTGTGAAATATAGCAAATGTTAAAAATGACAGTAACATAAAATAAAACAATTCATGTGTTTTGTATTATAATGAGTTATTGCTTATATGGCGAGTATATACTATTCCAAAGTCTGGTAGTGATTTATTTAACAAGGTTTATGTAACTATTCTCATACCTTTTCCCTACTTGACCAACTTTAAATCTATATAAAAACTATCATCGTGTTTGTTTCACAAACAAAATAACAAAGTTAGAATTTTATAGACTTTATCATTTTGTTTTGTTATGATCAGAAAAAAGGGGAAACCTAGCTAGATTCCCCTTTCATTTAGATTATATTTATAGTAAGTTGTTCATTCTACTATAAGCGTTCTTATTTTTTTAATTGCTTTTTAAGAAGCTCTGGAATTTCACTAGTCTCTCGTGCAACAGGTACACCAACAGCTTCAAAAGCAGCTATTTTTTCACTTGCCGAACCAGATCCACTTGAAATGATAGCGCCAGCATGGCCCATCTGTTTTCCCGGAGGAGCCTGCTGACCAGAGATAAACACAGCAACAGGTTTCGTTACGTGTTCTTTGATAAACTTAGCAGCACGCTCTTCGGCATCACCGCCAATTTCTCCAATAAGTGCAATGCTATCAGTTTCAGGATCATCTTGGAACATACGAAGAAGTTCCTCGAAATAAAGTCCAACTACTGGGTCACCACCTACACCAACTGCGGTAGATTGTCCTAAGCCAGCTTGTGTAAGGTTGTAAACTACTTCATAAGTGAGAGTACCACTACGACTGATAACTCCGGTATGTCCTTTCTTGAAGATGTTTGTTGGCATGATACCAGCCATACTCTCTTCAGGAGAAATAAGACCAGGACAGTTAGGGCCAATCACTTTTACACCTTTAATCTTTGCATAACGCTGTGCAGCAACAGCATCAAGTGTAGGTACACCTTCTGTGATACAGATGACGAGTTGGACACCACCATCAATAGCCTCAAGCATAGCATCTTTAGCAAATTGTGCTGGGACAAAGATGATAGATGTATTGGCACCTGTTGCAGCAACAGCATCCTTAACGGTGTTGAATACAGGGATACCACATACTTCCTGCCCAGCTTTACCTGGTGATGTACCGCCGACTACGTTAGTGCCATACTCCTTCATTTTTGAAGCGTGAAAACTACCATCACGACCTGTAATGCCCTGTACGATTAACTTTGTATCTTTATTAATTAGAATACTCATAACTCTTGTTTTTTAAAGTTTTTTGCTCAGTTCTACAGCTTTATGTCCAGCATCTGCCATACTTGTGCCGACAGTGAAGTGTGTACCCTCGAGGATAGCTCTTCCTTCTGCTTCATTGGTTCCTGTCAGGCGGATAACAATAGGAATATCGGTCTTAATAACCTTGAATGCTTCTAAAAGTCCGTTTGCAACATCATCACAGCGTGTAATACCACCAAAGATATTAATTAAAACGACTTTCACATGCTTATCGCTCAAAAGAAGCTTCATAGCTTCTACAATTTTTTCTGGATTTGAACTACCGCCAATATCAAGGAAGTTTGCTGGTTCACCGCCATAGAGCTTAATCATATCCATGGTGGCCATAGCAAGACCTGCACCATTTACCATACAGCCAATGCTTCCACCAAGATTTACATAGCTGAATCCCTTATCTTTTGCATCACGTTCCTTACGTTCTTCCTCAGTTGGTTCAAAGAGTTCTGCAACATCAGGGTGACGGAAAAGAGCGTTGTCGTCAAAGGTCATCTTAGCATCAATTGCCTTTAGCGTACCATCCTTCAACATTACCAAAGGGTTGATCTCTGCTAGAGATGCATCTTTCTCTGTAAACAATTTATATATGTTCTTGAAGATTGGTACAGCTTGTTTTACTTGTGCCATATCATCAAAGAGTTTGAAGGCTGCTTCACGTGCAAGAAAATCACTCATGCCAATAACAGGGTCAATGACAATCTTCTCAATTTTCTCTGGTGTTTCTTTTGCTACCTGTTCGATATCCATACCACCAGCACGGCTTAACATCAACATTGGACACTTTGATTTACGATCAACAAGAATACTCATATAGTATTCAGATGCTATATCAACAGCCTCGCTAACAAGTACTCTGTCAACGATGAATCCCTTGATGTTCATACCCAGAATAGCTTCTGCATGCTGGCGAATCTCAGCCTCATTACTGCCAAGTTTTACACCACCAGCCTTACCGCGACCGCCAGTGTGAACCTGAGCTTTCACAACAGCTTTCTCAATACCTAATTGCTTGTAGGCTTCAACAGCTTCATCAGAAGTACGGCAAATAATATTGCGGTCTACTGGAAGCCCATAACTTGCAAAGAATTTCTTTGCTTGATATTCATGTACCTTCATACGATTTGGTTTTAAATTATATAATATGTTTTAATTGTTTAGGATTCATGAAGTGTATTTATTTCCTATTTGTTGATCAATAATCTTGTGCTATGCGCTCACCTCGCAAGACAGCTAATGCATTTTCTGTCAATGCCTGCATCTCATCCTGACCGGGATAAACATAGATTGGAGCAAGGTAACTAAGGCGTTTTTTGAGGCCTTCAATAATGTAATCTGATTTTGCCATGCCGCCTGTGAGCAAGATCGCATCAATATTACCACATAATACTGCACCTTCTGATGCAATATTTTTTGCGATATGCCATATCATTGCTGAAACGACTAGTTCAGCATGACTATCACCAGCCTTTATCCAATTAATTATCTCTTTGAGATTATTCGTTCCAAGATGAGCAATGAGACCTGCCTGTCCACTCACTCTCTTTAATAGCTGCTCTTCTGTAAACTTTCCACTGAAGCAGAGACGAATTAAATCTGCAGCTGGTAGTGAGCCTGCTCGTTCTGGTGAGAAAGGTCCTTCACCATCTAATGCGTTGTTCGCATCAATGGCCCGTCCATGAGAATGTGCTGCTATAGAAATTCCTCCTCCCAGATGACATATAATAAGATTCAGTTTCTCATAACTCGTTCCCATGTCTTTTGCGAAACGCCTACCAATAGCTTTTTGGTTTAGAGCATGCCAAATACACATTCGTGGCATTAGAGGGGAGCCAGATATGCGTGCTTCAGGTTCCATTTCATCAACAACACCAGGGTCTGCTATGAAACTTTTACAGCTAGGGATATCGCTTGCTATTTCGTATGCAATCATACAACCTAGGTCGCAAACATGCTGATGAATGGCTTGTTGCTGATCAATTATCATCTGTTCAGTAATAGTAAACACACCACTTGATACGGGTTTTGCAAGTCCACCACGACCAATAACAGCATCAAAGTTCAAAGGGATATTTCTATTCTTCAACTCCTCAATAACAACCTGTTTTCGAAAATGGTATTGATCAGAGATACGTTTGAATTTACTCAGTTCTTCTCTGGAATGTGCAATATCAGCGACAAAAACGAGTTGATCATCATTAGCAAGTGAGATCTTAGTAGATGTAGATCCAGGGTTGATAGCTAAAATCTTGTATGCCATAATAATTTATTTATCCTCCTTATTATATAAGCTATCTGAAATAAGACTCGCAAGTGCTAGACTATAGAATTTGGAATCAATTGTATCACCTCGACTTGGGAGAACAACTGGAGCTAATGTTCCTTGAAGGACAGCAGCTGTTTCAGCATGACAAAAGAGTGTAATCGTCTTGTAAAAGAGATTGCCTGCTTCAATGTCAGGGAAGACTAAAGCATCAGTATCACCACCGATAGGAGAGTTTATCTTTTTTATTTTCAAAGCATCAGTTGAGCATGACGTTTTTAAATCTAAAGGTCCATCTATAATACATTTCCCAAATACTCCTTTTTCTCCTTCTTCTTTTAATACTTTGTATGAAGCTGTGTATGGGAAATGACGTTCGTCAACTTTTTCTGAGCAATGTATAAGAGCAATCTTAGGACATTCAATCTCGAAAGCATGACAAAAATCTACAATATATCTTACTTGCTCTTTACGTTGTTTATCCGTTGGGGTTGGGATTACAGCAGCATCTGTAAAGAAGAGTAGCTTCGGGTATTCAGGTAGTTTTGCAACAGTAATATGAGTTAACACCGTGTCTTTAGGAAGAATGCCAATTTCCTTATCAAGTATGGCACGTAGGAGGACGTCAGTATTTAGAAATCCTTTTAGAATAATATCAGCTCCTCCATTCTTTACCATTTCAACAGCCTTACGAGCAGCTTCTTCAGGTGAATTTGCAATGAAAGCTTGAAAAGAATTCTTATCTGCAAATTCTTTTTTTGTTTGTTCTGAACATACTAGTACAGGTTTTATAAAACCTTCTTGTACAGCTTTACACACAGCTTCTTGTGTGTGATTCTCTTCAGGCCAGACAACAACAGCTCGCTTGCAAATATTCTTGTTTTTAAGAAGAAGGACGAGCTTTTTAAAGTCCGTGATAATCTTTTTTTCTTCGCGCATAGTTTATCGATTTTCAGTTACAATTTTATACAAGGGCAAAGATACTATTTTGTTTTGGATTATGCTCGATATTTAAAGAAAAAACAAAAGAAATTTTTTTTTTGTTTTCATTAGCGTATATTTGCATTAAAAATTGGATTTGATATATGAAACGATTTTATTTGATTGTATTTGTATGCTTGTTATGTTTTGTAGCTTCTGCTCAACGTGTTAAGCGTTCTTTTATTCCTTATGGAGCCATTTTCTATAATAGTCAGTGGCAAGGTGTTGCTAGCGCTGATAAAGCAACATATTATAGGATTTTGGGCGTTGATAATAAGGGACAAAAGATATTTTATGATTATTTTATAACTGGACAGCTGAAAGCAGAAAAACATTATATAAGTATTAACAAACAAAATGATCATAACACGATACTAAATGGCGTGTGTAGAACATTCCATAAATCGGGTAGAGTAGAGTCTGTTTTACAATATAAGAATGGTAAGGCCAATGGGCGTGCTTTGTCATTTTTCCCGAATGGTAATATTGGTATGAAATTATCTTACCGCAATGGATTACTTGATGGACCATGCTACACCTATGCGGAGAATGACCGATTGGAGTATACTACTATTTGGCGTAATGGTTCTAAAGTTAATGAGATTAAAGGTGGTAAGGATCATTACATAGATAAAAAAACTAATGAGGATGAATTCTGTGAGCGTTATCGTCATGATGAAGCAGTAATTATGGCGCAATCTAAGAACATCACTAAAGTAAGAGAAAATAGTAATAGTGTAGAAAAGATAAAACAGCCAAAGACTACACTTACAAAAGATACTTTGACGTCTCAACCTGTACATGAGGAATTAGTTCATAATAGGCCTACAAAGAAGGATGACCCCTGGGTTAAAAACAATGAATTCAGTCATGCAACAGCGGAAAATAGATATGTTGGTAATATAAAATATCCAGAAACTTCAGATAAAGAAGTTGGATCGGGAAAGGAAAGGATCTCTTTGGATATGAAACTAAAAAAGAAAGGAGAATTCAATTTCGCTTATCTTTATAGTCTGTTAAGTAGAGAGGATGAGCGCTTGAAGAATCTAGGCGTACTAATAAATATCAGTCATAACTTTCAATTAACTTCTTCACAGATTATCGATGGTTTTGGAGCGCAAAAAGAAGTAATCTTCAATCATAACATGATTTATGAATCCCAAAGTGGCAAAGACGAAATAACGGGACAGAAGCCAAGGCAAATAGGTTATTTTGGGACGGTTATTGGAAACAAGCTCCAAATTGACCGAATTAAAATTTTTACTTGGTCTGAAGAAGAAATGTATCATTTTGCACAAGATGCAGTACAAGCTGGTTTCAAAACACTTGGTGGAGTAGATTATCAGTCTGCAGATGGGAACTTTATTCTTGAACAAAAGACAAAACCAATAAACTATGATGAGCATGAGGTTATAGTTACGTTTACTCATCAGCCTAATCTATATTCGGGACTTTACCATATACAAATGGATATAAGATAAATTAATAAAACTTTTTAGATAAATTAAATCAAATATTATGCGATTTGACGTATGTCAATTAGCTTTTTTTAGTATATTTGCATCATAAAATTAATTTTCTACTAAGAGAGAACTATAAAAACTCATTTTTTATAATGAGTAATTACCAATAAACTATTTAAAAGAGTTATGAAAGTTTTTGACAAGCTGTTGAATTGGTATCTTTCGATGAATGCGCTACCATATTGGGTTATCTTGGCGATTGACATTGCTATCTGTTATTTCTCAGGTATCTTTGTTTTCTGGTTATATTATCATGGTGCTGTATCTCCCGAGCATATTGTATTATTGACCAAGACTATATTTATGTACATGATTTTTAACCTAATTGGTTTTAGAATTTTTCGTACATATTCAGGAATTATTCGTTACTCGTCATTCATTGATTTGCAACGAGTTGTGTTAGCAATGTTCCTTTCTCTTATTGTTGCTGAAGTAATGCATTATATTGTTTACCACTGGAATCTTGAATTTGTTAGACTACAAGGAAGACAGATTGCCGCAATGTATCTTGTTGCAACAATTGGTATGATGGCTTTCCGCATATTAACAAAATCACTTTATGATGTATTATTTACTACAGATAAAAGTATTCGTACACTCATCTATGGCGTGAAAGATGGTGGTGTTGGATTGGCTAAAAACATAAGAACTGACAAGCCACGTAAGTTTTTATTGAAAGGATTTATAGCGCATGATCCTTCGATTAAAGGTAAAATGCTCATGGGTGAGAAGATCTATCTTGTTGATGATAATCTAGCGGAGCATATTAAATCATTAAAAATAAAGGCCGTTTTGATATCACCATTACAGAATGAACGTTTTCGTAATGACACAAAACTGCAAGATATACTTTTAACGCTTGGTGTACAGATCTTTATGAGTTCTGCAGAGAAAGAGTGGACTCAGAATGACGACTATACCAAGGTACAGCTGAAGGAAATTAGTATCGAAGACTTGCTTCCGCGTGACCAGATTAATGTAGATATGGATTCTATAGGAAACCTGCTTCGGGATAAAAAGATAATGATTACAGGCTCCGCAGGTAGCATTGGTTCTGAGTTAGTACGCCAGATTGCTATATATAAGCCTGCAGCGCTTATTCTTATCGATCAGGCAGAAACACCTCAGCATAACATCAGACTGATGATGCAATTTGAATGGCCTGACATTAAAGCACATACTATTGTATCTAGTATATCCAATGCTGATAGAATGGAGAAGATTTTTCAGACCTATAAACCTGATTATGTATTCCATGCTGCTGCGTATAAACATGTACCAATGATGGAAAACAATCCTTCAGAAAGTGTACAGAATAATATTTGGGGTACAAAGGTTATTGCGGATCTTAGTGTAAAATATGGCGTTAAAAAGTTTGTTATGGTCTCAACAGATAAAGCCGTCAACCCTACGAATGTAATGGGATGCTCTAAGCGTATCTGTGAAATATATTGTCAGAGCCTTAACAAAATGATAAATGAACAGGCAAATGGAAAACCTGAAACTCAATTTGTAACTACTCGTTTTGGTAATGTGTTGGGTTCAAATGGGTCTGTTATTCCTTTGTTTGAAAAGCAGATAAAAGCTGGTGGTCCGGTGACAGTTACAGATCCAAACATCATAAGATTTTTCATGCTAATACCTGAGGCGTGTAAATTAGTGCTTGAAGCTGGAACTCATGGAAGTGGAGGGGAGATATTTGTGTTTGATATGGGTAAACCGGTTAGAATTGCCGATCTTGCCAAACGAATGATAAAGCTTTCTGGAGCAGAGAATGTTGAGATAAAATACACGGGCCTACGTGCAGGAGAGAAACTATATGAAGAAGTCTTGAGTACAACTGAAAATACGCTCCCAAGTTTCCACGAAAAAATTCGTATTGCTGAGGTACGTGAGTACGATTATAATGAAGTTAACAAACAGATTGAATCACTCATTGCTTTAAGTCATTCATATAATGATATGGCAATTGTTGAGAAGATGAAGGAAATAGTACCAGAGTATGTAAGTAATAACAGTAAGTACTCTGTCTTAGACAAATAACTCGATATATGACTGACATATTATCTTCTCCATACTCTAATTTCTTAAAACTTTTGAAGAGTGAACTTTGGCAGACGTCATTGGATTTATCTTTGAGCCATTCTGAATTTCTTTCAGTATATGATTTAGCTTCAAAACAGGCAGTATTAGGAATGATTGCTGAAAGCCTGATAAGGAATAATGTTTCTTTGGAGAGAAAAGATGTCATGAAGGTTTTAGCCATTCAGGGTAGAGTTGCTACAACTAATAAGGCTGTTAACTCTGAGTTGCTATCCCTAAGTAAACTTTTTACAGAAAATGATATTGAGTCTGTCGTCGTCAAAGGACAAACAATTGGCATCTATTACCCAAATCCACTAGCCCGTACACCTGGAGATATTGACTTCTATTGTAATGAAGATAATCTCCCAAAGATGATATCGGCAATGGCATCTACTTGGGGAATACATG
This sequence comes from Prevotella scopos JCM 17725, assembly GCF_018127785.1. Lineage (NCBI taxonomy): Bacteria > Pseudomonadati > Bacteroidota > Bacteroidia > Bacteroidales > Prevotellaceae > Prevotella > Prevotella scopos. The sequence continues at coordinate 812,168 of NZ_CP072390.1, forward strand.
CAGAGGGTAAACCATCTGAACAACATTTTGAGTTAATTCATAACTCAATCATTTTGGAATTGCATCATTGTTTGATGAAATTTGCTAGTAAAAAATCTCAGAAAATATGGGATAATATTTTTCTGTCTCTAACCCACAATCATGTAGAAATTGATGGATGTTCTATTCCGACGTTGGAACCGACCCTAAACTTATTATATACATTTTTACATCTTTATCATCATTTGATAGAATTGGGAGTAGGATTACGTCAGTTTTGTGATCTTGCTATTCTTTTGAAAACATATTATAATTCAATTGATGAGAAACAGTTTTTCGAATGGTTAGATGCTTTAGATTTTAGAAAGGCATTTGAGATTGTTCAGATGATATTAGTTGACATTTTAGGCATGGATAAAAAATATGCATTGTCACCAATAGCTCCAGATAAAGAATCTTTAAAGGCAATAAATATGTTTATGGATGTCGTATGGTTTGGAGGTAACTTCGGATTCCATGGACATAATCGAAAGTTCAGATTTAAGGCTCAATATTTCTTAATGACAACATACAGAAAGTTGCAACTTTACTATCGATTTTATCGTTTCTCACCTCGTGAGATTAAAGCTTCAATATTTTCATCTGTCCCACACAAGGCACTTATGGCTATTAAAGGGGATCTTAAAGGAATCTAAACGATAATAGCATCACATAGAGCATAACGTCTTGTAATAAAAGTAAGTAATTGTCTAAAGACAACTGTCTTTTTTCTACTTGTAGATTAATCACAGGTATATTAGTTCTTTCTGAATAAAAACATTTATTTCAGAAAGAAATTGAACTATCCATTTACTTTTATAAAATATTTAATTTAGGGAATTTCAGTTAATTCACTCCTGAACCTGCCAAGAGCATTCAAAAACTGGATTCTTTTTCTTGAAAAAGCTCCTAGAAAAAGAATTTGCAGTGTTTTCTGCTCAAAAATCTCAAATGTTGAGCCGTATGGGCATACCTGCCCCTTCCATACCTGCCTATGGATGGATATAAATCACCTTATCTCTTTATCAAGCCACCTTCTTCATGTCCCTGGCCATCTGCCTTGCGGCAAGAATGGCGGCATTAGCCGTATGGATTCCGAAGAAGAGCAGTAATGTTTCGCTGAACATGTTACGTGCCTTGATGCGCCCAACGGCATAGTGCTGTTTCTGATTCCCGAAGCTGCCCTCCATTACCGTGGCCCTGAGGTTTCCGATAATCTTTCTCGCTGTCCTGAGACATTCAGATTCTTCTTTGGGTTTGAGACCTTTTCTGACGAAACAGGTCGTTATGCCTTATTCCGTATACATTGTCCGGTTAGCATTGTTGGCATATATGGAATCGGCACCGACAGGCTTGACTTTGACTACCGTCAGAGATTCCTGATAATCAATACATTGGCTCTATAATGAATCATGTGGGTAATTCGTCATAGAGCCTAAAAATATTGTCAGAAGGTATAGCCTTCAACTAAATATAACTCGCAATTAACCTTAGTTTTAATTCACTTAATTCACATTAAATCCCTACCCTTACATATACAGCAACGGTGTTAATCCTTCGCACATGTGGTGCATACCATCCGCACCATTAGTGTTGAGCATCCGCACCACATGTGCTAAGCACCCGCACCAAACCGGTGGAATATCAACACACAACCCACACGATTCGTTATAGAAGCAATACATTGCTTAAGACGGACACTCTCATTGAAAGCCTCAATGCTGTGGTGCTCTATGAATGATATGCCATCAACCTGTATGTTGTTGACCTTTGCCTCAAACTCCATACGCTTGTTTTTCTTGCCCCTGACAATGGGACGGAGGTAGGGATGGTCGATGCTGACAATGCGATGCCTGACTTCCTTGCCAGAAAACAAGATGGTCTATGTCAAGAAGAGGGGCAAGACGGTTGCGTATGGCACTTACAATCTTTCCATCCCTGATGGGACAGGAAGGGTCTATCAGAACGTCACAGACAGGGCTGTGTATGACTTGAGGAACATCAGGGCAATTTCTCCCTCACACGAAAAAAGAGGCTTTTTGCCCCGCTTGCTCTTATGGCTACGACTCGTACATGCTACTGCCAACTCCTTAAGTGGGAGTTGGGAATGGATACGTCTAAGTTCGTTTTTTGCAAAGCTGTCACGATAGCTCTATAAAAAATCGAACTCTGTAAAGGGCAAAGTTGGTTTTATATCAGATTTTTTTTTATCTTTACGATGTTTTTTAAGAAGTTTTCCCCCGATTCTGCCCGTGAAGGGTCGTTCGGGGGATTTTATGTAGAGGTGTAAATAATATATTACACTGACAAACAATTAGTTATGAAAATTCTGAATATCCCTATTTAAAACTAATAGGAGCAGGGTAAAATTTAGGATTAAGAAAAAAGGAGATGTGTTTGTTTTCAGCCGCATTTACGATGAAGTTGTCTTGACTTTTACCCCAAAAGGTCATTGTATATGGTGAGCATAATGAATACAAAGATAAGGCTTTGTAGAATGTGCACCTGAATGGTAAGCTGCCTAAAGATAAAATATTTTCTAACAAATATAATGACATACAAAAAAGGTATGCTTCACGACATACCTTCTTCTGTGTTCTTAGTCATTCTATTTATTTGAGCCTCTTGTCGGATTCGAACCAACGACCCCGAGATTACAAATCACGTGCTCTGGCCAACTGAGCTAAAGAGGCGGGGTGGACAAGCGATTCCTATCGCACCGCTACAACCTTCTGCCCTTGCTACGTTCCCGTCCTGGGGGATTCAAAGGGAGCTGGTCGTAAGAGACTTGTCCGTCTTCTACTTTACCATTGCTGTTAAAGCGGGTGCAAAGATACAGAATTTATTTAATACTGGCAAAAAGGAATGAAAACTTTTTCTGATTTTAACAAAAAAACATAAATTTGGTAGATTACTACATTATTTATAATAAATAATCAGTACTTTTGTAACATGATTAATGAAGATTTGAAACAACTGACAGCTTATGCTCGTTATGATGGTATTTATCTTGCTATCATTTGGACGGCAAGCTTTGCATGCTTATTGGGTATGACTGCACTGCCAGTTTTGGCGCAATTTAGTTTTTTACTCACTCTCTCGACACCTTTCTTTGTTGCTTATCGACTTAAGGTTTTTCGTGAGGAAGGTCGTAATGGTGTTATCTCTTTTCGTCGTGCACTTTTCTATTGTTTACGTGTATTCTTCAATTCTGCTATTATCTTTAGTCTGTTGCAATGGTTATATATGGAGTATCTTGACAAAGGTAAATTACTTATGATGGTTACCAATATCTATAATAGTAATGAAGGTAAAAGTCTTCTTGCTGCCATAGGTATTCCATACGAGCAATTTCTTACAGCGTTGTCAGAAGCTTTCCAACCATACTCTTTGGCTGCAAGCAGTTTTGTTTATGCTGTGTTACTGGGTGGTTTCTTCTCTTTATTTATTGCAGCGATTATGTCAAAGAAGGTAAAGAATCGCTCGTTGTAAGATGAATTATAATTAATCTTTTTATCTAAATTGAAAACTCCTAATTAGAATATGGATATATCAGTAATTATTCCTCTTTACAATGAGGAAGAAAGTTTACCAGAATTATATGCTTGGATTCAACGCGTGATGAACGCTAACGGCTTCACGTATGAAATAATTTTTATCAATGACGGCTCAAAGGACAGAAGCTGGAATGTCATTGAGGATTTGCATCATAAGGATAAAGAACATGTTCATGCCATAAAGTTCCGTCGTAACTATGGTAAGAGTCCTGCTCTATACTGTGGTTTTAAAGCTGCAAAAGGTGATGTCATCATAACGATGGATGCAGACTTGCAAGATTCACCAGATGAAATACCAGAACTTTATCGAATGATAATGGAGGAGAAGTATGATCTTGTTAGTGGATATAAGCAGAAACGTTATGACCCATTGACAAAGACTATACCTACAAAACTTTTCAATGCTACGGCTCGTAAGATTAGTGGTGTACATAATTTACATGACTTTAACTGTGGTTTGAAAGCTTATCGCCATGATGTTGTGAAGAACATTGAGGTTTATGGTGAGATGCATCGTTATATTCCTTATCTTGCTAAGGAAGCAGGTTTTTCACGTATCGGTGAGAAAGTAGTGCACCATCAAGCACGTAAGTATGGTAAGTCAAAGTTTGGTATAAACCGTTTCTTTAATGGTTATCTTGACTTATTGACACTTTGGTTCCTTACAAACTTTGGCAAAAAGCCAATGCATGTCTTTGGTCTAATGGGATCATTTATGTTCTTCATCGGTTTTATAGCTTTTCTTTGGCTGATTGTTGAGAAGCTGGTAATGCTTGTGAATGGCGTTTATGGAGATTTGCTTTCAAATCATGCGTCCTTCTTTATAGCACTCGTCGCAATGATTCTTGGTACACAGCTCTTCCTTGCTGGATTTATAGGTGACCTCATCAGTCGTAGCAATCCAAGGCGGAATGACTATCAGATTGAGAAAGAGATGTAACATAATAGCACTCAGAGGTATTACTGAAGAGAGCATTGAACAGTTTGTTCTTTATTGATAGATTGAAATAAAAGATAATGAACTATAGAAACATCAGACATATAGTAAGTAGCATCAGTATCTTTGTAATTCTCTTTGGAGGACTAAGTTGGCTGAGTTCTTGTTCAGACATAGATTGTCCTGTAACCAATGGCGTGTGGGCAAATTATGTTGTTCAAGGTGATACTTTACATGATACACTTACCATCTCTGCTATAAGGGAGAGCAAAAGTGACACGATATTGTTGAATAAACAGATCAATACAACGAAGTTTAGCTTACCGATGAGTTATAGTAGTGCAAATGATAAGTTGCGCTTTGTCTTCACAAGTAAGACTGGTGTGACAACTGTTGACACGGTGACGATATCGAAGACAAATATAAGTCACTTCGAGAGTGTTGATTGTCCTCCAGCTTTCTTCCATACTCTTACAGCTGTCGCAGCAAAGGGTACTCGTGTAAGTCAGATAAAAATCAGTAACCCTAACGTTGATTATGATGGTACGAAAGAGCATATACTTATCAGTTTTACTAATCCTTAGTACGCTATTCCTGTTGACTCCGTCAACAGCGAACGCACAGCATCGATCATCTGTATCAAAGGTGAAGGAGGACAGTATTCCTTTTTTCAGGGGAGCTGCAGTTGGTATTGATTTGATTGGTCCAGCAATGCGTAGGCTTGCTTTCTATGGTCAGTATGAAGCATTGCTTCGTGTAAATCTTAAGGATAGGTACTTTCCTGTCATTGAATTAGGCTTAGGACAGGCAGATAAGACTGACGAGACGACTGAGACAAATTACAATACTAGTGCACCTTACGCTCGAGTGGGTTGTGATTTCAATATGCTCAAGAATAAACACGACGACTATCGCTTCTTAGTGGGCGGTAGAGTGGGTTATACCTCGTTTAAGTATGATGTCCTAAGTCCTGGTATTGCAGACCCAATTTGGGGAACGCATTCATCGTATGGCTCACTTGGCAACAAGGGAAGTCAGCTTTGGGCAGAACTTGTTGGAAGTGTAGATGCAAAGATTATAGGACCAGTTCGTCTGGGATGGTCAGTTAGATATAAATTACGCCTTGCCCATAAGATGGGAGAAGTTGGTGAAGCATGGTATGTTCCTGGGTATGGTCGTGGAGGTTCGTCACAGCTAGGTGCAACCTTTAATGTACTACTTGAATTATAAGGAGAGAGTTGACTAAAAATAAAGAGATTACATACCTATATTTCAATTATAGTGTATGCTTGTTGATACTTTGCTTGTACATCTCAATTATTATTCTCATTCTAACTTTCTCTTATCTCTTAATAAATACAAACATTATATGAATAAGAAAAAACTATATTGGCAAATACCCTTTCTTCTTGTACTGATTATTGGGTCAATAGCAATTGTCCGTTGTCAGCATGCCATGCCTTATCAGCATAACAAGGGTTTTATCTTTGGTACAGTTTATAATATTACCTATCAAAGCGATGAAGATCTTCAGCCGCAGATAGAAGCAGAATTGAAAAAGGTAAATCAAACCTTTTCAACTTTTGAATCTCACTCATTGATATCTCAGATTAATCAAAATGAGCCAGTAAAGGTGAATGAGATGTTTAGAGAAGTGTTTACACTTGCTGAGTCTATTTCGAAAGAAACCAATGGGGCTTTTGATATTACGGTTGCACCAATGGTAAATATGTGGGGCTTTGGTTTTAAGACAGGGCAACATCCTTCTAAGCAAGCTATAGATAGCCTGCATCAAATCGTTGGATACAACAAGGTTAAACTTGTTGATAACAAGATTCAGAAAACGAATAAACGCATAATGCTTGATTGTTCTGCTATCGCCAAAGGATATGGTTCAGACATTGTAGCTCGTTTCTTACGTCGTAATGGCATCAAGAACTTTATGGTTGAGATAGGTGGTGAAATTGTTACAATGGGAAATAGTGAACAGCGTCTGCCATGGAAGATTGGGGTTACAAAACCTACAGAGGATAGTTTGAAAGTTAACCAAGAGATTCAAACCGTGCTGAATGTAACTGACAAAGCTATGGCTACGAGTGGGAACTATCGTAATTTCTATTATAAAGGAGGAAAAAAATATGCGCATACGATTGATCCTAAAACGGGTTATCCAGTACAACATTCGCTCCTTTCTGCTACTGTTTTAGCAAAAAACTGTGCTACAGCTGATGCATATGCAACAGCATTTATGGTGATGGGAATTGAAAAGGCACGCAAACTACTTGAGCGTCATCCGGAGTTGATGGCCTACTTCATCTATTCGGATGCGAAAGGTAATCTTCAGGTCTGGTATAGCGCATCAATGAAAGGAAAGCTTGTGGAATAAAAAATGATAGCCGCTTTTAATTGTGAAGGTGGCTATATAATTTCTAATTGACAATATGCTTCAGCTCTACGATAAACTCATTGAACTACCACTTTTCATCGGTATAAGTACAGATGAATTGTCAGATATCGTTGGGCAAACAAAGTTTGGTTTTCATAAGTTAGTGGCTGACAAACAACTCGTCAGTACTGATGATAAATGTACACAACTCTTCTTTCTAATGAGCGGAACACTTTGCGTGGTGAGTTATGCTGATAATTACAGATATCGTATAGAAGAAGAACTTTCTGCTCCTGCTGTTATTCAACCTGAACATCTTTTTGGACTTCAGCAACGTTATACAAAGGATTTTATAGCACAGTCTGATTGTAGTTTGCTTTCGTTAGATAAGGCTGAAGTACTACGATTAATAGACTCTTACCTTATCTTCCGTCTTAATCTTCTCAATAGTATTTCTATGCAGGCGCAGCGAATGAGTCGTATTCCATGGAGGTTACAGCCTAGTGGCATTCGTCAGCAGTTTGTTCACTTTCTACGTCTTCGTTGTATAACACAAGCTGGATGTAAAATACTTAGAATAAGGATGGAAGATCTTGCATATGAGCTTCATCAAAGTCGTCTTAATGTCTCTCGTATGCTCAATGCTTTAAAAAAGGAAGGCATGTTGTCGATGAGTAGGGGAGTTATTATAATTCCACAATTGGAAGATTTGAGAGGATAAGCGTGATTCAAGCAGATTGCTTTTGTCTTTTAATGTGTAATGGTGCCGTTAATCCGAACGACACGTACTTCTATAAACAGATTCTTTTTGCTTTACTTCTGATATAGAAACAAAATTGCGTTAAATTCCAACCTATTTATATAGTATTTCCCTTTTTTTGAGTTATCTTTGTAAATTAAATTAAGAGAAAGTAAGAAAAGATATGATAGACAATATAACAGGGGAGAAAGAACGTGTAAATCCTTTCTTCCTACCTTATGATACACCGCATAACGCAGTACCTTTCAACAAGATTGAACTTGCTGATTATGAAGAAGCAATGATGGAAGGAATACGGCGTGAAGACGAGCAGATTGAGAAGATTATCAATAACCCAGATGAGCCTACCTTCGAGAATACGATTATTCCAGAGGACGAGATTAAAGGGCGTAAGCATTACTATGATCTTCTAAATCGTGTAGAGAGTGTATTTTTTAATATGCTAAGTGCTGAAACAAATGATGATATGGATGCTTTGGCTCAGAAAATGAGTCCAATTCTCACTAAGCATAGTAATGATGTCAGTTTAAATCCAAAGATTTTTGAGCGTGTAAAGTATGTCTATGAACATCATCGTGAGTTGACTCCAGAGGAAAGTTGCTTGCTGGAGAAAAGCTATGAGGGTTTTGTTCGTAGTGGTGCGTTGCTCGATGAAGCTAGGAAAGATCGTTTGCGTAAGCTCACTGAGGAAGCATCGATGCTTTCACTGCAGTTCTCACAGAATGTTTTGAAAGAAAACAAAGCTTACACATTGCATATAACAGATGAGAAGCAGCTTGACGGATTACCTGATACGGCACGTGAAGCAGCACGTGAAGCGGTCAAGGAACGTGGTTTGGAGGGATGGATATTTACCTTAGATGCTCCAAGTTATGGGCCGTTTATGATGTATAGTAAACAACGTGAATTGCGTAAGGATCTCTACATGGCGCGCAATACGCTCTGTATAAAAGATAATGATACAAATAATCTCGAACTTTGTAAGCGTTTGATTAATCTTCGTAGAGAGATGGCGCAACTTCTAGGTTACGATAGCTTTGCTGACTACGTGATGAAGCATCGTATGGCAACAAAGGTTGAGAATGTGTATAAACTTCTTAATGATCTTATCGAAGCTTATAAACCAAAAGCTATTGAAGAACGTGAAGAAGTTGAAGCATTGGCCAAGGAAGAAGAGGGTGAGGACTTTAAGATGGAGCCTTGGGATGTGGCGTATTACAGCCAATTGCTGAAAAAGAAGAAGTTTGACCTCGACCCAGAGATGCTCCGTCCTTACTTAGAGTTAGGTAATGTTATCAAAGGTGTCTTTGGACTTGCTACTCGTCTTTACGGTATTACATTCAAAGAGAATAAAGAAATCCCTGTTTATCATCCTGATGTAAAGCCGTATGAGGTATATGATAAGGATGGTAGCTATTTAGCAGTACTCTACGTTGACTTTTACCCACGTAAAGGAAAACGTGATGGTGCATGGATGACTGAGTTCCAGGGCCAATGGGTAGAACGTGATGGGACGAATGTCCGTCCACATGTATCTCTCGTAATGAACTTTTCGAAGCCAACAGAGGATAAACCTGCATTACTGAGGCTCGGTGAAGTTGAGACATTCTTACATGAGTTTGGTCATTCTCTTCATGGTATCTTTGCCAATACACGCTTTGAAAGTCTATCAGGAACTAATGTATGGTGGGACTTCGTTGAACTTCCTTCGCAGTTTATGGAAAACTTTGCTGTTGAGAAAGACTTCCTTCGTACCTTTGCTTTCCATTATAAAACTGGTGAGCCTATGCCAGATGAATTGATTGACAAGGTTATTGCAAGTCGTAATTATGGTGCTGCAACCGCTTGTTTACGACAAGTTAGTTTCGGTCTCTTAGATATGGCTTATTACACTCATAAAGATGAGTTCACAGAAGATATTATCCCATTTGAGAAGAAAGCTTGGGAAGCAGCAATTATTGATGAGCAGCGTATGGATACATGTATGACCGTACAGTTCTCTCACATTATGGCTGGAGGTTACGCTGCAGGTTATTATAGCTATAAATGGGCTGAAGTTCTTGATGCTGATGCGTTCAGCGTGTTCAAGAAAGAAGGAATCTTCAACCAAGCAACTGCTCAGCGTTTCAGAGATAATGTCCTCTCACGTGGTGGAACGGAACACCCAATGACTCTCTATAAGCGTTTCCGTGGAAGTGAACCAACAATTGATGCATTGAAAGAACGAGATGGACTTTTAAAACGACAGTAATTGTAAGGTAATGCCAATTACTATTCTCATCACTTCCTTGTTTATCAATAAACTCTATTAAGCTAATGAATAAAGAACTTATGAAAGCGCATTCATCAACGTCTTCTTCTCTAGTAGAAGGAAGAAGTAAGGTTGCTGTAGATTATCGCTACCTCCGTATGGCACGTATATGGGCAGAGAATTCATATTGTAAACGTCGACAAGTAGGTGCGTTGGTAGTGAAGGATAAAATGATTATTAGTGATGGTTATAATGGTACACCAAGTGGTTTCGAGAATGTCTGTGAAGATGACATGGGAGTCACAAAACCTTACGTCCTTCATGCAGAAGCAAATGCCATTACGAAGCTAGCTAGAAGCGGTAACAATAGTGAAGGGTCAACGCTATATGTAACTGCCTCACCTTGTATTGAATGTTCAAAACTAATCATTCAAGCTGGTATTCGTCGGGTAGTATATGCCGAGAAATATCGTCTAACAGATGGTATTGACCTACTGACAAGATCTGGAGTTGAAGTAGAGTATTTAAGTCTTGAAGATGGTTGCAGCTCCTCTTCAAAGTCTTTGTAAATGTAACTAGTATTAGAGTTGCTGATGGAGTATTATCAAATAGGTTTTCTGCCTAATATGATTCATTCCTATTGTCAAAGAATAAAATATAATAAGTAATTATCGCATCCCACTGAGGAATACCTTATTCTAGGGGAAAGCGAGTTTTAGGCTTTTATGAATCAGAACAAAAAGAATCGTTTCATGCCGCTACTGATGGCACTTTGTGTAGTTGTCGGTATTCTTATTGGTACTTTCTATGCCAATCACTTTTCAGGTAATCGTCTGAATATTATTAATAATGGTAGTAGCAGACTCAGTAATCTGTTGCATATTATTGATGACCAGTACGTTGATTCCGTTAATATTGATGAACTTGTTGATAAAGCTATCCCTGAAATTTTGTCAGAATTAGATCCACATTCAGTGTATATCAGTGCGAAAGATGTTCAACTAGCAACAGATGATTTGAAGGGCTCTTTTTCTGGAGTTGGAATTGAGTTTAATATTCGTCAAGATACATTATGCATACAGAATGTTATCAAAGATGGACCAGCAGACAAAGCAGGTATATTGGCAGGTGACAAGGTTGTAAGTATTAATGGTAAAGCGTTTGTTGGGAAAGATGTGACAAATGAAGAAGCGATGCATCGCCTCAAGGGACCAAAAGATTCAAAGGTTAAGATAGGGGTGAGACGATATGGTGAGAATGGTGTAAAAATGTTCACTGTAACGCGTGGTGACATCGCTGTGAAGAGTGTTTCTGCAGCATATATGCTTAATGATTCAACTGGTTATATTCGTATCAAGAACTTTGGTGAAAGAACTTATGCAGAGATGTTAGCTGCCTTACAGACACTTAATATCCAAGGTGCTGACCATTTAGTTATTGACCTTCGTGACAATGGAGGTGGTATCCTGGAGGCTGCCGTGCAGATGGCAAATGAGTTTCTTCCTAAGAATCGTTTGATTGTTTATACTCAAGGAAGAAAGAGTCCACGTGTTAATTATCGTAGCGATGGCAAAGGAAGCTATCAACATATTCCTATGGTTGTACTCATCAACGAGGGATCTGCTTCTGCGGCAGAGATCTTTGCTGGTGCTATGCAAGATAACGATCGTGCAACAATTGTTGGTCGTCGTTCATTTGGTAAAGGATTGGTACAGCAGCAGATTCAATTTAATGATGGTAGTTTGATAAGGTTGACAATTGCACGTTATTATACTCCATCTGGTCGTTGTATTCAAAAACCATTCAAGCCAGGTGATAATGCGGACTATGAGAATGATATTCTTACACGTTACCAGCATGGTGAGTTCTTCTCTCAGGATAGTATCAAGCATGAAGGACCAGCTTATCATACAATGAACGGACGTACTGTGTATGGTGGCGGTGGTATAACACCTGATATCTTTGTTCCAGAAGATACATCAAAAGTTACTTCTTATTACAAGGAGGCGGTGATGAGTGGACTCATGCTTCAGTATGCTTTCAATTATACTGATAGCAATAGAAAGAAGCTCAGTAGTTTTGGTGAAATGAAGCCTTTAGCAAACTACTTAGAGCATCAGAATCTTGTGGGCGATTTCGTTAACTTTGCGGAAAGGAATGGATTGCGCCGACGCAATTTGATGATTATGCGTTCACATCCACTTTTTGAAGATTACCTCAATAGTCGTATTATTTATAATATACTTGATGAACAGGCTTGGATTGAGTATGTGAACCTCGATGATGCCACTGTTAAGGAGGCTGTCAAGGTATTCCATATGCCTTCTCTGTTGTTGCCGAAAAAGAACCAAATAACCCATCGGCAAGCAAACTTATTACGTAAATAACATCTCTATGGATATGAAACAGCTTGATAAGAAATCCTTACGTAAAGAAATGAGAATGCGTAAAAAACAATATTCTACAGAAGAGTTGATTAAAGAATCGCATCCATTAATTCAGCGTGTATTAGATCATCCACATCTGCAGAATGCCAAAACAATTCTTTTATATAATTCTTTGCCTGATGAGGTCTATACACATGACCTTATCAGGCAGCTTCACAATGAAGGAAAGACGATACTCCTCCCCGTTGTTATTAGTGATACGGAGATGGAATTACGCCTCTATAAAGATTCTGAATCTTTTGAAACAAGTAGTTATGGCATACTTGAGCCAACTGGTGAAGCCTTTACAGATTTTTCTTCTATAGAGTTTGCACTGATTCCTGGTATGGCTTTTGATGATGAATGTAATCGTCTAGGTCGTGGTAAAGGTTATTATGATCGTTTTTTACCGCTATTAAAAGAAGCTTATAAACTTGGTATTTGTTTCCCATTCCAACTTCTCAAGAATATTCCAGCAGAAGAAACTGATATAAAGGTGGATGAATGCATTTCTTCAGGTCTTTAAGATAGTAAGGGTCATTGTTTTTAATGTAGAAAGAAAGATAATATACCATTCGCTTTTTATGAACACTTGAAGTTATAGATCAGAACCCACCATAGATTTACATCTTCATACGATGATCTCTTTGCTGATTTTAGAAAAAATAATTGATATTTACCCGAAAGAATGATATTATGGATAAAATTATACACTGCAATGAGAAAGAAATTAAATGGAGCGTACTCTCGTCAGAATAACTTTATTAATCGACCATGGTTAAAGGTCCAACGTGATATGGTACAGCTACCTAATGGGAGAGTATATGACGAATATTACGTTTTTCTTGTCTTACATGGTTTAATGTAATTGCTGAGGTTGAATACGGCAATCTTATTTGGGAGCGTCAGTACAGACATGTATTAGGGGCTGTCTAAATAGAAATATGTGCAAGAGTGTTAGAACGGAGAGCAATCGCTACATGCAGCATAATGCAAGTTGTAAGAAGAAACGGAATATACAGGCGGAGTGTGGGAGGAAAAAGTGACGTTAGATCTTAACCCAGGAACTATGGGTTAATCTCTGTCATTGTTTTATGCTCGTGGCGTAAAGAAGACCAATAAATAACATCTTGATGAAACGGAAGATGTCGCGTTGTTTCTTTGTTCTAAGAAAGAAGTATAACAAATGTTGTTACGAGAAGACTTTATTTGGGCATTGATGATAGCTTCACTATAGAAATACTTCTCACAACGATTAATCTTGTATTAAAGAAATTTCCTTACTCATATTTAAAACTATAATGATAACCAAAGGCAGCATAGAAGCAGCTTACTGCTTCCTTCATCAGAAATATCAGGTTTATGCCTTCTCAAATATTGAACGTCAAAAAGATGATATTGAATACGCAATTAGTTCGTATGTCGAGGGGATGAACCCTGAGTTATACAAACTTTTAGCCGGCAGACGTGAAGAGTTTCTTTTAACGCACAAAAGGTTTGCTGAGGATATGCAAGATGCAATCAAAAAGTTAAGCGGGCTGATGCTTTAATCTTTTCATGAGCCATATATAGGTAGGAATAAGGAATATATTTGCCATTATCCAAGCTATTGGGTTTGCATAACAAACACCGACCCATGCAAGTAAAGGTACTAACCAGATACTCATACCACAGTGTGCTATCATCTCCATAACACCGCTCATCAGACTAAAATTGCTATATCCTAGTCCCTGAATGTGGTATTGCAAACTTTAAAATAGCACGTGAAGGAGCACCTTTCGTCATGTTTTTAGCATGTTGTGTTTTGTCAATTCCATTTATCGTAAATATTAAGCTAGGGCGATAGCTTTTTATTTTTACGTGGCATGAATTCTACCTTTATATTTTTATAACCCATGGAATGAAGAAACTGTACAAACTGCTGCTTTGCATTTCTTTCAGCAATCATGATGTTTTCTTTTGTCATACAACGAGCAATCATCTTCTTGTAGGCGCGGTTATAAAGTTGTTCGCGATCAGCTGAAGTCCAATCTCCTTTTTCAAAGAAAGAACGTGACTTGGCTTCATCAATAAAGTTGGTGTCAAGTAGTATAATTGGAGGTAACTTTGCAACGATAACGCTGTCATTCTCAACGCGAATCCAGTGAGGTTCTGTCTGATGTAAATCAATGCCTAAGCGTAAAGTACCATAATATATACGTACGAGTTCTGAATCAGAGAAAAAACCACGACTTACAGTGTCAATAAGTTCTTCGTCGTTGATGGCAAGAAATTCCCATTGACCAATGTCTTGTATCTGTTGTATCTGTGTGTGTGTTATATCAATTCGTTGATTAGTAGATACACTTACTTCATTAGAAGAATTAAACCAATAAAAGAGCCCGCTAAAAAGGCATAAGATGACAATGAAGAATATAAGACACCCCTTATTAAAAGATAAAAAGCGTTTGAAAAAACTTTTTTTATCCATTTTTATCTCATTCTCCTTTTGCCCTAAATTGATATTATCAGTTGATGTTATTTTCATTTTTAATCTTTTATATTTACTTCAACTAACTGTCTTAAATCTCTAATTGTAAACTTCTTGCGGAAAGAGATAGTTATATTATACTCTTTATAACCCATAGCTGTAAATAAAGGAACAAGTTGTCGTGCTGCACTCCTTTGCGCTTGTTCAATGATGCCCATCTGTGGGATAGAAGCAATAATATGTTCTCTACCTTGTGACTCATAACTTGTAAGCTCTGCGTCTGTGAAATTATGACGTGTCAGTGCTACATATTCCTTCACCTCATTATGATCTATCTTTGTTGAAGTGAGAACAACTTTAGGATCGGGTAGAGTAATGAAAAGTTCATTGCCTTTATGTTTAATATTTTTTTTGCTAAAACTGGATAAATCAATGTATGCTTTCAATGTTGCATCCATTGGAATAGCTATTCTACGGCTACCTAATGGAAGATCCACATTGAAGTCATGTTTCATAATTGATCCTGATAATTTAATCTCATCGTTGTGGGTGATAATCTTATGTATACGATATTCTGTCGTATAGAGTCGGGAACACTGCTGTACTTGAGTCACCAACATCGGTATTGTGTCAATGCTCTTTACGGTAGGTTCCTCAGTGCTATTCTTGTTGGTACATGCAGTTATGAGCAGTAAGAGAGACGAAACTACGAGGATAAAATATTTCATTCTTTATCTTTATTTCTTTATTTCTTTATTATTGTGTGTACAAAGATACAAAAAACACAGAATAAAACGTTTTTTTATTCGATAAAAAGAAGTAAAAACAGATAGACACACGAACATAGAACTATTGATAAGAAATGTTAGAAGATAAAGTAAGTGTAAACTATAGTTTTAACTAAACAACTCGATTATTGCGTTTAATAGATTAACCTACTAATACGAAGATAAGGTGTTATTTGAGTGAATTGCTTTTAACTTTTTTTTGTTGTTATATATTAGTTATATCATTAAAAAAAAGTAACTTTGTGCGAATTTAATCAGTAAACAGTGACTAGAGATATAGTCAAAAAAAGAGTTCGAGATATTCTGGATGAATACCTCGAAGCTAATAATCATCGCAGGACATCAGAGCGGTATGCTATTCTGGATGCAGTGTATGACATGGAGGAACATTTCTCCTTGGATGAGTTGGGTGCAGCGCTTGAAAAGAATAATTTTCGAGTTTCTCGTGCCACACTCTATAATACAATGCGTCTTTTCATAGAGTTGCGTCTCGTTGTTAGACATCGTTTCATTGGTCAAACTAAATATGAAGCATGCTACAACAATGAAGATCATATTCATCAGATCTGTACGCTATGCGGAACAGTAACAGAGGTAGATTCTCCAGAAATTGCGGATGCGATTAAGAATACAAAGTTCCACCGTTTCCGCCGTGATGGTTTCTCCTTATATATATATGGAATCTGCTCACGCTGTCAGGCCATTTTGTCGCGTCAGAGGAGTAAGTTTCTTACACAGAGGCAAGTTAAAAACTCACATAAAAGCAAATGAACACAGGTAAAGTAGACGTCCTATTGGGTCTCCAATGGGGTGATGAAGGAAAAGGTAAGGTTGTAGACGTGCTTACACCACGATATGATGTAGTGGCTCGTTTCCAAGGAGGTCCAAATGCTGGACATACTCTTGAATTCGAAGGTCAGAAGTATGTGCTGCGTTCTATACCTTCAGGCATCTTTCAAGGTGGAAAAGTTAACATCATTGGTAATGGAGTTGTCTTAGCTCCTGACCTTTTTATGGGTGAGGCAAAAGACCTTGAAAAGAGTGGGCATCCACTGAAAGAGCGCTTGCATATATCAAAGAAGGCACACCTCATCATGCCTACACATCGTATCCTCGACCGTGCTTACGAAGCAGCAAAAGGAAAGAATAAGGTAGGAACGACTGGTAAGGGTATTGGACCTACTTACACCGATAAAGTTAGCCGTAATGGTTTACGTGTTGGTGACATTCTTTGTGATTTCGAACGCAAGTATGCTGCTCACAAGGAGCGTCACATGAAGATGCTAACAGGTCTTGGTTGGACGAACTTTGAAGGTTTGGAAGAGACCGAGAAGGTTTGGATGGAAGGAATCGCTTATATGAAGGAGTTTAAATTCGTTGATTCAGAGAATGAAATCAATCACCTAATTCGTGAGGGTAGGCATATTCTTTGTGAAGGAGCCCAAGGTACGATGCTAGATGTAGATTTTGGCTCATATCCATTTGTTACCTCTTCAAATACAATTTGTGCTGGTGCTTGCACTGGACTTGGAATCGGTCCAAATAAGGTTGGAAATGTCTATGGCATTATGAAAGCTTATTGTACTCGTGTTGGTGCTGGCCCATTCCCAACAGAACTTTTCGATGAGATTGGCAAAGAGATTCGTGACCTTGGTCATGAATATGGCGCTGTGACAGGACGTGAACGTCGTTGTGGTTGGATCGATCTCGTTCAGCTTCGTTATTCTGTCATGATTAATGGTGTGACAGAGCTTATCATGATGAAGAGTGATGTTCTCGATAGCTTCGAAACCATCAAAGCTTGTGTGGCGTATGAACTACCTGATGGTACTGAAACAAAGGACTTCCCTTATGAAATTGACAATGTGAAGCCTATCTACAAAGACTTCCGTGGTTGGAAGAAGGATATGACGAAATGCAAGTCACAAGATGAATTCCCACAGGAGTTCCGTGACTATGTAGCTTTCCTTGAGAACTATCTTGAAACCCGTATAGGGGTTATCTCTGTTGGTCCTGATCGTGAACAAACGATTGTTTTATAACCTGATTTAGGCTGTGACAGGCGACTGTGATTTTTTAAAGCTTATTTCGTCTATTACTACCTAATATTCATATTCAAAAAACATAAATAAACGACAAATGGCAAACAAACCTTCCATCCCAAAGGGAACGCGTGATTTTGGTCCTGATGAGATGGCTAAACGAAATTATATATTTGATACAATTAAGCGTGTGTATGCGCTCTATGGCTTTCAGCAAATAGAGACTCCCGCGATGGAAACTTTGCATACGCTGATGGGCAAATATGGTGAAGAGGGAGATAAACTTCTCTTTAAGATTTTGAACTCTGGGAATTACTTGAAGTCTGTTAGTGACGACGAACTCAAGGAGCGCAATACACTTAAATTGCAAACAAAGCTCTGCGAAAAAGGTTTACGTTATGACCTTACAGTTCCTTTCGCACGTTATGTTGTTATGCATCGTGATGAGATTCAGTTACCATTTAAACGTTATCAGATACAGCCAGTATGGCGCGCAGATAGACCACAAAAGGGACGTTATCGTGAGTTCTACCAGTGTGATGCTGATGTTGTTGGTTCAGACTCATTGTTGAACGAGGTCGAATTAATGCAAATTATTGATACGGTCTTTACAGAATTTGGTATCCGTGTTCAGATTAAAATTAATAATAGAAAGATCCTTACGGGTATAGCAGAGGTTATTGGCGAAAAAGAAAAGATCGTTGATATCACTGTCGCAATTGATAAACTTGACAAAATAGGACTTGACAATGTTAATGAAGAGTTGCGTGGCAATGGGATCTCTGAGGAAGCAATTGAAAAGTTACAGCCAATCATTAAGTTAGAAGGTACTAATGAAGAAAAACTTGATGTTATTGCTGAGGTACTGAAGGATAGTGAAACTGGCCTAAAAGGTGTTGAAGAGTCTCGTTTTATTCTTGATAATTTGAAGAACTCTGGACTAAATAACGAGGTACAACTTGACCTAACCTTGGCACGTGGACTGAACTATTACACAGGCGCTATCTTTGAGGTTAAGGCACTTGATGTTCAGATTGGTTCTATTACAGGTGGCGGACGCTATGATAACCTGACTGGCATCTTTGGTATGCCAGGTATCTCTGGAGTAGGTATAAGCTTCGGTGCTGATCGTATTTATGATGTTCTTAACACGCTAGACCTTTATCCAAAAGAGAGCGTTCAAGGTACTCAGCTCCTATTCATCAATTTCGGTGAGGAAGAGACAGCTTATTGTCTCCCAATAGTTGCAGCTACTCGAAAGGCTGGCATACGCACTGAGATATTTCCTGATAAGGTTAAAATGAAGAAACAAATGAGCTATGCTAACGTTAAGAATATTGGATTCGTTGCACTTGCAGGTGAAACTGAAATGCAGGAAGGTAAGATAACGTTGAAGAATATGACTACTGGTGAACAAGAACTTGTTACGCCAGAGGAATTGATTAATAAGATCTAAAACTTATACTCCTCTCTTCATGCTAGGAGGAGAGAGGAGTATTGTTAATTATGATTGTGATCTAATACTGTTTTATTGATATAAAGACAACCATGCAGAACTGCAATCTGTCGAATATCTTTGCTATATAAAAGGTTTTTCTTTATAATGCTCCTTGTAAACGTATTTTTAAGCAAGAAATGGGAAGAGGGGAACTTTTCTTAAATTGCACGCTCTGAAACATACGAGGATATCAGACTTTCGCACCTATTTTGATGACAGACTCCATTCAGGCAAAGGCGCAACACTGAGTAAGATTAAGTAGGACAACAAGCCTTATTTAGAAAACAACAATAATATTACATTGGATATTGCTTTGCCAATCCACCAGCACTTGTTTCTTTATAAAGTGATGGAATATCATGCCCTGTTTGCTTCATTACTTCAACAACACGATCGAATGAGACGCGATGGTGCCCATCACTAAATGACGCATAAAGCTGTGCATCCAAAGCTCGACAAGCAGCGAATGCATTACGCTCAATACAAGGAATCTGCACTAAACCACAAACTGGATCGCAGGTCATACCCAAGTGATGCTCTAATCCCATTTCGGCAGCATATTCTATCTGGGAAGGACTACCACCAAATAATTGACAAGAAGCGGCAGAAGCCATTGCACAAGCTACACCAACCTCACCTTGACAACCTACTTCTGCGCCAGAGATAGAAGCATTGTATTTTACGATGTTACCAAACAGACCTGCTGTTGCAAGTGCGTGTAAAATCTTCGTTTCAGAAAACTCATGTCCTTTTTGCAAATGATAGAGTACTGCTGGGACTACACCGCAAGCACCACAAGTTGGTGCAGTAACAATTTTACCACCAGACGCATTTTCCTCACTGACAGCCAAAGCGTATGAATACACCATTCCACGACTCTGCAGAGAAGGCTTATATCCACGTGCTTTGATGTAATAATTTGGTGCTTTTCGAGCTAGGTTTAATGGTCCTGGTAAAGAACCTTCGCTATCAAGACCACGTTCAACAGCTGCCTGCATAGTTTTCCAGACCTCACGAAGATAATCCCAGAAATCATCACTCTCGCACTGTTTTACATACTCCCAATAGCCACGTCCATGATGCTCACACCATATCTGAATATCTTTGAGAGTGTGCATGTCATAAACAGATTCCTTATGAAAATAATCATTTGTAGCTTTACCTTCTGATAGTGCGCCTCCACCAACACTATAGACTATCCATTCATCCAATAGGTCTTGATTGTTATTAAAAGCACGAAATAACATACCATTGGGATGATAGGGGAGAAAGACTTCAGGTTCCCACCTTATTTCTATCGGTGCAACTTTCTTCAAAACATCAATGATAGCCTTATCTGTCATGTGTCCCTTACCAGTAGCTGCTAAGCTGCCATAAAGTGTAACTTCAAATTTTGCTGCTTCGGGATGACGCTCAGCAAAGATGATTGCTGCACGCTGTGGACCCATAGTATGACTACTTGAAGGTCCTTTACCGATTTTAAATATCTCTTTTAATGATTCCATATATGTTTTATGTCCCAAATACTTTTATATTATAATTGAAATGCAAATGTACGAAAAAAACATCAATGGAGCAGATAAAAACTTTAATTGTCGGATAATTTTTTTTTAATGAACGCTCTTCTACCATTTGTATAAGCTAAAAGTACGTAAGAACAACATCCGAAGAGAATTCTCCAAGCCAATTGATTATCTTTGCTTCTCCATAGATTACACATTGATTTATGTTTACGGGAAAATGTTTTATATATAATAATAAAATGATTTTTTGATATATGAAGGTTGGTAAAGATTGTTATGAATCAATAGACAACAATATTTCTTTTCTGCCCGTCATCTTCACATTCGTTGTAATAATAACATACTGTAATTGTAAGTGGAATAGCATGTTAGTATATCTTTTCTATAATTTCTTCAAATGAATGTATTTTCTTAGAATTAGTCTAAATCATAATTTATGATGATTTTTTCTTTTTTCTTTACTTGTCTAATGAAAAATAATACATATCTTTGTGCACGAAACAAGATATAAATCCTATGAAACTAAAAACCATATCTACCAAATTGAAAAGTATGATAGATAAGTTTCTATCATGCATCTCATATCGGCAAAAGGTTACATTATCTATTTTGTGCGGTGTGATAGTAGGATTAACAGGGTTATTCTTTTATCTTCTACGTATGCATACCTATATAATAGGTGATGACCCAGCGGCATGTATTAATTGCCATATCATGTCACCTTATTATGCTACGTGGTCACACTCTGCACATGCTCGTAACACCACATGTAACGATTGTCACGTTCCTAATGATAACGTTGCTGCACACTATGCTTTTAAAGGTATGGATGGTATGAAGCATGTAGCTTATTTTGTTACATTTAATGAATCGCAAACTATTCAGGCAGAATCAGCATCGGCAGAAGTGATAATGGATAACTGCATCCGCTGCCATAAACAATTAAATCAAGAGTTTGTAAATACAGGCAGAATAGATTACATGGAGGCTCAGCGTGGTGAAGGTAAAGCCTGCTGGGATTGTCATCGTGATGTAGCACACATGAAGATGAATTCTCTCTCAAGCACCCCTGGTGCAGAATATGTGGAACCAATGCCACCTTCTCCTGTTCCAGATTGGTTGCAAAAAGTGTTAGGAAAGAAAAAATAAGAACTAAAAATCGATAATTATGGCAAAGACATTAAAGAAATGGCAAGGCTGGCTACTCTTTGGAGGAGCAATGGTTCTCGTGTTCATTCTTGGACTGCTCTGTTCTTCAATGCTTGAAAGAAGAGCTGAGGTTGTAAGTGTGTTCAACAACAGACGTACACCGATGACTGACTCCATTGTATCTCAGAATGAGAAATTTGCAGCTGATTTCCCACGTGAATATGAGACGTGGGCAATGACAGAAGACACAAGTTTCGTGAGTAAGTACAATTCTTCCCAGGAAGTAGATGTACTGGCAGAGAGACCCGAAATGGTTATCCTATGGGCTGGCTATTCTTTCTCAAGAGGGTATAATACACCACGTGGACACCGTCATTGTATTGATGACTTACGTAAGATTATGCGTACAGGAAGTCCAGGTGTTGATGGACAAGATGACATACAGCCAGGAACCTGTTGGACCTGCAAGGGTCCTGATGTTCCACGTCTAATGCGTGAGAAAGGAACTGATAAATTCTATGCTGCCAAGTGGAGCGACTGGGGACCAGAGGTCATGAACACCGTCGGTTGCTCTGACTGCCATGATGCAAGGACGATGGAACTTCGTCCCGCTCGTCCTGCTCTCTATGAGGCATGGGCTCGTGTCGGTAAAGACGTGAGAAAAGCCAGCCATCAAGAGATGCGTAGCCTGGTCTGCGCACAGTGCCACACGGAATACTACTTCGAGAAAGAGAATGGCAACTATCTACATTTCCCTCAAGAAAAGGGTATGACGTGTGAGGCAGCAGAGGAATACTACGATAGTATTGGCTTCTACGATTACATCAACCCATTATCAAAGGCGAAGATTCTAAAGGCACAGCACCCTGGTTATGAATTGTATTTACAGGGAATCCATGGACAGCGTGGTGTTTCATGTGCTGATTGTCATATGCCTTACATCTCTGAGGGTGGTGTGAAATATACTGATCACCATATTACAAGCCCATTGGCAAACATCGAGCGTACTTGTCAGACCTGTCACCGTCAAGATGCTGAGACGCTTCGTCAGAATGTTTATGAGCGTCAGAAGAAGATTTATGACTTCCGTACAAATGTAGAAAAGGAACTTGCAGCTGCACACATCGAGGCTAAATTTGCTTGGGAAAAGGGTGCGACGGAAGCTGAGATGGAGCCTGTTCTTAAGGATCTCCGCAAGGGTCAGTGGCGTTGGGACTATGCTGTAGCTAGCCACGGAGCTGCCTTCCATGCTCCACAAGAGGTGATGCGAATCCTTGGAAGTGCAATGCAGTATGCAATGGATGCTCGTTTACAGATAGCACGTGTTGTGGCTAAACATGGATACACTGGTAAGATTCCTCTTCCAGATGTTTCAACAAAGGCTAAGGCACAATCATACATTGGTTTGGATATGCCTAAGCTCAATTCACAGAAGAAGAAATTCCTTGATACAATCGTACCAAAATGGATTGAGCAAGCTAGAAAGAACAAACGCTTTGTTACTAAGCCGATGTAAATAGTTACTAACAGGATTCCTTCCCATCTGGGGGAGGAATCTTGTCTGTAAAAGTGAGAATACCCATATTAACTGGGTACTTACTAATCTTTATATTTTATAACTCACACAGAATTTATTTATTTACTCTTACTCCAATACTTAATTTTTTATGTCTTTTCTTATTAGGAAAAGGGTGGAGTAGAGTTTTTCTTGTTATGTGGAATAAACCTTATACACTAAAAGAAGGAACAGCAATTGTTGTTGGTTTATTGGTAACTGGTGTCTTTTTACAGGCAACAATGGGGTCCTTGGAGTGGGGCTTTTTTGCTTGGCCAGCCAACTTCATTACTTTAGTTTTATTTGTTCTGGCACTTGTCGCAGTATTCATATTACGCAAATGGTCTTATTTCTGCCGTTTTATGGCTACTATGCAAGCAGCTATTCCTGCTATAGCAGCAGCAGCAGTATTAACCTTTGTCATGGGAATTACAAAGCAAGTAGCGGAGGGGAGAGATGCTGTTGATCCGCTTGGTATAACGAAGATGCTTAATTTTTGGCCTTTCGTTCTAGTCTATGTTTGGATGACTGCTATTGTTGGTGAGGTAACTTTGAACCAATTATCTCATTTTTCATGGCGTCGTTTGCCCACACTAACGAGTCATGTTGGTCTTTTCATTGTTCTTACTTGTGGTACACTTGGTAGCGCAGATATGCTACGTGTGAAGATGTATTGTGAAGAGGGGCAGCCTGAATGGCGTGGTCTTGACGCTTTTAGCAACGTTCATCACCTTCCGGTAGCAATACAATTAGAGAAGTTCACTATTGATGAATATCCACCTAAGCTCATGCTTATTGATAACATGGGACTTCCACTTCCGAAAGGGAAGCCTGAGAATATTCTTTTAGATAAGAATGTAAAGTTTGGTTATCTATTGGATTGTAAGATCGAGGTTCTCAAGCGTATCGATAACGCTATGCCTGTTATGTTGAGCAAGATGGTTGGTAAAATGCCTGGAGGTATGATGAGCAATATCCGTATGGATTCATTAGGACAGGCACGCAATAAAGAAGGTTATATTCCTTCTGATGCTAAAGGAACAGCATGTGCAATATATGTGAAGGTGACAACAGGTATAGGCAATAATGGAAATAGTGATTCTAGATTAAAGAAAAATAAACAACATACTATCACAGGATGGCTTACATGTGGTAGTTACCTTTTCCCTTATCAATCTTTGAAACTTGAAGATAGTAGAAGACTGGTCATGCCTAATCGCGAGCCACGACGCTTCTCATCTCTTGTTGACATTTATACACAAGCAGGACAGAATATTCGTACTGAGATAGAGGTTAACAAACCGTTTAGTATCGAAGGATGGAAAATCTATCAGCTTAGCTATAATGAGCAGATGGGAAAATGGAGTAACTTAAGTATCTTTGAGATTGTAACCGATCCTTGGATGCCAGTTGTGTATGTTGGAATATTCTTGTTGTTGTTCGGAGCTGTCGGAATGTTCTTGACAGCAAGTCGTAAGAAGGAGGTAAAACTATGATCTGGAATTATTTTATTATTTTTGCAATCATATCTGTAATTTTATGGGTCATTGGTGCATGGGCAGCATGGCATAGTCGTCACGTTATGGCCTTTGGATCTACAGGGCTTGGATTAGCAGTATTCTTTGCATATATTTTAATAATGTGGATAACCTTGGAACGACCACCTCTTCGTACGATGGGTGAGACACGTCTGTGGTACAGTTTTTTCCTCCCATTGGCAGGTATTATTGTCTTTAG
The DNA here is from genome assembly GCF_018127785.1 of Prevotella scopos JCM 17725. Classification (NCBI taxonomy): domain Bacteria; kingdom Pseudomonadati; phylum Bacteroidota; class Bacteroidia; order Bacteroidales; family Prevotellaceae; genus Prevotella; species Prevotella scopos. The sequence goes on from NZ_CP072390.1 coordinate 837,265, forward strand.
TCGCTGGCAGTATAAGTGGATATTAAGTTTCTCCACACTTCTTGCAACCGTCTTTGTTTGTGTGAACATCTTTAAACCAGAGATACATTCAAAGACACTTATGCCAGCCTTACAAAGTCCATGGTTTGCTCCTCATGTAATTGTTTATATGATGGCTTACGCTCTTTTGGGAGCTGCAGTGGTCATGTCAGTTTATCTTCTTTTCTTTAAGAAGAGTGCTGATACGGATAAGGAAATGGAGATAACGGATAATCTCACTTACGTTGGTCTCTCATTTATGACTCTCGGTATGCTGATGGGTGCTTTATGGGCAAAGGAAGCATGGGGACATTACTGGTCATGGGACCCAAAGGAGACATGGGCTGCTATCACTTGGCTTTCCTATTTGGTTTATGTTCACTATCGTCAATATCGTCCTCGTATCATCCGTCCAGCTTTATGGATATTGATTGTAGCATTCATCTTACTTCAGATGTGTTGGTGGGGAATAAATTATCTTCCTTCAGCACAAGGTGTAAGTGTTCATACCTATAATTTGAGTTAAGTCTTTATTCGTATTTTTAGCTTATCTCAAAGATTCATAAAATCGTATCAGAAGTTACAAATGTCATAAGTTTACACTTCTGATACGATTTTTTTCTTAAACAACGTGTAAAACGAGTCTTGTTTATACCTAAAAGTGATTTGCTCAGAATAAGTAAGTCTTAATTCTATAAAATGATATTGTGTACTTAAACACATTGCTATAAATACTTATGAAAAACAGATGCACAGATGAAGCCATATTTTTGACAAAAACCTTTGTCTTTCCATATCTTTTTTATACTTTTGGCAACTGAATTCAACTACATTAAAATGAGACAAATCATTAATTATTTCACAGACGATGACCTTTACAAGCTTACAATGTGCTGTGCAGTCATTGACAATTATCCACGTGCACATGTATGCTATCATTTTGTTGACCGTGATGACACGGTTTATCCAGAAGGATTCGCACGTGAAGTGGAACATCAGATAGAATTATTGGAATCGGTTGTTATTACGGATGACGAAATTAATTTTCTTCGTAAGAAATGTTACTATCTTCCAGAATGGTTTTTAACCTATCTACGCGGCTTCCGCTTTTCACGAGAATGGGTGAAAGTCTGGCAGGATGAAGAGGGTCATCTTTATATAGAATTTGAAGGATTATGGGCAGATACAATTCTGTTAGAAGTGAAGGTCCTTGCGATTATCTCTGAGTTGTTCTATATGTTTAACGACCAAGCTCAGAACTTTGATTATCAGGAGCTTTATGATAAAACCTATCATAAGACAGAGCGTCTTCTTGAGGCAGGTTGCGTTTTCTCTGACTTCGGAACACGTCGTCGTGCTAGCCTAACAGCAGAAGATACTGCTGTACGTGCTATGAAGGATTGTTATGATAGTCGAGAATGGAAGGGTCGTTTTGTAGGAACAAGTAATATTCATCTTGCCATGAAGTATGACCTTACTCCAGTTGGAACTATGGCGCATGAGTTTATTTGTGCTATCGGTGGTATGTTTGGTCCGCAAATGGCAAACTATATGGCAATGGAGGCATGGCGCAGAACCTATCGTGGTGCGTTAGGAACCTATCTCTATGATTCTTTTGGTTGGGACATCTTCTCCTATAATTTCTCTGAGGATTTTGCAAATCAATTTAAGGGATTGCGTATTGATTCTGGAGATAATATTGAACAGCTAGAGAAAATCATTGCTAAATATAAATCTTTTGGTATCAATGCACGCGACAAGCAGGTTTTATTTTCAAATGCTTTAGATACTGATAAGGCTATTGAGATTCAGCGTTATGCAGAGAGTCGTGTGATGCCATCATTTGGTATTGGAACTCACTTCACCAATGATTTCCCACATGTTAAACCTATGAATATTGTTATAAAGCTGGTTGCCGTAAAGATTACGGAATCATGGCCATTTTATAATGATACTTGTAAGATATCAGAAGATAAAGGCAAACATACAGGAAAACCAGAGGTTATTAAACGATTTATGGAAGCTATACATTATAAAGAATAAGCTTTCTGCTTGTTTTCTTCCAATCGACAGAAGAATCTGTGAATAATAAAAGGCGGTAATTAGTTATGTTAATTCTCAACTTATTACCGCCTTCTTGCGTTTCATTATGTTATTGGATCAATAGAAAATAGTGGGAGAGAAGCTTACAATGAATTCTTTCGGCTCTATAACGAATCGTGTGGGTAATTCGTCATAGAGCATAAAATATTGTTGAAAGGTATAGCCTCCAACTAGACACAACTCCAGATTGACCTTCATTTCAATATGCTTAACGCACATTAAATCCCTACCCTTTCATATACAGCAATGGTGTTAACCCTTCGCACATGTTGTGCATACCATCCGCACCACATGTGCTAAGCACCCGCACCAAACGTGCTGAGCACCCGCACCAAACCGATGGAATATCAACACACAACCCACACGATTCGTTATGGAGCCATTCTTTCTAAAACGAATGTTTCAATCTTTAGAGTTTTAAAAGCATACCTATGTAAGAGGGCAATCAGCAAAAATACCAAAGAATAGATTTTATTCAAGTTGCTGTCATATTTAACATTTCTCTTAATCTGGAGAAAAATATAAAGTTAAGTGTCTAATTAAAATGATAGGAACTTAAATTTACGTTTTGCTCGCTCACGAATACACTTAATTAATATCTTTTTCTTTCATCATTTCAAGGAAAGAAGAAGATATTAATTAAGAGAGTTCCTTGATCTTTTTACTCTTCTATTTTATTTTGGATATTGGAGTTTTCTATCTTATTTAGTCCCTTCTGATAATAGATGTAATAGAGAATACCAGACAGTGTTAGACCAAATGGGAAGGCAAACCATACACCTAACAGTTGGTAATTCATTACTACACCGAAGAGATAGCCTAGGGGTAATGATACGATAAAAAAAGATATGAAAGCAATCCAAATCAGTGGGCGTACATTGGCTGTACCTCTCATTGCATTAGCATAATTGCACTGCATACCATCGCCAAACTGATATATCATAAATGGAATAATCGTCATAGAAACCATTGAAATAACGTTCGCATTATCAGTGAAGAGTCCACCAATAACATGGCGGAAGATAAAGATTGGTACGGAGGTTAGTAATGCAAGTAGGAAAACCAGATGGATACCTGCTGTTGCTGTTCGTCTTACGGCAAGGTAATCACGCTGTCCCATAAAGTTACTAATGCGCACTGCTACAGCTGCAGCCAATCCATAATAAATCATATATCCCAACTGTGAGATTGTCAACATAACTTGATGGGCAGCTAATGACTCTGTACCAAACCAGCCTACCATCAAACTTGAAAGACTAAAGGCTGCCGTCTCCATACCCATCTGCAATGCTAAAGGAAATCCAAGCACTGTAATCTTCTTAAAATCGGCATATTGAATTTTTCCTGCACCCCATCCCTTCCTATATTCGTTATATTTCTTACTAACGAAGAAGATTCCAACCATGACGATAGTCATAACGATACGTGAAATCATTGTGGATAGTCCTGCACCTATCAGTCCCATCTCAGGCATTCCTAAATGACCATAAATTAGAATCCAGTTGCCAAAAATATTCATTACATTGCCACCAATAAGAATCCACATAGCAACCTTGGTGTCTGTGATACCATCAGTAAACTGGCGGAAAGTATTGAACCAACAGACAAAAGGTAGGGAGATAAGTTGGATAAGAAAATAGGGACGAATGAGAGGTAATAATTCCTCTGGTTGTCCTAATCGGTGAATATTAAGATAAAGAACAACCATGATGACCGATAAGAATAGTGCCATACAGGTATTTGCCGCTGTGGCACTCTTCATCAACTCACCAATACGCTGTGTCTTCTCTTGTCCATATAAAATCCCTACGAGAGCAGTAATAGCATACGTAAAACCAATAGCAAAAATAATTACCAGCGTGAACATGTTATTAACAAATGCAGCCGCTGCTAATTCTTCTGTACTATGATGACCAATCATGAGTGTATCGGCAAAGTTAAGGATAAGGTTTCCTAATTGTCCAATGATGATTGGAACACCTAAAAATGTAAGATTTTTATAATGTGTTTCGTAATTTGAAAAATTATATGACATGCTGTTATTCCTGTTAGTTTTTGTATGATGCTCTGCAAAGATACGAAAAAAATACTGTATTTTCATGCATAATATTTAAATTACTTGTCTTTAATCTGCATTTGTTCCATCTGTAAAGTGCTGAGAGTTATTATAAAACGAGTTTTTAAATGAATTATGTGCAGCTATAATACACTTCTTTATGGAAAAGTAATAGGAATTAATTAAAAGGTCTGATATGAACTCATAGAATTGCCTATTGTTTCAAAGGTAATACTTGTCTTTAAACAGTAAACATAAAGAATCGGTTACGCTTAAAGTCGTTCTTATCATCGTACGTTTTATTTATTTTCTTCACTAACTTCTTTCTATCTCAATTATTTTGTGTAAGTTTGCATATTATGAAACAGACTCATCTTAGAAGCTATATTACCCTTTTCCTTTCTCTGGCATGTTCTGTTCTATGGGCTTACAAGGGCAGTGATGGGCGGATAGGTTATCCTGGGGGAAAATGTTATATGTTCCGTGTTACTCTGAAGGATAAGAATGGAACATCTTACTCCTTGGATAAGCCTGAAAGATTCCTTTCGAACGCTTCTATCCTTCGACGTGTACGTCAGGGATTAAGACTTGACTCGACAGATCTCCCTGTATCCCCGAATTATATTCAACAGATAGTGAAGAAGGGTGGTAAGGTAGTTGCAGTAAGCAAATGGAACAACTCTGTTCTTGTGCGTGGTAATAACCGCCAAACATTGGAAGATTTGAAGTTGCTCTCATTTGTAAAAGATAGTAAGTTGGTATTTGTCTCTCCTGACTCTATCCGGCCACTTTCTCAGCGTGTACATTATAATTCAGAACTTCAATGTTTGGATTCGACGAGTCATGATTATTATGGTGTAGGTAAGGCACAAATAGAGAATTTGAATGGTAGGAAATTGCATAATCTGGGCTTTATGGGACAAGGTATGACAATTGCTGTACTTGACGCAGGTTTCATGAACGTTGATAAAATCTCTGCTTTTAAGAATCTTAATATAAGAGGAACACGTAATTTTGTTGTGGGCTATGATAATAATGTTTTTAAAGAAATGGATCATGGTACTAAAACTTTGTCAACAATCGCAATGAATCAACCTACAGTTTTTGTCGGTACAGCTCCTAAGGCCAACTTTTGGTTGCTGCGGACAGAAGATTATTTGACAGAGAGTCCTGCAGAAGAAGACTTCTGGATTGCTGCCGTTGAGTTTTCTGATTCAGTAGGTGTTGACATCATCACCTCATCATTGGGTTATCATGGTTTTGATGACAAATCTATGAACTATCGTTATGCAGATCTAAATGGTAAAACGGCAGCTATCTCTAGAGTAGCTTCCTGTTTGGTAAGGAAGGGTATGATTCTTGTGAATAGTGCGGGGAATGATGGTATGGGTACCTGGAAAAAAATCAACGTTCCCGCTGACGCTTTTGATATCCTGACCGTAGGAGCAGTTTCTCCGGACAAGATAAATGCACCATTTTCTTCAATCGGACCAACAGCCGATGGGCGTATAAAACCTGACGTAATGGCGTATGGATGTCCAACGAACGTCGTGTCGGGTAGGGGATATATAATACCTGATAATGGGACTTCATTTGCTTGTCCACTTATTGCTGGAATGGTAGCTTGTCTATGGCAGGCAATCCCGAATAAGTCTGCCTCGGAGATAATAGACCTTGTGCGTCAGGCAGGAAACAACCATGATTATCCTGACAATATCATGGGATATGGTATTCCTGATTTCTTTTTAGCTTACCAATTTGCTACACGCTATAAGCAGTAGTGAGTTATCATACAAAAATTTTGAAGGATGATAAAGGCACTTTCACTTTTCGAATTAAACAATCTTGTTGCGGATGTTATAGATAGTACGATGTCACGTTCTTACTGGGTCCAAGCGGAATTATCCGAAGCCCGGGAGAATCGAGGACATTGCTATATGGAACTGATTGAAAAAAATGAAGGTAGTAATGTACCCATAGCACGTGCTTCCGCTAAGTGCTGGAGTAATGTTTGGATGCTTATCAAGTCTGCTTTTTTGCGTATAACAGGTCAAGAAGTGAGAGCAGGAATGAAGGTAATGTTGCAAGTACATGCACAGTTCCATCCTCAATATGGTTTCTCGTGGATAGTTGACGATATCAATCCTGAATATACAATGGGTGATATGATGCGAAAACGTCAGGAGATTATTCGCCAATTAAAGACAGAAGGTGTTTTTGATTTACAGAAAGAGCTACATCTACCTATGTTTGCTCAACGTATAGCGGTAATATCTTCAGAAACAGCTGCAGGTTATGGAGATTTTTGCAATCAGTTAGAATCAAATGATTACGGACTCTTTTTTCATGTAGAATTATTTCCAACAATCATGCAAGGGGACTATGTTGAAAAGAGTATAATAGAAGCTTTGAATAAAATCAATAGCTGTGAAGATAATTTTGATTGTGTTGTTATCATTCGTGGTGGTGGTGCAACAGCTGACCTCAGCGGCTTTGATACTTTAAAGCTCGCTGAGAATGTTGCAAACTTCCCATTACCCATCATAACGGGTATTGGACATGAACGTGATGAGAGCGTTTTGGATATGGTTTCGTTTCAACGTGTGAAAACACCTACTGCAGCAGCAGCTTATCTCATTGACCACCTTTCATCGACGCTTATGCGAGTTGAGAACGCACAAGCTATGATTGTTGACAACGTTCGTCGTACATTGGAAATAGAGAAGATGCGTATCCAACAGATTGCTACACAGATTCCTGTTATGTTCTCTGTCGTTCGTACAAAACAAGAAGCTATGCTTGATGGCTTGTCACAATGTCTTATTACAAAGATGCAGGAAGCTATGAAGCAAGTCGATTTTCATCTGTGTACTATACAAAATCGCATCTTACCGACACTTCAGAATAGGTTGGCAAACGAGCATCATCGTATAGAGATTCTCGGACAGCGTTTGCGATTGCTTGACCCATCACTACTCTTAAAACGTGGATTTAGCATTACCTTATGTAATGGTAAGATTATTCGGAATGCAAAGGATTTGAAGATGGGCGACACATTAACAACACGATTTGAGAAAGGAGAGGTGGAAAGTAAGGTCAATCGTTTATCATAAGAGAGCAGAATGTTACCTATAATTTCAAAATTAAAAAACAATGAAAGAAATAAAATACGAAGAAGCAGTTCGTCAACTAGAAGCAATAGTTGAGAAAATGGAAAGTGGAAAACTTGACATCGACACTTTAGCTGACCAATTGAAAGAGGCAAAAGAGTTGGTGAAACTCTGTAAACAAAAGCTAAAGCGTACTGATAATGAGATTCAAAAACTTTTGGAAAAACAATAAAATCATAACCATTTGTATAAAAAATAAGAAGTAGGTTTAATAAACTTGCCATTTGGTTGCACGATAAGATATTTTTGATTACTTTTGTGGATAATTGTCATGAATGATAACTTAAAACAAAATAATATGAAGAATATAGAATGGTCAAGTTTAACATTTGGCTATATGCCAACTGATTATAATGTACGTTGTTACTATCGTAATGGCAAGTGGGGTGAGGTTGAAGTATGTTCAGATGAATATCTCAAACTCCACATGGCAGCAACATGTCTCCACTATGGTCAAGAGGCTTTTGAGGGCTTAAAGGCGTATCGTTGTCCAGATGGTAAGGTACGTGTTTTCCGTGTAGAAGCAAATGCTGAACGTCTGCAGAACACAAGCCGTGGAATCGTAATGCCAGAGGTGCCAACAGAACTATTTACTGAAATGGTTAAGAAAGTCGTTCGCCTCAATCAGGAATTTATCCCACCATACGAGAGCGGTGCTTCACTCTATATTCGTCCGCTGTTAATTGGTACATCTGCACAAGTGGGTGTTCGCCCAGCAGAAGAATATTGCTTCTTAATCTTCGTTACTCCTGTAGGGCCTTATTTTAAGGGTGGCTTCTGTGCAAATCCTTATGTTATTGTTCGTGACGTTGACCGTGCGGCTCCATTAGGAACAGGTATGTTTAAAGTCGGTGGTAACTATGCAGCATCATTGCGAGCTAATCGTCGTGCGCATGAGCAGGGTTATGCATCAGAGTTCTATCTTGATGCAAAGGAAAAGAAATATGTTGACGAATGTGGTGCAGCCAACTTCTTTGGTATTAAGAATGATACGTATGTAACTCCAAAATCGAGTTCAATTCTGCCATCTATTACCAATAAAAGTCTGATGCAAATTGCAGAAGATTTGGGTATGAAAGTAGAGCGTCGCCCTATTTCTGAAGATGAGTTAGATAGCTTTGAGGAGGCAGGTGCTTGTGGCACGGCTGCTGTCATCTCACCTATTTCACATCTTGATGATATGGATACAGGTAAGGTTTATAACTTTGGAGAGAAACCAGGTCCTTGGTCAACAAAACTTTATAATACTCTTCGTGGCATTCAGTATGGTACAGTTGAAGATAAACATGGCTGGACAACTGTCGTGATTGAATAGAATTCTCTGAAGGATAGAAGTTAACAAAAATATACGTAAAATAAAGATTTGCGCCAAAGCTTATGATTGCATTTAGCAATAGCTTTGGTGCAAATCTTTTTATTAAGTGAAGGTATCTCTAATTCTTTTACTTGCAGCATGGTCCTTACCTCAAAACAAGTATGTTTGCATTCATGTTAGCTTCTTTATTTTAATGTGTTGACCACCTGCACTAATGGTGCATACCCTCCGCACCAAATGTGTTCACGCTCCGCACTAAAGCTATATACCAAGAACTCCATATATGCTGGTAAGTAGTGGTTCTCTAAAAATACTTAAGGTACTTTGTCTTATAAATGAAATACAAACGAAGGCTATTGATAATTCTATCTGAGAAGCTTTTTCAATGAAATATATTGTGATAGTAATGTGTTTGTCATATTACAAATTAAAGATGTGAAGTTTCGAACATTACATAATTTCATAGAAAAGGTATTCCGAGGTGTCAATAAAATGAATGGGAGCATGTCAAAGCGGACATACTCCCATTATCATTTATGTATTTGTGATATATATCAATTACATGTTAGTAAGCGAAGAGAGGATAATCCTTCATCGTCTCGTTAACTTTCTCACGGACACGCTTGATAACCTGCTCATTCTCTGGATCTGATAAGACCTCATCGATAAGATCAGCACAGAGTAGCATCATGTCTTCTTTACAACCACGAGTTGTCATAGCTGCAGTGCCAAGACGCAAACCACTTGTCTGGAAAGCAGAACGCTCGTCATAAGGAACCTTATTCTTGTTAGCTGTAATATCAGCTGCTACAAGTGCATTCTCTGCAAGTTTACCAGTCAAATCAGGATATTTTTGGCGAAGGTCAAGCAACATAGAGTGGTTATCTGTACCACCACTGACAATGCTGAAGCCTTTATCAACAAGAGCTTGTGCAAGGACAGAAGCATTCTTCTTTACTTGTAAGGCATATTCCTTCCAACTTGGTAAAAGGTTCTCTCCGAAACCTACAGCCTTTGCTGCTATTACATGTTCCAATGGTCCACCCTGGTTACCAGGGAAAACAGCAGAATTTATGAGCATTGACATTGGCTTCAAATCGCCCTTCTTGGTTCTTAAACCCCATGGATTTTCGAAATCTTTGCCCAAAAGGATTACACCACCACGAGGACCACGGAGTGTCTTGTGCGTTGTTGTGGTGACAATGTGAGCATATTTCACAGGGTTATCAAGAAGACCTGCAGCGATAAGACCAGCAGGGTGAGCCATATCAATCAACAGCAATGCACCTACTTCATCAGCGATCTTACGCATACGTTTGTAGTCCCATTCGCGGCTGTAAGCAGAGCCACCACCGATGATGAGCTTTGGCTTGTGCTCACGAGCTAGTCGCTCCATCTCGTCATAATCAACTCGTCCTGTCTCTGGATTTAGGGTGTATCCAATGTGGTTATAAAGAATACCAGAAGTATTCACCTCGCTACCATGAGAGAGATGGCCACCCTGATCAAGATCAAGTCCCATAAAGGTGTCGCCTGGTTTCAGTACGGCAAGAAATACAGCTTGGTTAGCTTGTGCACCAGAGTGTGGCTGCACATTGGCATACTCAGCACCGAAAAGCTGTTTGACACGCTCAATAGCGAATGTTTCTACTTGGTCAACAACCTGACATCCGCCATAATAACGTTTGCCAGGATAACCTTCTGCATACTTGTTAGTTAGGTAAGATCCCATTGCGTGCATAACTTCGTCACTGACGAAATTCTCAGATGCAATCAGCTCCATTCCTTTGAGCTGACGTTTGTGTTCCTTTTCAATAAGGTCAAAAATTTCTTGGTCTCTTCTCATGTGTATTGAATGTTTAGTAGGGAGTCATTTTTAGTAAACAAACCCCCTGGTTAGTGTTACGCTGCAAATATACAAATTAATGTTCTAACTTGCAAGTGTATCAAAAAAATAATGTAAATTTGCATTTACAATTATATGTCTGCTGTTTGCTTACATCATTGGTGTAACGCACATAAAGTGATTATTGATAATATATTACAACATTATATATGAAGCTAAAAGAATTATTTCAAGCTTATGAGTTCGAAGAGATTTATCCTCTTATAGGACTTATGTTTCCAAAAGGTCGCCATTTACGTGTGCAGTTCCATAATGCATACAATCTATTATTGTCGCTCAATCCTGTGATGTCTAAGAAGCAAATTCGTTATCAGCTGATGGAAGATCCTGACACTAATGAGATGTTTTTTGGTGCTGATGACCACGATTTTAATGGTCCTTGGGAAGTACTTCTTGGTAAGGAAGTAAAGAAAGAGCCAAAGGTGGATCTTACTAATGAGGAACTGGTTGCTAATTGCTTGTTGAACACAGTATTGATTGGTCGCTGTCCTCGTGCATTTGAGAAAGATTATCAAGCTATTATGAAGTAAAGTAGTTGACAAGTTGAATGTGAACGAGTTAACAAGTTAAAATGTAAACGAGTTGACAAGTTATGTGATAAAAAGACTTTTATCCTCTTAATCACTTCAACTTGTCAACTCGTTTGCTTTTTCCTTATTTATTTGTCAACTCGTTTACTCGTACACATTTAACTTGTCAACTTGTCAACCCAATGATTACCCTCTAATCATTGTTATAATCATCTTGAATCGTTCAGGTGCATTGACTGAGTGAGGTGCTCCACTTGGAATGATAAAACTCTCACCTGCTTTAATGACATGTTTTACTTTTTCTACAGTCAGTTCCATCTTTCCATCAATAACCTGGATAAAAGCATCGAATGGTGCTGTGTGTTCTGATAGTCCCTGACCTGCATCAAAGCTGAATAAGGTAACACTTCCTGCATTATTGTGTACTAGTTCCTTACTTACTACACCACCTTCTGCATAATCAATCACATTGTTTGAAGTGAAAACAACTCCTTTTTCTACTTTACTCATGATTTATCTTCTTTATTAATTTGTAATATTCAGTTTACCTATTTATATATTACAAAGTTGATGCCAAATTAGAAAGTGGGAACAAATGTTACTCTTTAATTAAGTTATATCTTAAGTTTCTGTTTTGCCAACTTATCTTTTCTTGGCTTTAATATTTCGTTTCAAACCATCAAATTTGACTCGTTTAACAGCTGAACCCTTAAAAAGACGTTGATAATCTTCTACTGTTAAGTTATGCCACATCTCTTTACTCATACTGAGAAGTTCTGGCTTAGGCTGCAACGATGGTTCTGTGTTGGGGGTGGAAAATCGGTTCCATGGGCAAGCAGTTTGACAACGATCACACCCGTAAATGGTATCTCCCATAGACGACTTTGCCTCATCAGATAATTCTCCTCGATTTTCAATGAGCTGATATGACAGACAGCGTTCTGCATGGAAGTCTTCATCGGGGATGATGGCTCGGGTAGGGCATGCATCGATGCATCTATGACACTTCCCACATCGGTTTGACATCGGTTCATCATAAACATCAACTTCAAAGGGTAAGAATATCTCACCTAAGAAAAACATTGAGCCAGCATGAGGGATAATTAGTTGATGATTTCGACCTACCCAACCTAAACCAGCCTTTTGTGCCCAGTAACGTTCCAGAACAGGAGCAGTATCGCAAAAGCAACGTATTAAAGGTTCTTCTCCTTTATTTTCGTTTTGAGGAATCTGCCAACGTTCTGATATCTTCATTGCCAACTCTCTCATCTTACGTTTCATCAAATCGTGGTAATCTTGTCCAAGGGCATAGGCCGCAATTTGATACTCCCCTTTAGGCATCTGCTGTGCAGGTGTGTAATTGAAAGCAAGTGAAACAATACTTCGTACACCAGGAATAAGGAGACGTGGGTCAAGGCGTTTCTCAAGGTAATTTGACATATACGCCATGGAAGCCTCTTCTCCATTTTCCAACCATCTTCGGTATTTTTGCGCTATTTCTTCATCAACAGGTGCTGCCTTTGCTATGCCACAAGCAGAGAATCCCACGTCTCGTGCTAAAAACTTGATGGTAACTGATTGAGCAGTTTCTAAGTCCTCTTCGTGAATTGATGGGTTTAGGGTGTCTGATGATGTCATAAGAGAGATTAAAGCATAAAGTAAACTTAAATTATCGGAAGACCGAAGTATGTCTCGATAATTAATAGTTCATTTTCAAATTATATAATGTTATCCTTTTATTTTAAGACGAAGTTCTGCTAATGTATTATTAAAAGGTTTCAGCTGGATCATCAGGGAAAACCTTAAATTCATAACCTTGATCTTTAAGCCATTGCAAAGACTCTGGAAGTGCAGTGCGAAGCTTGTCAATACTCTTAAGGGAATCATGGAAGGTAATGATAGAACCATTACGTGAGTATTTCTTTATATTGTTTACAACGTCTGCAGCTGTCAGCCATTTGGAATAATCACGTGTCACAAGGTCCCACATCACAACACGATAATTCTGTTTTACCCACCAATATACTGTATGTCGCAACCATCCATGCGGAGGACGAAAGTAGGGAGATTTGAGAAGAACGTCGGCCTTGGTTACATCTACGGCATAAGTCAATGTCCAATGCCTAAAAGAACCCAAGTGATGATAGGTGTGATTGCCTACCTTATGTCCACGACGAATCACCTCTTCATATATTTCTGGATGTTTTCGCACATTATCAGCAACCATAAAAAACATGGCCTTTGCATTGAACTGGTCAAGTACATCAAGTATAAAAGGTGTAGCCTCAGGTATTGGTCCATCATCAAATGTGAGATAGACTGAATGATCATTCTTGTCCATACGCCAAAGAGCGTGTGGATAAAAGATACGTAACCAGCGTGCAGGTTGTTCTATTAACATATTAACCTCCCAATAATTTTAGTGAATCAAGGGCAAAGCCTACTTATTCAACATTATAATATCCTATCGATCTAAGACTCTAGGGTGGATAGGGAAAGTTAAAAGCCAGAGTTTGGTAATCTTTTAAGACAACCAGATTCTGGCTTTTAATTTTTTATGTTTGCTTTGATTATAACAATCCCTAATCTAATGATCCATTTTGGTTCTGGAATCTTCTGAAGAGATTATCAAGTTCGGCGGCATGTTTGTTAGCCCAAGCATGGTTAATCTGCTCATTTTCATTAATAAGATTTGCCATAATCTGGAAATTCATCTTACATGATCCTTGTGTCATATTGAAGAGACGAGGAGAAAGACTGAGATAGTAGTTTACATACTGAAGTGAAATCTTCCACAGCGCATCATATAATTGACGTGCCTTTGCTTTCTGTCCCAGTAATGCGTATGCATGAGCCATATCACCTGATCCACTCATGTAGCTTATTGGGACATTATACGTTGGAATTTCCTTCTCAGCCTTCTGAAGAACCTTTAAGGCCTTAGCCTTTTCACCCTTTGCAATAAGGTGGAGTGCAAGGTCAGCCATCTCACGACGATGCGTATAGCACATACGAGCTACAGTTTCATCGATGTAAAGTCCTGGCTTGCTAAGACCACCCCATTTGAAGCGATTCATCATGACATCATAAGTCTTCTCTGTATCGAAGTTACGCATATTGATGCCTGTAGAATTTGCATTGTCCATTGTAGAGAATGGGGTAATACGATTTACGAGACCTTCTTGAATGAAGTTTTCACCTAAGTTCATAAAGTTCTCAGCTCCAACGGTTACAGCTACATAGAGAGGACGTGTCCAGTTACAGTTAGCAATCATCTCAAGCATCATCAAATCATTCTTGTATAAAGCTTGTTTTCCTGCCAATGAGATGACCATTCGATCTGGAATAGAATCACCTGGAAGCATCATACCACTGCGACGGACAGCTTCCTTATCGATAGTCATATAGATAGTATCAGTAGGAATGATATGATTTTCTTCGTTCTTTGAGCGTACCCAGTACTTGAGAATATTCTTCAACTCAAATGGGTCATCACCGAACTGAGCCTTCGCAGCTGCTGGCTCCTGCTTGTAGAAATCACGAATCTGTTGCTTAAATTGTGGTGCAACTTGTACATATTCATTCGTTCCACTTACATAATCAAGGCGTGCCCATGAAATAGGTACACTTGGTGAATTGTATGCAGGACGACGCATCTGGTCGATGTACCAGTCTGTTTGCAGGTAAGAAAGGTTGCAGACGCGAGCGTCTGTGCGTACTCCTTCAACCTCTTGGTTGTACCATAATGGGAAGGTATCATTATCACCATTGGTGAAGATGATTGGGTCACCCTTCTGCTGCAATGAATTAAGATAATTCTGACCGAAGTCACGGCAAGTATATCTACCTGAGCGGTCGTGGTCATCCCATGTCTGTGACGCCATCTGTATTGGAACAAGCAGACAGACAGCTGAAATAACAGAGGCTGAGAGTATCGGTGCAACCTTTAGTTTACGTGCCCAGTCGTAGAGTGCCAACACGCCTAAACCACACCATATTGCGTAAGCGTAGAACGAGCCAGCATAAGCATAGTCACGCTCACGTGGCTGACTAGGCGTTTGGTTCAGATAGATAACGATGGCAAGACCAGTCATAAAGAACAGGAAGAAAACCACCCAGAACTGCTGTATGCCACGTTTTCCTCGCCATGCTTGCCAGAAAAGACCAATCAAACCGAGTAATAATGGTAAACAATAGAAAACATTGTGTCCCTTATTAGTTTTTAACTCATCTGGTAACAAGTCTTGGTTGCCATATAACGCATTATCAATGAAGGATATACCAGTAATCCAGTTTCCATGTTCTGGTTCACCATTGCCTTGAATATCATTCTGACGCCCTGCAAAGTTCCACATAAAGTAACGCCAATACATAAAGTTACACTGGTAAGAAAGGAAGAACTTTATGTTCTCCAATTGGGTTGGAATCTTCACGCCATCAACCTCATGACCGGTAACGCCACCCATCCATTGTTCGTATTGACTCGCAGAACTTGGGTTATACATACGTGGGAAGAACATATTCTGTTCGAACACCTGTGTCGCCTTATGACGAACAATGTAGTAAGAATCTTTCTCGTCTTTAGACGCTTTCTCCTTACGCTCATAAACCGGAGCACCCTCATCAAACTTATAGTGCATACCGTCTTCTGCAACTGCAGGTTGACTTGAGTATGCCTGTCCGTAAAGTAATGGACGGTCACCATACTGGTCACGACTCAGATAACTACCCAAAGTAAAGATATCCTCTGGTGAATTCTGATCCATTGGTGGATTGGCTGTTGAGCGAATAACGATTACAGCATATGAAGAGTAGCCGATAAACAACATCAGCATACAAAGCAAAGCTGTATTCTTTATGCGTGAAGAAACAAGTGCAACACGCTGCTTTTTACCATCTTTGTTAAATGGACGCTGCCACTGAAGCAGTACGTAAACGAGTGCAAGAACAATAAGTCCTGTAAAGAATGCTGTCCATCCATAGCCATAGAATGGAATACCAATCAGTCCCAGTGCTGCCAAGAATGCTATATTCTGACGGCGTGGGTTCTTATCCTGATATGTCTCATAAATGCCCCAAATAAAAGAAGCAATGAGTAAGGCAATATAAATAATGGTACCCGTGTTGAATGGCATGCCAAGTGTATTCGTGAAGAATAACTCAAACCATCCACCTACTGTGATAATACCTGGAACAACACCATACAGAACGGCTGCAACGAGGACTACAGAGAGGAGCAAGGCAAAGAGTGAACCCTTCAAGTTTGCATCTGGCACCTTCTTATAATAGTAAACCAGTGCAATGGCTGGAATACAAAGGAGGTTGAGTAGGTGCACACCAATTGACAGACCAGTCATATAGGTAATCAGTATCAACCAACGGTCAGAATGAGGTTTGTCTGCATTATCTTCCCATTTCAATATAAGCCAGAAAACAACAGCTGTAAACGCTGATGAATAGGCATATACCTCGCCCTCAACTGCTGAGAACCAGAAAGTGTCACTGAAAGTATAAATCAGCGCACCAACAAGGCCTGCACCTTCGATGGCGATAGTTTTTGCAAGTGAAGGGGCTTCACCATCACGCACAATCAGTCGACGTGAGAGGTGGGTAATGGTCCAGAAAAGGAACATGATACACGTTGCCGAAAGCAATGCGCTCATGGTGTTAACCATACGTGCTACCTCTGTTGGGTCGCTAGCAAAATGTGAGAAAAGATTGGCTGTAAGCATAAAGAAAGGTGCCCCAGGAGGGTGTCCAATCTCCAGTTTATAGCCTGTTGTAATGAATTCGGGACAGTCCCAGAAACTGGCTGTCGGTTCAATTGTGGAACAGTAGACGAAAGCTGCAATAAAGAATGCAAGCCATCCGACGATGTTGTCCACCAGTCTGAATTGTTTCATTTATACGATTAGAATTTACTGTCTGCTCATCTTTCTCGGATAAGCAGAGATATTTATTTCGAAATAATCAGTGCAAAGATAATAATATTAATCAAAACAACATAAAGAGAGTGGAGAAATTATAATAAAATGTGATGAAAAGAACATGACTAACGTTTGGAATTGACTTTATTTGCTTGGATTAAAGTATTAAGGTAAGATAATGTAAATGTGTTTTTTGAAGTTTTATACTCGGATAGGAGGATTATATTACATATCTTACAAGAGTATTTTTTATTTTAAGTTGCTGTCACTTTTAACATTTCATGTAATACCACTGTAAACTAATAAGTTATATGATGATCTTGGATGACAGTAGTGACAGCAAAAATATTTTTAGGGAAATACTTTGTTCTCTGAATACTGAGGATGGGTGCATTAAAGTCCATTCGGTTATTATGGATATACCAATAAGTTTTAGGGAATCGCAAATGATTGTGTTTAAGAAGGATGATTAAACTATTCGAATGTTTGAGATGAGTATTCATTTTTTACATCTTGATATAAGTTTGCATATAGAAACTTTAAAATACTTGTAGTGTTGCTTAGCACATATTGTGCTGTTGGTAAGCACCATTGGTGCGAAGTACTAACACCAATGGGATGGAGTACTTTTCACTTAGCTATAAGTTGTCAAATTGGACTGGAGTGATAAAAAAACAAAGGGTATGGTTGTCTTGCTGTCAAAGAATGCACGAAGTGGGTACGTCATCTGAACTGTGTCATTGGCTTCATTTCTTTAGGAGCATGAGTAATGCTGATGGGCAAACCGGAGCAGTCTTTCTCTTGGTAAAATCAGGCTGGGCTCGATGCCCAGCCTGATTTTTAATTTGCTGGTGGTATAAACCATCGCATCTTCTCTTGGTGTTGCAAAGATACGACAGTATTTTTGAACTGCCTAATTTCCGGATGCCTAACTTCATGAACCTATAATAATTGGAAGCGGTCGCCAAACTTTATAGCGAACTGTTGGGCTGTCTGGCCCCAGTTTCGCAATGGCTGAGTCCATTTCTTTTTGATGTTACGATAGGCAAGATATACGAGTTTGAAGAGAGCTTCGTCAGTTGGGAAAACTCCCTTTGTCTTTGTTACCTTACGTATCTGACGATGATAACCTTCTACAATGTTGGTAGTATACATGATACGTCTGATAGGTTCCGTATAGTCAAAATAGTGTGAGAGGTTATCCCACTTGTCACGCCACGACTTGATGACGATAGGATATTGCTTACCCCACTTTTTCTCCAAATTATCGAGTTCTATCTCTGCTTTCTCCTTAGTTTGTGCAGCATAAACCATCTTCAAATCCTTTAGGAACTCCTTCTGATTCTTGCTGGCGACATACTTCACTGAGTTACGGATTTGATGTACAATACATAGCTGTACATCCGTCTTAGGAAATACGCTCTGGATGGCATCTGGGAAGCCCGTAAGGCCATCTACACAAGCTATAAGAATGTCTTTGACACCTCTGTTTTGAAGGTCTGTAAGTACGCTGAGCCAGAAGTTAGCGCCCTCGCTATGAGATACATACATACCCAGAAGATCTTTATGTCCTTCCTTGTCAACACCAATGACATTATATATTGCACGAGATGTTGTAGCACCCGTGTCGTCATGTGCCTTGTAATGGATAGCATCCATCCAAACTATCGGATAGACTTCTTCCAAAGAGCGTGTGCGCCAGGCTTTTATCTCAGGCCAGACCTTGTCCGTAATGTTACTTATTGTCTCTTTGGATATCTTGGTACCATAGTTCTCTTCAAGGAACTTACTTATGTCAGACATGCTCTGACCTGTAGCATAAAGACTGATAATCTTATCGGACAAACCTTCTGCTAATATCGTCTGTCGTTTTTTGATAATCTCAGGGGTAAAACTCCCTTCTCTGTCACGTGGAGTATCTATTTCTACAGGACCATACTCTGTTTGAACCTCCTTGGACATCTTGCCGTTACGGCGATTAATCTTTGTGGATGTCTTAGTGTTATAAAGGTGAGAGTCCATCTCACACTCGAGAGCTGAATTGAGGAAATCTTCCAATACACGATGGAATGCACCATCCTTACCAAACAAAGGAGTACCTTGTTTGAACTGTTCTTTTGCCTGAGACAACATCTCGGCGTACTCGTCTTGTGTCATTTGCTAAATCTAAGTATGCTGATATAACAGCGGTTATATGAGTTTATTGTGTTAGCCGTTGACACAGTTGATATGACATCGTCCACGAAGTAGCAGGTTGTAGCCCAATACGCACCTGCCTTTTACATTGTCGAAAACACGACTGATATCTTCCTTTCTCACGCCACTCTTCCTAAGCATGGTGTCATCTGTAATGACAGGCGAGATAACAAGTGACCATTGCCAAACTTGCCAAAAAGATAAAATAAATCATCACTCATCCGAGTTTTAACACTCAAGAGTTTGGATAACTCACTTATTTTCTCTATTTTTGCTTCCATAATAGTTTTGTTGTCTTGTCTTTAAAATCAGTTGTTTAGCAATTACTAATTAACAAAGAAAATTCGACAAACTGTTATTTTTCTATTTATTAGGGTGGGAAACTTTAGTTATATACATTGAAATCCCAAAGTAAGTAAACATTATCTCATAAAATAAATGATGGACATAACACGATTTGAAAATGTACGTAGTCTAACAGCACTATATAAAAATATACCTCAACTCCAAGATGTAGAAATAATAAAAATTATCGTAGTTCCAGGCGAAGACCTCGAACTTATACTAACATTAGATACATCAGAACTTCCAGAAAAATTACCTTTAAAATGGTTAGACCGCAAGGTAAATACAGTTCAAATTGAATTTGATTTTATAGGGGTGAAGATTATAAATTTTAATATAGATAATGGAAGTAATTATAGTTTTACAATAGAGAGTTTACGAGGAAACGAACATATCATTATTCTTACGAATAAAGCGAATTGTGATAAAATTAAATTTGAGGCAAGATGGGCGTATATAAAAAATATAAGTGGTTATACTAAAGAATAAATAGTGAAGTTAATAACTGCAAAAGAGGTTACTGATTCCAGATTAAGTGGGCTAATTGAGGAGTATTTTTAATATGTTCAATTTCAGAGATAATGCTCTAAAATGGGAATTATCAAAATAACTAAAGTTCCCCACCCCTTCAAACACAGGTTTTTCTCATTCCTCTTTGCCTGTCGTCCTCCATATCTATTGACTTTTAACACATGACTAACAGAAGTTATGCAGACTGTTCACATACTTCGTCCCATTTTTCCAATGCTTCAGCCATTAAAAGGATTTTGCTCATCTCTTTGTCGTTTCCGCTGATTGTAGCCATAAGGTGTTGGGGCGTCATCCCAAGCGTTTCTCCTAAAACACGAAGAATGTGTTCAATACAGGCAAGAACTCTCTTCCATAACATGAGTGCCATGAGGTCATCCTCCATATCCGAAAAGAGTTCTTCCATGATTTGATATTCTGTGAATCTCTTTTCCAAGGGCATGACGGTATATGTAAGGTAACACAGCGTAGCGTCGGCTATCTGACCATTGAAGTCGCAACCTTGATAACCACCTAATCCGAGATACTGCTTAGTTTCTTTTTTCCCCTTTTTCTGATGCAGTGAAAAATCACAGGGTATGGTTGTCTTGCCGTCAAAGAATGTAGAAAGTAATAGTTTGTAGCCCAATACGAACCTGTCTTTTACATTGTCGAAAACACGACTGATATCTTCCTTTCTCACGCCACTTTTCCGAAGCATGGTGTCATCTATAATGACAGGCGAGATAACAGGTGACCGATGCCAAACTTACCAAAAAGAGGAAATAAATCATCACTCATCCGAGTTTTAACACTCAAAAGTTTGGATAACTCGCTTATTTCCTTTATTTTTGCTTCTATAATAGTTTTGTTGTCTTGTCTATAAATCAGTTGTTTGCGATTACTAATTTAAAAAGAAAATTCGACAAACTGTTATTTTTCTATCTATATTTATTTGGATGGGGAACTTTAGTAAAAAAAATCAAATAAATATCTTGTGGCATCCAACGTTGTTCGCTACGTTGGATACCATCCTAATCGTGATTATATATGAAAAGTGTGTGCGTGTTTTTTATTATGGTATTTTCGATGTTTTCATGCAAGAACCCCAATCCTTGCACAAGGGAATTCTTTATTGCCAATTTTCAAAATAACGAAAAGTATTTTAACGTACTTATTAATTTTTACAACAGTCAAAATATTGTCAATAGCAAAGATAAACAGATTGTTTTTTCATTAAATAAATGTAAAGATGATGTCAATATTGACATTATTCCTTACATAATAGATGACAAAAGAAAACAAATCTCTTTGAGTAATATTAGAACTAACTTTAAGATGTGTAAGAAAATCCTTTTAAGATATAATATTAATATTCAAAGAAGTGATATTGACAGTGTGATAAATAGCCTTAAAACAACAAATTGTAGAATGGTAAGAAATATTAACTATTATAGTGGGCAAATAGAATTTGTTTCTTACCAAGAAAAATGTAATGTATATCATTCTTATATCTACCACAAGAACGGAATTACTCCTGATATTATAAAATTCACTGGCAAAGCTATTGGTTCATCTCGTATTGGAAAATGTATTACGCTTTCAAATGAATGGATGTTATGACTTAATTATAACCAACAAAATGAGAGGAGAAGGTATAAGACTTGGTGGTAACATTAAAGAAATTTGGAAATGGACAGAAACAGTAAGGATAAAAGACTAAAATGTATGATTTGCTCTTTATGTGTCATATTAATAATATTTAGCTGTGCAGAAAAAAAGAATAGATATGGCATAAATTTTAACAACCAAAGGAGTATTATAAAGTTACCTCTATTAGATTCTTCTTGGAAATACTCCCCCTCCTATACATCTGAGGGGGGAACTTGGGTTAATCCGCAAAAAAAGGACGGAGTACCTTTTTATTTTCAAAAACGTAATTTAATAAAGAACAATAGGTTAATTTGGGAAAGTGATATATATATGGGAGACAAAACTTATATGACGATAGATGGAAGTATACGAGAATCTTTGACTACTACATACTATTTCGAAAAAAAGAAATGGGAATACGTCTATCATACAGCTAAAAGAAATTACAATAGTAGTAACAGCCCTTCTCAAATTAAAAAATTATATAATAGTATTGATGTCGTAATATCAAAAAGTGAGGCGGACTCTATACTCTTCTCTTGGGGTTTATGATTGAGTTGGAGATTTAACAATCAAGGAAAAAAGAAAGCGGTAAAGTTATTAGAGGACACAAGTGAAACTTTAGGGATTTCTAACAAGTTACAAAGAATTTGTAACTATTCAACGTTCATTATCGCTAAATAGTTATATAAATAGGAAATAATGATGAAAAGTGTTATTGATTCGCGTATAACAGAGCAACTATATAAAATATACGAATTAGATATTGACGGTTTCGTCACTAATCAGGAACAAGTAAAAACATTTAATTTTGAATATAAATGGCCAGTTGTCGATTTCTTAGACCCAATTTTTATGCCTTTGTTTCAAAACATAGACTCTAATTTTATCTATTTGACAAAAGGATATGATATAGCCCTAAATGAAAAATATTCTAAGTTTTCAAGAGAAGATTTTATAGAGTTTATGAAAGGTAACAAGACTTATACTCCACGAGGACATAGTAAGGAAAGCATCAATCTTTATTATATGATAGGGTTAACTATTTTTGACGAAACGTTTGAATGGTTAATTCATAATAATGTTGATGTGGGATATTTGACTTTTTCTTTTCAAGTTGAAAAATTTAATAATGAGAAGGTACTTAATTTACTTATGAACAACAAATGGTTTGTCCATGATAAGAATTCGTGAGAACGGCAGCGGCGCTATCGAGTATTACCATGGTAAGATGGGTGAAGTATTGAAGACGTGCGCACGCTGATTGTGCCAAACCAGGCAGGGTAACATATGTCATGCAGTGGAAGTGTTTGCATATACGGTTGATGCTCTCTCACCGACAATGCGGAAGAGGCAAAGAGAAAGAATCAACTCCGAAGCGGAGCCCCCGTCCTGTTTCTCCAATGACAGGCGAGATAATAGGTGACCGATGCCAAGCTTACCAAAAAGAGGAAATAAATCATCACTCACTCGAGTTTTAACACTCAAACGTTTGGATAACTCACTTATTTTCTCTATTTTTGCTTCCATAACAGTTTTGTTGTCTTGTCTTTAAAATCAGTTGTTTGCAATTACTAATTTACAAAGAAAATTCGACAAACTGTTATTTTTCTATCTATTTATTAGGGTGGAAAACTTTAGTATATCATTAATGTCCCGATTTTAACGGGACACTAATGACTTGAGAACAAAGATGCCCAACGTACCATAAAAAGGACAAAAATATCTTTGAGAATGATAGTATTTAATAAAAAAATGATGTTCTTTCTGAAAAGACAGCCTATTTCAAATAAGCTGTCCAAAGGACTTGCGTATCTTTTAAAAGAAGGAATCACTGTCAATGGACAATGTGTTTTCTTTAAACGTTTTTATGTCAATAATCCACATATAACATTAGATATGTTTGATGATATGACGGCATATGAATGTTTTCTCAATAATGTCCACATTGAAGATTTTTGTCGTAAGGATATAGTATCAAATGCTTTTATTTTCGCAGATAGATTGGAGAATATACTAAAAGAAATAAAATGTGGATATGAAATTATATTAACCATAGACAGAGATTCATGTGTACTTACATTTCATTCGTTGCATGAATTTGAAGCAGATTGGATGGATCTATGTAAAATCGATGATTATAAATGTGGAATAGCTCTTTTTAGGTCTCAAGGGTAATGCTCCAAATCCGAGGACACCAAAATAAAAGATTAGTTACTTTATTGGTAGTAGGGTGAACTTTTTAACAATGTTGTGTGTCAAACAAGTAGTTTTGTGGATACTTGGATTTTATTTTTGATAGTTGCAGCATAAAATTTATGAAGAGGAATATAAACAAATACGGACACACATAAGCGTGTGTCCGTAAATGATTTTAGGGGTATTAGACGTGAAGGCTGTCAGCCCTATTAGTAAGTTAAAGCGTTTTTACAATAATGCCTGTTATGCGTTCTTGGTTTCAGTAACCGATTCTTTACATAACTTCTCATTTGTTGTATTAACTGTATATTTATCTTCTCCTGCATAGAAACGGCGGTGTGCTTCCTCTTGGCGAGGTACAGAGAAGTTACTAACACGTTTCATGTAACCAATGATGCGAGTGAGATAATCAACATTCTTAGAATGACAATGTGGACATTCGTGCATATAACGTTTGTCTATGTGACCGCAGTCGTTGCAGACGGTATTTGGAATGTTGAATGTGAAGTAGTTGCAACCTTCCTGTGCAGCGACACGCAACAACTGGCGATACTGTGGTTCGGAGAGGTGCTCTTCGAGGTTCATGTGAAGTGCAGAACCACCAGTTAGATGTTCTATATAAGGTGCTCCGTGCAGTTTGAACTTGTCGAGAATTGTCAACGAGTTGTCCTCAACACGATAGAAATAGCTGTTATAGCAACTGCGTGGAACAAAATACCCATCTTCGGAGTCCCATTTAGCATGTTTTACTCCGACATTCTCTGCAGGAATCATCTCACAGTTGAACATAGCTTCCTTTGTACGGAAAGCCTTATTCTGTGTTTCTATCAATCCAAGTACAGTCTGTACGAACTTCTTATATTCTTCATTCGGTGTGATGTCAAGTCCCATGAATTCTGCTGCTTCTACAAGACCATTGATACCAATAGTGAGATACTGGCGATCAATGTTGATGTATCCAGCATCAAAGAGTGGGAGCATGTGATTACGCAGTAACTCCTTGAGATTTTCGTTGTATGCTAATTGTACCTTATGGCACAACTCGATAATATGCGTGAGATACTCCTTGTAATCAAGGTTATTGTTAACTGCATACTGAATACAGCGATTGAGGTTGATTGTCAATACACTTTTCGAGCCTGTAGAGACGCCACCAGCACCAAGTGTATAAGAGAAACCATTGTCTTGAATCTCATTACGCAGACGGCAGCATGAACTGAGTGAGTCAGCATTATCGCTCATGTATGTGAAGAAACTATGTCCCTCAGAATACATCTTAGCGGCAAAGTCACCCCATTCCTTATCCTTGCAATCACCATTCTCTGCTAACAAAGCCATTGTTTCTACAGGGAAGGTGAGAACAGTCTTTAGACGCTCTTGGTTAAACCAAGTCATAAAGCGTTTCTGTAACCATGAAAGACTCTCCCAGTCAGGCTGTGATCCATCTGGGAAATAGAAGTTTCCGAAGAGTGACTCGAAATATGGGCGGTCATAATAAGAAATGTTCCAGAATACTGCTTGATAGTTGCGAGCACCTGTAGGCTGGTTCAGTGAATAAACTATCTGTTCAAAGTAATCAGTAATCACCTTGTCAATGGTTCGCTTTCTTAGGCTAAGATCAACAACTTCATCAGCACGCTCCCAGTAGTCTTTACCATATTCCTTTTGGATAAAGTAGTTCATGTACATCAGGAACTCTGGAGTTGCGCAGGCACCTGCAAGCATAGATGAGACCATGAATACCATATTAATAAAGCCACCACAGAAACTTTTCAGATTTGTTGGCGCTGTCGAATTGCCCCCAATTGAATTTGTACCTCCAATAAGCCAAGGGTACATTGTGATGGAAGCACAATAGTTGGCGAGGTTTGTCTCGTCATTCTTATATATAAAATGGTGATTAAGGAGATCAATGTATTCATCAGCTAGCTCCTTACCATACATCTTTTTGATACGATCAACAAGTAATCTACGATTGAGACGAATGAAGCCTTGCTTAGGAAGTTCGCCAATAAGTGTTGCAATGTTCTTATGTTCAACATTTGCATTGGCATCAAATTTTGAACCTGTAGCTGCATTTGATGCAACACAATAGTCAGAAAGAAATTTCATCTTTTCAAGAGTTTCACGGTCTTCTGTGTGTTGCTGACGATAGACAATGAAACTTTTTGCTACTTGATAATAGCCTTCTTTCATAAGTGCCAACTCAACCTGATTTTGGATGTCTTCTACCTTGATGTCGTTTTGAATATTTAAGTTAGCGATGATTTTTGATAAAGTACCCAAATCAGTAGGTTCATTGACGCTTTCGAATGCCTTGAGAATAGCATTCATAATTTTGTCGAGGGAGAACCGATCCTTTGACCCATCACGTTTTGTGATTGTAAAGTTCTTCATTTCCATTGTTAATTTATCTTTTAGGTGTTTGATTTTCTTTTGTTATTGTTCTTGAAAAAGTTATTTTAAGTAACTTCTTTTGATTGAAAAGTTATCCGTTTTGGATAACTTTTTTCATTTTATTACTCGAAAAGTTTTCCATTTTGATAAACTTCGTGCTGCAAATTTATATAAAACTATTCATTCAACAAAGAAAATCTGAACTAAAAAATATTGGATAAATTACTAATTTTGTGTATCATTTTGTGTGGAACATCGATGGTATAAGGGTTTGAAGTTTTATTAGTAGGCTGAATCTTTTTTAGATTGAATCTTCCTGAAATCTAGTAAAGTGATAGTTTGGTAGCGTTGATGAAATAATATTCTGTAACGTTAATCATGAATATAGAGAAAACAAAGTAGAAGTTTGTTTTGTAATAAAGATTATTTTACCCTTGTTATTTGTTGCGCAGGTTTAAATGATGTATTTTTGTAGGTGAAAATAATAAAGTTATGAGAAATATATCATTAATAGCTTTCGATGCTGATGACACTTTGTGGGAGTGTCAAACTTATTTTGAATCAATTGAGAAGGAATATTGCAAGTTGCTTAGCGTTTATGCCCCTGCAGAGGAAGTGTCCAAAACTTTGTTTGCAGTTGAAACAGCTAATATGCCACTCTTGGGCTATGGTAGTAAGGCTTTTTTAATCTCTTTGGTAGAGAATGCAATAGAAGTAAGTAAAGGAAAACTTAAAGCTAATGAGGTTAAGAAGATTATCGCATTAGGTAAAGAACTTCTTGAGTTACCTGCAAAGCCCATGGATGGCGTTGAAGAAACGCTGAAGGTTCTACGTGAATCAGGGAAATATAATTTGGTTGTCTTTACGAAAGGCGAATTACTTGATCAAAAGAATAAGTTTCATCGTTCGGGGTTAAGTACTTATTTTAATGATATCATCGTTGTTTCAGATAAAACAGAAAAGTCATATCATCAGTTGTGTGAGCAATTTTCTGTCGGTGTTGATCAACTATTAATGGTGGGTAATTCTTTTCGTTCAGATATTGAACCTGTTTTGAAACTTGGCGGTTGGGCTGCACATATTCCATTTCATACTATCTGGTTGCATGAAGTAGTAGAGGAGTACGAACACCCTCACTTGTTGAAGTTAGATTTTTTTTCACAATTAAAAGACGCACTATAAAGTGTTTTTTGCTTTCAATGTTAGTACATTTTGTAAATGTTTCAGTTTATCTCAAATATTTTATGTAAGTTTGTAGGTCAAAAGTAACAAACATAGAAAGTTTATTTTAAAACTCATTATTGATAAAATGTTAGCACCACAAATAGAATTTTCAAATCGTGAGGAGCGTATGGAATTTATACAGGAACGATTTAACTGCAAATCACCATCGTGTGGCGGATGTGGCTCATGCAGTCTTCCTGATGGCGTACCTGCTACAGAGTATTTTGCTGATTATATAGATGGTAAGGTTGAATTTGTAAAGCTTGCCTCAAAGATTTGGGAATAGGAGCTAGATTTTGGTTCTGTAGGAAAAGGGTGTGGAAACAGCTACATAAAAGGTTAATGATAAAAAGTACTTTCAAACTTTGGAATAACAAGTATTCCAAAATAAGAAAGGAATAATCGTTTAAAGTACGAGATTAGTTTTATTTTTAAGTTGCTGCCATTTTTTACATCTCATGCATTTTAATAAATAATAACATTTTAAGCACCTATCGTAAATGATAGGGACTAAGATTTATGAGTTGCCTCTGTGACCACCATATCTTTGTATCTAGCAAAACTTCTGTTTTCTCAGTGGCTCAGTGTGTCATTTCTTCAACAACCATCACTTAACACTTGTCATTCTAAATATTTGAAACACTATTTTTATTCAATGATTCAAACAAAAATATGCTAGTTAAAGTAATTTTCATACTTTTTTTTATCGAACCCTTCTTTTGTTTTCTGTAGTATATTTATAGTTACCTTTATAAAAGCATGAATCCCGGCTCCAACAGGAGACCGGGATTATGTTGTTTGTTTGGAATAGTTGTTTGTTTTGCTTTAAGCTTCTGGCTTTACTGTTTTTGCAGCGTAAACCTCCTCTGAAAGGACAGAAACAGTACTCTTATTGTACTTGCCCTTGTGGAAGTAAACAACACCGTCTGCAAGAGCATACAATGTGTCGTCTTTACCCTGTGCAACATTCTCGCCTGGGAAGTGCTTATTACCGCGCTGACGAACGATAATGTTACCTGCGATAATCTTCTGGCCACCCCAGATCTTAACACCTAAACGCTTTGAAGCTGATTCACGACCGTTCTTAGAACTACCTACACCTTTTTTATGTGCCATTCTTAAGTCCTCCTTGTTAAGCGTTAATTGATTTAATTTCTACCTGAGTGAAGTGGGTACGATGACCATTCTTCTTTCTGTAGTCCTTACGACGTTTCATCTTGAAGACGATAACCTTGTCGCCCTTTACGAGAGGAGCTACTACCTCAGCTACTACTTTTGCGCCCTCAACAGTTGGTGCGCCTACTGTGATTGTTCCGTTGTTATCAACCAACAGAACCTTGTCAAACTCAACAGCCTTGCCTTCTTCCGCATCTTTGATGTGGTTTACGAAGAGCTTCTTGCCCTCCTCAGCCTTGAACTGCTGACCGTTAATTTCTACAATTGCGTACATTATTTTATTGTAAACGGGTTTGTACCGTTGGGCGGCTGAGCATCTATCCAGCACTTGTTCTGAGCCCACAACGGCATAATCGGGTACAAAGTTACTAAATTTTAATGTTATGTAACATGTTTCTCGATAATATTTCTTACTAAATTAACAATAATTAGAGTATTCTCAAGGTGAGATGACTGGTTTATTGTTGTTTTTAATGGCGTTATATAGAGAATCCTGCAATGGGTAATGTTGTATTATCAACTATGATGATGAGCTAAAGATAGTTTTTCAAGTAAATACTTTTCTTATCGATTATACTTGAAACGATCAAATATGCTTATCTTTTTGTGATTCTCACCTTGTACCTCGTGAATCTTTTTCTGTCCCGCGTGAAATCCTATGGTCAATGCACTTTACTACAATTGTTTACTTTCTTGATACTCACTTAAGTACTATAATATTTGTCCGTGCTACCTGGACTGTTGTTCCGAAGCGTCCGGACATTTTGTCCGGAGGCTTCGGACAATTATTGTAAGGTCCATTATACGAGAGGTTTTGTTCTTTTTCTGGCTGAAGTTTGTCATAAATGGCGACTCTCCAATTGACTCCAACTGTTAATGTTTGAATATACTTTCCACACTATTGATAGAAAGGTATCAAATCATTTGTTGTCTGCGTTCCCATAGGAATCGTGAAAATATCGATAAAGGATATCCTTAAGAACATGAAAACATCCCGCTTCATCTTCCGAAAGATTGTGTAAATAAGTTTAATGATTGGCTTTAATCATGTCTTTATTCAGATGAGTAACAAAAACCTGTTGCCCACCTTTACTAAAAGCGATTTTATATATCCCTCCTTGTTTATCTTTTCTTTCGTAGGTATATTCAAACTTATTTATATCCCAGCACGTATCATGCTGTGCAGCAAGGTCTATATGCTGATAAAATTCCTTACTTGGGATAGTGTCAAGAATCAGTGTTGCTGAGTAGTTACCACTGGCAACTGATTCTTCATCAGCAGCTATGCTAACAGAATCGGGGATAAACGGGATAGCCTTTGCTGTTTTATATTTGGGAAATTGAATAGAAGTAATGCTGTGTAAATCAATATTAAGTTTACCATTTTCAACATGTGGCATAAACTCCTTTGCCGCAACTGTATCTTTATCATCGCCTCCCTCGATAGATTTACTTTGATGACAAGATGCAATTGCTATAATTATGATCACAATACCTAAAACGATTGTTGCTATTGTTTTCGAGAAATTATTTTTCTTTTCCATTATCTATTTATTCTTCTTTGTTGAAGACTTTAGTTTCTTCAATCTTTTTTGTGCTGTAGGGTTATCGGGGTAGAGGGCAATTGCTTTCTCATAGTTAGCAATAGCTGCTTCAGTCATTGCTTCACGTTCGCACTCTTTACCCATTAAAACGTATTCAACGGATAGTTCTTTTAGATATTCATTCTTTTCAGCTTGCTGCTTCCTAAGTTCTTTGTTCTCAGCGCGCAGTTTGTTTATGATATTCAGTTTGCGTCTGATAAAACGCTTTGCTGTAGGTCGTTCAATATCATATCTACTATGGATTGCAAGAAAAAAATTACGAAGAAAGGCATCAAAGTCGCCATCATCGAATGCACGTGTTGCATCATAGTACTCTTTGTCAGCCTTGCTCTGCTTGAGTGCTTTCGAGATAATATTGTTATCGTTATAATGTTTGGCAAATTGTGTCACCTCACTTCTCACAAAGACTTCATTTCGGCGTAAAGGTTCTTTGAGGGTAATACCCTCAAGACTTGTACAACGTGAGAGGGCAACGTATGCCTGACCTCCTGCAAAGACACCACCTGTAAAATCAATATTTACGTTTTTGAAGGTTAGTCCTTGACTTTTGTGAACAGTGATAGCCCAAGCCAATTTAATAGGGAATTGAATATAAGTACCTATCTGTTCCTCTTCAATTCTTTGTTCTTCCTCATTAAAACGATATCTTATGTTCTCCCACATCTCACGTTGAACTTGTAAGTCTTCACCATCTTCTGTATGGACATAGAGCATACCAGCTTCTTCGTCGATACCGATAATGATACCTAAGGTTCCATTGACCCATTGTTTTTCAATGTCATTTTTAATAAACATGATATGTGCTCCAACCTTGAGATTCAATTCGATAGGGGTGGGGAGGCTACTCTCCGGAAATTCGCCTTTGATTTCACCTAAGAACATGACGGGATTTCCTTCAAGACTTTCGAGTCCTTCATTATTAATCCAGTCCACGGTATCACGCTTCGTTGATAAAGTAATCGTGAAATCTCCTTCAGGTTTGTCTGCATTTTCCAAGCGTGCCCCGATGCGCTCATTAATCAACTTGAAATCTGTATCTGAAACTTGATTCGTGCGGATATGGTCAAGAATGGATATAAAACTAGAATCAGTCTGACGATATACTTTAGTGAGTTCAATACTTACAAGAGGGTAATCTTGGAAAACTTTTGCATCAAAGAAATAACTGCTTGAATAAAAAGGTTGTAGTAGCTTACGATCTTCCTCCTTCAAGACAGGCTCAAGCTGATAAACATCACCCACTAAAAGAAGCTGTTTCCCACCAAATGGTTCACGCATATTACGATTGTATATCCGTAGAAATTTGTCAATGAAGTCAATGATATCAGCCCGTACCATGCTGATTTCGTCAATTATAATCAGTTCGACTTCGCGTAGCAATTTACATTTGTCACCATTATATTTCATCGTACTACGCAGATTGCGCGCAGAATAACGTTTATCTGTGGGAACAAGTGGATAGAAAGGGAGTTTAAAAAAACTGTGTAGCGTACTACCACCAGCATTGATTGCAGCAATTCCTGTTGGTGCTAGAATAATATGTTTTTTCTTCGTTGTAGCAGCAATGTAACGTAGAAACGTAGATTTTCCTGTTCCTGCTTTTCCGGTTAAGAAGAGGGAATTATTGGTGAACTGGATAATTTGAAGCGCTTTTTGTAGCTCTGTATTATCCAAGTCAATTGTATTAATGTCTATGTTTGCTTTCTTTTGAGACATTGCTTTTGAGCTTCATTGCCCTACGCAGATTATTTTTTATTTATAACTTACCACTTTATAGTCTTACACTCTATAAATGTATTTGCTGATATCAACTACAGAAGTAATAGGCTAGATTGTCAAAACTGGGATTATTTCCTTTATATTCACAGAGGTTTGACTCTCTGTGAATATAATGAAATACCTATACTTCCATATCCTCACTGCGCGGCTTCTTTGCCTTCTTTATGATTTTCTGTGATTCATTATTAGGACTGTTGTTTTCTCTTTCTGGGGCTGGCTGTGGCATTGGCTCTAAGATAAAGCCACCCTCATCATTGTTTTCGTTTTCATCAATAGGCTCTTCTTCCTTTTCTTGATGTCGGCGTCTAGAGATAACACCCTGTAATGAATCTGGTAAAGCATGACGAATCACTGTAGGCTGACAATTGT
The DNA here is from genome assembly GCF_018127785.1 of Prevotella scopos JCM 17725. Lineage (NCBI taxonomy): Bacteria > Pseudomonadati > Bacteroidota > Bacteroidia > Bacteroidales > Prevotellaceae > Prevotella > Prevotella scopos. Next base: position 869,739 of record NZ_CP072390.1, read on the forward strand.
ATGCTGTTGGATCAATTCCTTCGTCTGGATCTATTTGCCACTTAGCATGATACTTCTGGAAGGCCTTATCACGCATTAAGCTGTAAATAAACTCTCCACAGATAGGTAAGGCTGTCTTCGAACCTTGTCCTAAAGCACCTGTACGGAAGTGAATTGAGCGGTATTCTCCACCTACCCATGCACCTACAACAAGCTTTGGACTGACTGCAATAAACCATGCGTCAGAGTGGTTATTACTTGTTCCTGTCTTTCCTCCCCAGTCCGTATCACCGAAAATATAATGGCGTAGAGCCAGACTTGTACCGCCACCTTCATTCACTCCAGCTTTCAGCATTTGTTGCATGAGGAAGGCAGACTTGTAAGGTAACACTCGCTCATGGTCTTTTGGTGCAACATAGACCTCATTACCATCTTTATCCAAGATTCGTGTAACCACAACTGGAACATGATGTTCACCTTCATTGGCAACAGTGCTATAGGCATTTACCAATTCTAAAAGGTTCACGTCGCTTGATCCCAATGCCAAAGATGGCTCATCATCCAAAGGACTTTTGATACCCATCTCCTGTGCAGTACGAATAATATTCTTTATACCCATCTCTTGTCCTAAGCGCACTGCAATCGAGTTGATACTGCGAGCAAATGCACTTTTCAGTGTGATAGAATCATTAGAGAATCGACCATTGGCATTGTGAGGTGTCCATGTCTTCATCAGGCCAGTCTTCTTATCGAGTACTTCCATGCTAATATACTCGTCACGACGTTTGTCGCATGGAGTAAGTCCTTGATTGAACGCTTCTGAATAAACAAAGAGTTTGAAGGTTGAACCAGGCTGACGCTGTGCAACAACCTTGTCATACTTCCACGTCTTGAAGTCAATATCGCCCACCCAAGCACGTACAGCACCGGTTTCTGGTTCCATCGCTACCATGGCACAGTGCATGAACTTTACCATATAGCGAATAGAGTCCATTGACGACATCTCTTTCTCAATGTGTCCCTTTTCATAGTCGAAGAGAGTAACCTTATGTGGTTTGTTGAGATAATAGAGAACGCTATCACGCTGGTTTGGATATTTCTGTAACAACTTCTTATAGAAAGGTTGGCGTTCTGCAATACCCTCAATAAAGCCAGGTATTTCGTCTCCCTTTGCATCTCTCCATGGTTGCATACCACGCCAATGATTGTTAAAAGTCTGTTGAACCTTCTTCATCTGCTTAGTGGCAGCCTGTTCAGCATATTTCTGCATTCTAGTATCAATGGTTGTATAAATCCTCAATCCGCTGCTATAGAGATCATAACCATTGTCTTTCATCCAATCTTTGAAGTAGTCGGATATATACTCGCGGAAATATTGTGCCTGACCATCATAGTTCTCCTCAACATGTACATCTAACTTCATTGGAAGTTTTGAACATACTGCGTATTCACTACGAGGTAATACGTTATGTGTTACCATATTATATAACACGGTATTACGACGGCGAATAGAGTTCTTTGGATGTAAGATTGGATTATAATAAGTTGTAGCCTTCAACATACCTACCAATGTTGCAGCTTGGTCAATTGACAACTTAGACGGACTTGTGTTAAAGTATGTCTTAGCCGCTGTCTTTACACCAAAAGAGTTATTACCGAAATCAACGGTATTGGCATACATCGTAAGAATCTCTTTCTTAGAGTAGATAAGCTCTAGCTTAATGGCGATAATCCACTCTTTGCTCTTCATGATAAGCATTCTCAAGCCTGGAACATGCCCCAGCAGACCCGAAGAATATTGTGTACGAACGCGAAACATATTCTTGGCTAATTGCTGTGTGATGGTGGATGCTCCACGACCTCCACTGCCTGTCACGGCATCTTTGATAGCACCTCCGATGCCCATAAAGTCAATTCCATGATGACTATAAAAACGTTCATCCTCAGTACTGATGAGCGCATTCCAAAAAGCAGAGTTGACTTCCTCATACTTTACAGGTGTACGATTCTCTTTATAAAACCGACCAATCAGAACGGAATCAGCACTATAGATCTCAGATGCAGCATAAGTTGGCGGTGTTTTGATATCTATAAAACCTGGTGATTTCCCAAATAGCCAGAGGAAATTGATGTCAACCATACCCAAATAAAGGAAGATGGCTACAAAGAAGGATACAACTCCTATAGTAGCCTTTGTGTACCAAGCACGACCTTTATAGAGTTTTGCATACCAAGGAAAAAAGTTGATTAGCCCACGGAAAATGCTTTTTATGAATCTAAATATTTTCTTTACCATTTATAGATAATCTTCATGTTTAACGTAACTTACCAGAACTTCTAACGTCCTATGTGCTCATATAGCCCATACTGCTCTTAATACAAAAGTACTTCTTTACTTGTATCTGATATCATTGTTTGGATATAATTTAAGATTTCTTCAATCTTATCGGGATGAAACCATCTAAAAGTTGCATCTTTTTTATACCATGTGAGTTGTTTCCGAGCATATCTACGGGTATTACTCTGTATCTTAAATATGGCCTCGTCAAGAGTCGTTAAGCCATCAAGATATTCAAATAACTCTTTATAACCAACAGTATTAAGAGAATTAAGTGAACGCTTTGGATAAACTTGTAAAGCTTCTTCAATCATTCCATCTTCAATCATTTTTAAAACTCGTTGATTGATTCTTTGATAAAGTTCATCTCTATCACGATTTAAGCCTATCTTGATGATATTAAAAGGACGTTCCTTTATAGTATTTAAGCGGAATGATGTGTATGTCTTTCCTGTTTGAACACATATTTCAAGTGCATGGATAACACGTCGTGGGTTATTCTTATCAACTATTTCCCAATACGCAGGATCCTTTTCTCGCAACAGTTTGCACATTTGTTCAAGTCCTTCAGCTTCCAAACGATCCATCATATTCCTTCTTATCTCGGGGAGAATTGTAGGAATATCATCAATCCCTTTACATACTGCATCAATATACATCATAGAGCCGCCTGATAACAGAGCGATAGGGGAGGACTGAGTATTAATCAGTTCCATCACGTCCTGTTCATATCGGCTGGCAGAGTAGTAATCTTCTAAGTGATGGCTACCAACAAAATAATGTTGTATTCGTTGTTGCTGCTCGGCTGTTGGTGCTGCTGTTCCTACCGGAATTTCGGAGAAAATCTGTCGTGAATCCGCATTGATAACGGGTACGTTGAAATGTTCAGCAATACGAAGGGTTGTCTCTGTTTTACCAACGCCTGTCGAACCAGTGATGACAATTAAAGTTTTGTTTTTCAATCTGAATGCCTGATAATTATAAATAAATATAATCCAACTTAGGTAAGTTGTGAAACGCATTTATCTACTCGAACGAATCTTTCTCTACTTTTAGGAAATTGAGAGCAGACCTCTATTTAATAATACCACGTTCAGACGACTCAACAAAATCAATTATACGTTGTATTTCTGGTGTTACTTGCAATTCATTCTTAATTCTCTGGATATTTTCGGCGCGTGTACCTGTTCCATACAGGATGCGATATGCATTGTGAATTAGTTCGATAAGTTCATTTGAAAAACCACGACGACGCAGACCGATAAGGTTAATACCCATGTAACGAGCAGGCTCCTTACCAACAATAATATAAGGTGGAACATCCATTGAGAAACGAGATCCTCCCTGAATCATAACGTATCCACCGATATGGCAGAATTGATGGCAAAGAATGTTTGCAGAGATAATAGCATTATCATCAACTGTTACCTCACCTGCAAACTTTGTTGAATTGCCAATAATGTCACCAGAGCCAATGACACAATCATGTGCTATATGTACACACTCCATCAACAAGTTGTTGCTACCAACCTTTGTAGTACCCTTAGAAGCCGTACCGCGTGAGATGGTAACATTCTCACGAATAGAGTTGTTGTCACCGATCTCACACAATGAATCTTCGTTCCTAAACTTCAAGTCCTGAGGTTTAGTTGAGATGCTGGCACCAGGGAAAATCTCATTGTTATTGCCCAAACGTGCGCCTACATGGATCGTTACACTATTCTGGAACACATTATTGTCACCGATGACAGTATTCTTATCGATGTAACAGAATGGTCCAATTATATTATTATCACCAAGTTTCGCCTCTGGATGAACAAAGGCCAATGGACTTATCTGGTTCATAATTCTCTTTCTTATATTACTTGTTCTTAACTATTTGTGCCGTAAATGTAGCTTCAGCTACAACGCGTTCACCAACAAACATATAACCTTTCATTGAACTGATTCCGTGACGTACTGGGCCTAGAAGCTCTACACGGAACATGAGTGTGTCACCAGGGACAACCTTTTGGCGGAACTTAACGTCATCAATCTTCAAGAAATAAGTTGACCAACGCTCAGGCTCTTCTACTTGTGAAAGCACCAAAAGACCACCACATTGAGCCATAGCCTCAACCTGCAATACACCTGGCATAACAGGCTCCTGTGGGAAGTGTCCTTGGAAAAATGGTTCATTGCTGGTTACATTCTTAATACCAATGATACTCGTTGAACCCATTGCGATAACCTTATCAACCAACTGCATTGGATATCTGTGAGGTAAAAGCTCACGGATACGAATATTATCCATCAATGGTTCATCATTAGGATCATACATTGGCGCTTGAATCTCATGCTTGCGTATCTCTTTACGCATCAAGCGTGCAAACTTATTGTTGACAGTATGACCAGGACGAGTAGCAATGATACGTCCCTTGATAGGTTTACCAATCAGTGCCATATCACCAATGATGTCAAGGAGTTTATGACGTGTACACTCATTATCCCATTGTAATGGCTTATGTTGGATATAACCAATATTTTTGGCATCCATGTGTGGAACCTTCAAAAGGTCAGCCAACTGATCTAGTTTCTCTTGTGAAACCTGCTGCTCGTAGATTACTATAGCATTATCCAAGTCGCCACCCTTGATAAGGTTAGCCTGCAAAAGAGGTATAATGTCACGAACAAAAACGAATGTACGCGCAGGGGCTATCTCTGTTGCATAATTATCAATATTATCTAATGTGGCAAACTGACTGCTAATAAACTTAGATTCGAAGTTACACATAGCCGTTATAGAGAATTGCTCATCAGGAAGAATCGTAATAACAGAACCATTCTTATCCTTGATTTCTATCTTTTTCCGAATGATGTAATAATCCTTCGGTGCATTCTGATCAACAATACCTACTTCGTTGATTTTGTCAACATACATGGTTGCAGAGCCATCAAGAATTGGGAATTCTGGACCATTGATTTGAATAAGGCAGTTGTCTATACCCATAGCATAAAGTGCAGACATACCATGTTCTATCGTACTAATGCGTGCTTCACCTTTTGCCAATACTGTTCCTCGCTGTGTATCGACAACATTTTCTGCAACAGCATCAATGATAGGCTGCCCTTCAAGGTCTATTCTTTGAATCTTATATCCTGTATTCTCTGGAGCAGGATTAAAAGTTACAGTAAGGCTCAATCCAGTATGAAGTCCTTTTCCGAAGAGGGAAAAACTTCCCTTCAATGTTTTCTGCTTAACTGTTTCCATGTATGTTATTTGTTCTTTTTCAATTCTTCAATTTCTTTCTGCAGTGCATTCAACTGCTTGTACATCTCTGGCAAACGTTGGAAGATAGCCTGTGACTTAAAGTATGGGCGTTGCTCCATAGGGGGAGTTCCAATGAGTTGCTGATTACTCTTTAGGCTACCAGGGACACCTGACTGTGCACCGAGGAATACCTTATCACCTATAGTGATATGACCAGCAATACCCACCTGACCACCAAACATACACCATTGTCCAACCTTAGTTGAGCCAGCAATACCTACCTGAGCAGACATCACGGTATTCTCACCAATATCGTTGTTGTGCGCTATTTGAACAAGGTTGTCAAGTTTCACGCCCTTACGAACGTATGTGCTGCCCATAGTTGAGCGGTCAATACAAGTGTTGGCACCAATCTCTACGTCATCTTCTATCGTAACAATACCGATTTGAGGTATTTTATCATAGCTATCAGTTTCTGGATTAGGTGCAAAGCCAAAGCCATCCGCACCAATTACACAACCAGAATGTAGAATAACATTGTTACCAATCTTACAATCATGATAGATACTTGCGTTTGGATAAACAATACAATTACTTCCCAATTGCACACCATCCATAATTGTTGCATGTGGATAAACCTGACAGCCATCACCCAAAGCTACGCCGTCACCAATGTATGCGAATGCACCAATATACACATCCTTACCAATTGTTGCTTTAGAAGAAACAAAAGCAAGCGGGTCTATACCCTGCTTCTTTGGTTTCATACTTTCATAGAGTTGCAACAACTTAGCAACGCAATCTCGTGCATTCTTTACACGGATAAGAGTAGGCTTTACTTCCTTGTCCAATTGGATATCCTCATCTATGAGGACAATGCTTGACTCAGTTTCAAAGAGATAGTGTATATATTTAGGGTTTGCAAGAAAGGAGATAGCTCCTTTCTTACCTTCTTCAATCTTGGCGAAGGTATTAATGGTTACGTTTTCGTCACCTTCAATACGACCTTGTATAAATTGCGATATTTGTTTCGCAGAGAATTCCATTTATATTGCCTTTTATTGATTATAATTTGTGCAAAGATAGGGATTTTTTATTAGAAACGTTGATAAGATAGGTAATATTTACATATTTTTTTCGAGAGTAATTCAATGTTCAAAATCTCTGATGCTTCGGTTATATCTTTCAAAGTTCCATCTTTATAGAGAATGCTGATGTGGTCATCGAATGGATTATACATGTCTTTCTGTACACGATTTACTCCAACGAGGTAATCACAATCAGAAAGATTTATTTCATATCGTTCGGAGATAAGTTTCTTAAGCTGATTGATTTCATCTTGTGTAGGTTCTTTTTCTCTCACTTCAACTTTAAATATTTTTCGATTAATTATGTTTGATGAGAGTAAAGAAAGAATCCTGTCTTCATGCTGTTGCCATACTTTAATAGCGCTCCATATATCATTGTCATCCAACGCAATATAATTATCTAACGCTTTCTTATCTTTAATGAATGTTTCTGCCGTAATATCATTGTAAAGGAAGTAATGTAGTGCTGGTGATGCAAAAAGATTTACTCCTTCTTTAGCCAATTGTTTAGCACGACGTAAAGTGTTAACCCAAGTTTAACCGGTAAAAATATTTTTCATAAATTTTCGGGATGTTTTATGTAGTATTAATTTCATAAAAGACTGATAATCAAGCATAGGGTATTGTAACGAGGAGTAAAATCTGATTTGTAGGACACCGTCATATCAAAATTATTTTGTTACTTTGCACTCATGCACGCAAATGTACAGACACGATTCAACCCTGCAACAGGCGACATGGCTCCTTTTTATCGCATTAAGGAGTCATATCGTGACGTGCAGGGTCATGTACATTCGCTAATTCTGTTGAACATCGGGTTCGAACCTTCACTTACAGCCGTACAGGTTCGAAAAATTGCATACGCACTTACCGAACGCTTCAAAAACAGAAGTACACCCTCGCTTTTCAAGGAACATCTTGACGGACTTACTCCTATTGAACAGGTAAAGGCTGATGAATGGTGGAGCCGTATGGAGAACGAAGGTGGAATTGATAGGTTTAACAAGGAAGAGCAGAAGTCGCTGAGAAAATATGAGAACTACGTTGACCTTGAGACGGCAAAATATACTGACGCAAGGAATGTCGGTGCTGAGTGGCTCTGCAAGCAGACGATAGACAAACTGCAATTAGAGGGTTTCCTGCGCAAAAACGGCTGGACGGAGAATACAATACACACAGCTTTGTCAGCATTGATTGTTCGCACAGTATATGCTGTTTCTGAACGTTCGTCTTATTATTATTTGCGTGATAACTCGGCTGCTGGTGAACTTTATAGTGGAGTTCCTGGCTGGACACCAGGAATCAATTCTCTGTATAAAGTCACTGACAAATTATATGAACTAAAGGAACAGTTAGAGCGTCATCTGTGCAACGTTACTGACGATCTCTTTAATATAGACAACAAGTTGATGCTCTTCGACTTAACCAACTTCTATTTCGAGGGCAGCAAGCGTAACAGCAACAAGGCCAAGTTCGGCCGATCAAAAGAAAAACGCTCTGACTGTAAGCTACTTGTACTTGCACTATGTATCAATAAAGAAGGTTTTATACGTTATTCTTCTATCTTGGAGGGTAATACAGCAGACCCTAAGTCTCTGCCCAATATGATTGATACGTTAGCAAAGAGGAATCCATCACGGACAAAAGATACGCTCGTTGTCATGGATGCAGGTGTTGCCACGGAAGAGAACTTGGAGCTGATCAAAAGAAAAGGTTACAATTATCTCTGCGTATCCCGTACAAAGATGAAGGACTATACGCTCAGTGATGATAACAAGAGTGTTACGGTAATGGATGCCCGTCGGCAGAAAATAACGCTGAAAGAGGTTAAGACAGAAGATGACAAGGATTATTATCTCGAAATAACATCTCCTTCGAAAGCTATGACAGAGTCGTCTATGAACAGGGTCTGGAGAGAGCGTTTTGAGATGGAACTGAAGAGAATAAACGATGGAATCTCCAAGAAAGGTGGAACAAAAACCTATGAAAAGGTTGTTGAACGTACAGGACGTGCCATACAGAAGTACCCATCTATAGCGAAGTTCTATCAGATAAGCTACATAAAAGATGAGAAGAAACCCAAGCAGATGCTGCGCGTAGACTGGGAGATAAAAGACCTCTCGGCAATGGAGTCCGGTCACGGAGTCTACTTCCTCCGCAGCAATATCAGGACACTTTCTGAGCGTGTGACATGGGAATACTACAATCTCATTCGTGAGATAGAATGCACGAACAGGCAACTAAAGAATGACCTCAACCTCCGTCCTATCTATCATCAGAAAGATGAGCGAAGCGACGCACACCTCTTCTTCGGTTTATTAGCCTATTGGGTGGTAAACACCATCCGCTGTCAATTAAAACGAGAAGGAGAATCCTGTTACTGGACCGAGATTGTACGACGTATGAGCACCCAGAAGCTCGTCACAACAAAAGGGAAGAATCCATTAGGTGAGAACATCGAGATGCGCCAATGTAGTAGTCCTTCGAAGCAAGCAAAACAGATATACGATAAGTTGAACTTAAAACACTCACCATTCAAAAAGAATAAAATTTGTAGGACACAGAGTCCATAAGAAAAACGAGGAGAGTACGGTGACTGCAAGAAATAGGCGAAAGTGGGGGTTAAACTTGGGTTAATAAGAACATTCTCACAGCCAACTGTTGTCTTATGTAAATACACTTGCCAATACATCAAACGGCGTGAAGTAAGATAATTCTCTATAGAATAAATTCCATTTGATTCGACCACTAGTGAATCATCAACAACATTAAGCATCTTGATGATACGTGCTGAACCAATATTACCCTCTGTTACCCCTGTAAAGAAACTATCACGACGAAGATAATCAAGTCTGTCCATGTCGAGTTGACTTGAAATGAGTTGATGAAGGTATGACTTTGGGTATTCGTTCTTGAAAATACTGATGGCAAGGTTAAGTGCACCATGCATGTCTTTGTTGATACGATCCATCATCATCAGTGATATTTCCTCATGTGTGATACCAGTGATAAGGGTATTCTCTAAAACATGAGAAAAGGGGGCATGACCAATGTCGTGCATGAGGATTGCTGCCTGTACAGCCTCTGCTTCACTATCAAACATAAAAACACCTTTCTGTTGTAGTGATATTAGGGCTTCACTCATCAGATGAAAGGCACCCAAAGAATGTAGAAAGCGTGTATGTTGTGCACCTGGATAAACCTCCTGTGTCAATCCTAATTGTTTGATACGTGTTAATCGCTGCATGAGTGGATGACGTACGATGTCTAGTAAAATTCCACGTGGCACCTTTATAAATCCGAAAACAGGGTCATTAATAATCTTTGCGTCTGTCATCTTGTGTATTTATCTTGCTCTTTTTTTATTCAACATACAAAGATAGCATTTTTCTGCAACACAACATTCCTTTAGTAAAAATATTCATAAGCAGCACTCGAGCTAGAAACTTTCTTAGGTAGATATTTATAAAATTATTCGTCTTCATCTTTGATTTTATCCATAGGCAGAATAAATCTAAAATCTTCTCTGTTTTCAGCTTTTATCTGTAATCTTTTCGTTAACTTTGTGGCATGAAAAAATTGATTAATTGGAAAGAATTTGTTGTACTCTTTATAGTTATCGGGTGCATCTACTACATTACAAGGTCATGGCTTATTACGAGCGGAATACTTGTTATTCTGTTGTTAATTGATGGCTTGTTACGTCAGTATGACCACAAGAAACGAGGAGAGAAACAGGCAAAGGAGATTAATAAGGCCATTGAGGAAGAGGAAGACGCTTCCAATTAGCCCAATATTATTTTGTTGCTTAGTCACAGATGCTAAGGAGTCATGGAGAAACTATTAGAACTATATAAGAGTTGGAAGGGTATTACCCCTACAAATGTAGAGAAACTAGCAGGAGCTGGCAGTAATCGTGAATATTATCGTTTGACAGATGAAGTGGGAGATACCATTATTGGCGTGATAGGAACAAGTCGTGACGAGAATCACGCTTTTATTTATCTTGCCAAACATTTTGAGAAACGACGTTTACCTGTCCCACATATTTTTGTCGTTTCAGATGACGAGTTATATTACCTACAGTCTGACCTTGGAAACACCTCTCTCTATGATGCAATACGAGGAGGTCGTGAAGCAGGTGGACGATATAATCTTGCTGAACAAAAGTTATTACGTAATGTTATTAGGGAGCTGCCTAACATTCAGTTACGTGGTGCAAGAGGATTAGATTTTTCTAATTGTTACCCACAACCAGAATTTAATCAGGAAGGCGTACTATTTGATTTGAACTATTTTAAGTATTGCTTCCTCAAAGCGACAGAACTTGACTTTCATGAATTAAAACTTGAAGCCAATTTCCGTATGTTTGCAAAAGACTTAACGTCTGAAAAGATGGATTCCTTCCTTTATCGTGATTTTCAAGCACGTAACATCTTGTTAGATAAAGATGGGAGACCATATTTTATTGATTTCCAAGGTGGAAGAAAAGGTCCATTCTACTATGATCTTGCTTCGTTCTTATGGCAAGCAAGTGCGAAGTATTCTTTCAAACTTCGTCGCGAATTAGTGTTTGAATACTATCAGAGTCTTAAAAATTATACAGAAGTTCCTTCTAAACGCCATTTCGTTAATCGATTATCCTTGTTTGTGCTTTTCCGTACACTACAAGTTTTAGGTGCCTATGGCTTCCGTGGCTATTTTGAAAGGAAGAAGCATTTTATAGATTCTATTCCTCCGGCTATCCAAAACTTACGCGATCTCTTGACTTTAGGTGATGATGTCTTTCCATATCCATATATGATGGATATGCTAAAACGTCTTACTTTATTACCCCAGTTTGCTCATATTGAGAAATCTGCCGCAAATCGAACTGATGGGTTTAAAGTGGCTGAGAAAGATATTTATAATGCAAACCCCTTGGATGGTCCAGCAACCTTCTCTAAATATGATGGTAAGGGACCATTGGTAGTGCGCGTTTTTAGTTTCTCTTTTAAGAAAGGGATTCCAGAAGACACGTCAGGTAATGGTGGTGGTTATGTCTTTGATTGTAGAAGTACGCATAACCCTGGTCGTTATGAACCTTATAAAAAGATCACGGGTTTAGACGAACCTGTCATTCGTTTCCTTGAAGATGATGGTGAAATACTCGATTTTCTAAAACCTGTGTATGAATTGGCTAATCAACATGTAGAACGTTATATGCAACGTGGCTTTACTGATTTAATGTTCTCTTTTGGATGTACAGGCGGTCAGCACCGTTCAGTCTATAGTGCACAACATCTTGCTGAACATCTTAATAAGAAATACGGAATTGAGGTGCACATTAATCATAGAGAACAAGGCATCGAACAAATCTTGAAAGCCAAGTAAGTTGTAGCTTTGGTATAAAAAAAAGGACGTATAGTTCGTGTGTAATAATAATGCCCATTGGGTAACACACGTTCTATACGTCCCTTTTATTTCTATCTATTTAGTAAGATTGTAATATTATCTTATATCATCTCTTTTAATTCTTCAGGAACAGCTATAGAGTCACAATGTAAGTGATCCAACTTCTCTAAACCATGCTTTGTAATGTGGAATCTTTGGCAGCGCCCATCTTCTGAACATGATCGGCGACGGATAAGAGATGCCTGCTCTAATGAGGCTATAATTTTAGAGGCGTTCGACCGTGTCAACCCCATCGCTTCAGCTATTTCACCAGCCAACATGGGATGTTCACTTTCTGAAAGTAAACACAACAGCATTGATTCATTAATATTCAAACCTATTTGCTGCTGTAATCGACTTTCAAAAGCGGTGATAACACGAAATATTTCTCGAATCTTACTGATACAATGATTATCCATTGTTTACTTTTACTTCAACAAGACAGACTTGATAACCTCTTCAAACTGAGCCTTATTCATTGCCCCATTCTGCATAGTAGGTTCACCTGTCTTAGGAATGAAGAGTATTGATGGAATTGAACGAATACCAAAGAGTGCTGCGAGCTCGCGCTGCTGGTCAACATCAACCTTATAAACGTCAATCTGACCTGCATAGTCACCTGCTACCTCTTCTAGAACTGGGGCAGTAGCCTTACATGGGCCACACCATGTTGCATAGAAGTCAATGATTGCAGGTTTGTCACCCTTAAAGTTCCATGTCTTAGGACTCTTCTTGAAATCCATTATCTTCTGCTGGAACATTTCTGAATTCATTTCTGTTACATTCATCTTTGTTTCCTTTCCTTCTTTTGGGTTATTATCTTTTGTTTCTTCTGTTGTAATGGCACTATTGTCCTGTTTTTTAGGACTGTTATCTGCTTTACAAGCAGTCAAAACTAATGCCAAAATTGCTACTACAAGTGTTGCTGTACGTTTCATTAGATATTTTATTTTAATTAATTGAGGTTTTATTATCTGCTGTTTCTTAATATTGTTTTTTGTTTCCTTAGGAAAACGTTGCAAAGATAAACAATATTCTTTGTTATACCAAATTTCCAAAGGAAATTTATTCGTGTTTATTTTAACTTCTTCAATCAGATAATACCTTTATCATTAGTTTTGTCAATGTTTTTTATATAAAACTTAGAAACGAGTTATGACTTTATAAAAAGATGAGGATAGAAAGTTTTTTTAACGTAAAATTAAGTGGCTATGGATTGGTACAGGTGTATGTAAAATACCACCATGCATGTTCTTTCATACAAAACTAGAGTAGGTTATGGGATTCATCTTGAGTCAGTTTATTTTTCATGAGTTCGTAAATCCTGAACTCCTGCGTCATGTTTCCAAGGCATTTTCTCTCATTGACACATTGCAAAAACCTTTCCTTCCATTTCTATTTAATTCCCGGTGTATCCTTCAATCTCAACCTTATCATATTTTGGAAGCGTTGAATATGTTATATTAAGGCCTAACAAGAACTGTCCGGAGCCTCCGGATAAAGTGTCCAGATGCTTCGGAATAACTGTCCGAGGGCTTCGGACAAAAACAATAAGGTACTTAAGGACATCCAAAAAAGAATAGATTTTGCCTTAGAAGTAGTTATCGTACCTATAATGAGTGTGTTGAACCATTAGCAAAAAAAAGAGGTAAACACCCTTTATAAGGCGTTTACCTCTTACTAATGATTGTACTTATACTGATTTACAAATCGAACTTGTAACCCAAAGTAATCTGGAATACGCTGTTCTTAGCATCAGACAATTTGAAAGCCTTGCTAACACCCCAGTTGTAACGAGCATCAAGCTGGAAATTGTTGTATTCATAAGAAAGACCTACTGGAATAGAAACATCTACAGATTGTGCCTTTACTGGATTTTCAACTGCGTCAAGATTGTTTACCTTAAGCTTGTTGCTAACATTAAAGCCAGGTTGAACACCCAATTTTACAGCAAGACCTTTAACAACATAAACGTTTGCCATGACTGGAACGTTAATATAATCAAGGCGGTTTGTTGCATCAACAAGATTAGAAAAGTTAGCTTTTGCACCCTGCATAGAGTAGAGTACACCTGCACTTACAGAGAAAATATCACTTGCTTGATACTCACCTTCAACACCAGCTACAACACCTACACGAGGATCTGAACCCTTAAACTCTGTGAGATTAGCAATACTAACACCAACCTTTGGCTGAAGATTAAATGAACCAACTGCATGCTGTGCGAATGTAGCTACTGATGAGAGCATCATTGCTGCTACGAATAAAACTTTTTTCATAACTCTTTTTGATATTAATTTATTATATATGTTATCAATCTATTATCCTTTAATTCTTGTCGTGTGATGCATATAAGCTTGCACGCTTTTCAATAATTTTATATTGGTTTATCCAATAATTCGGATGCAAAGGTAAGTGATACTCATGTATCAGCAAAGAGTTTTATGTTAAATTGTGTGTATTTGATGTTATAACAAATGAAATATAAATAAAAAAAAGTGGCTAGAAAAGAAATTCTCTTCTAACCACTTTATTATTTAGCTATTATCTATAATGCAAATGTAACAAATCGTAAATACTTACTTTACCTCACAGCTTAGTTGCTTGCCTTCAGAGAGTTCTTTAACGCTGCTAAGTGTTGAAACAGCTATGTTATAGAGAGCCTCCTTGGTAAAGAAAGCTTGGTGAGAAGTCAATACAACGTTTGGTACCATCAACAAGCGCGCTAATACATCGTCGTCAATCATCTTGTCGCTCTTATCCTCATAGAAGTATTCCTTCTCTTCCTCATATACATCAAGACCAGCAGAGCCAATCTGTTTTGTACGCAAGCCCTCGATAAGATCTTCAGTATGAATAAGCTGACCACGACCGGTATTAATAATCATGATACCCTTCTTCATTTTTGCGATACTTTCCTTATTAATAAGGAATTTTGTATCAGGTGTCAATGGGCAGTGGAGTGAGATAATATCACTGTTAGCATAGAGTTCATCAAGCGGTACAATCTTTACACCATACTGTTTTGCAAACTCCTGATCTGGGTAGAGGTCGTATGCCATGATGTTCATACCAAAGCCATGCAATATCTTTATAAGTTCTTTTGCAATACGACCCATGCCAACAACGCCGGCTGTCTTACCATACATGTCAAAACCTAACAAGCCAGGGAGCGTAAAGTTACCATCTCGTGTACGGTTTACTGCACGATAAATCTTACGATTTAAACTCAGCATCAGTGCAACGGCATACTCAGCAACAGCGTGTGGTGAGTAGGCTGGTACATGTGTTACCTTAATACGGCCCTCTGCAGCCTTAAGGTCAACATTATTGAACCCTGCACAACGCAATGCAATGAGTTTAACACCATTATTCTCCAATTCGTCAATAACTCTTGCATCACACTCTGCATTCACAAAAATACATACAACATCTGCGCCTTTTGCCAAAGGTACAGTACTGATGCTGAGACGCTCTTGATAGTAACGAATATCAAAATTATAATCCTTGTTTACCTCGTTGAAAGACTCAATGTCATACGACTTTGCGTCGAAAAATGCTATCCTTATTGCCATGTGCCTAAAATGTTTTTAATAATTATAAGTGTTTTATATATCCCTTTGTTTTGATTTACAAGGGAGTTTGTTTCGTTGTCTCGAACTTCAGGTTGTATTATTTATATCACTTAAGACTTTGCAAAGGTACATATAAATTGTAATACTTGCAAATATTTATCTTTTATAGATTTTTATTTAGACAATTCTTTTATTAAATCAACATAGAACTAGAGTGTTAGCACTTTATAATTAGCATTTGAACAATCCCTATTTTAGTTAAACATGATGGAGAAGACAATGTAATTGTTTGAGATATTGTTCTACTTGCGGGTCTGACATTCGTCTCCAGAGATCGCCTAATATAGCCACTCCACCAAAATGCCATTCTCTTGCAAGCGGAATGTTACAGGCTGTTATGCCTCCCAAGGCTATCACTTTTTCATCTATAATGTTTTCTAAAGCAGCCTGCTTCAATAGGATTGGAGAAAAAGCAGCATGATATCCCACCTTAGAAATACTATCAAAGATAGGACTCAGAAAAACATAGTCCTTTGTTTCTTTCTCTTTTACAATTTCTTCTAATGAATGACAAGAGCAAGAGATTCTACCAGGAAAAGTAGCTGGAATCTTTGAACAACGTCGATTCAAATGAATACCATATAAATTATATTCTTCTGCTAACTCAAAATGTTCATGTATAACGATATGACTATGCCACTTACTAGGTATTTGAGAGATAAGCTGTATATAAGCCTCAATCGATGCGTTAGGTTTACGTATATGCAACAAATCAAGCCCTGAAGAAAAGAGTTTGTCTATAAAAGTAGCCTCCCCCGATAAGAATTCGGGAGAGGTAATGATTATCCATTTCATTTTATAAGATCTATTTTTTTAGCTTCTCTATAATTAAGTCAGCTACCTTTTTCCCAGAGAGTAACATACCACCGAAGATAGGTCCCATCCGAGGTGTACCAGCAACGGCAGAAGAAGCCATACCACAGACATAGAGACTAGGATAGATTTCGCACGTTCCTTCAACGACCTTGCGTTCACCTTCTGCTACATCCAGAGACATTTCTCCAATGACTCCACCTGTAGGAGTTGCAAGCTGAATACCATTCTTGCGAGCAACCACTTTGCATATCTCACTATCATGTCCGGTACCATCAATTACACACTTAGAGATAATGTTTAAAGGATCAACATGTAGGCCTTCACGAAGTACTGGAGTCCAATTGACAACAACACCATTTACAATGTCATTCTTAAAGATAACATCTTCTACTGAATAACAATTAAATATCGTTGCACCAGCATGAGTAGCATGATAGAGTAGGGCTGATGTGCTTTCTACAGAGTCAATTGTGTACAGCTCATTCTCATAAGATTGATAGTTGATATTAAACTCTTTAACAATGTGCAATGCTTCCTCTTGAATAACTATTTGGTTAAACATCATTGCACCTCCCCACATTCCACCGCCTGGTGACAGTTTTCGATCGAATAATGCTGTTTTCAACCCTGCTTTAGCTAGATAATAAGCAGCAACAATACCTGATGGTCCACCACCAACAATAGCAACATCAAGGTTTAAATTACGCTGGAGTTTGTCGAAATAGGTAGTAATAATACCTTTTGATACTTGTGTTTCAATCATATTAATTTATTGTTTATGGATAATTATATTCGTTTGTTTTATTCATCACAGCTCTTAAGCGAATGACTTATACGAGCTGCGCAGAAGTTAGGGCCGCACATTGTACAATAGTTCGCATCTACAGAGTTACTTGCTTTATAGTATTCAAGTGCACGTTCTGGGTCGAGAGCTAAGTTAAATTGGTCTTTCCAACGAAAGTCATAACGTGCTTTACTCAATGCATTATCTCTAATAAAAGCACTCGGATGTCCTTTGGCAAGGTCTGCTGCATGAGCTGCAATCTTATATGTAATAACGCCGATACGAACATCTTCTTTCTCGGGGAGTGCAAGATGTTCCTTGGGTGTTACGTAGCAGAGCATTGCTGTACCATACCATCCTATAAGCGATGCACCAATAGCTGACGTTATATGATCGTAAGCAGGCGCAATGTCAGTGACAAGTGGACCTAAGGTATAGAATGGAGCACCATGACACTTGTCAATCTGCCTTTCCATATTTTCTTTGATTTTGTGCATTGGCACATGGCCAGGCCCTTCAATAAAGACCTGTACGTTTTTTTTCCAAGCACGTTCAACCAGTTCGCCCATAGTGTCAAGTTCTGCAAACTGAGCAGCATCATTTGCGTCATACGTACAACCAGGGCGTAGTCCGTCTCCCAATGAAATAGCAACGTCATACTTTGCACAGACATCGCAAATATCATCAAAGTGTTCATATAGGAAGCTCTCTTGCTGATTTTCCTTGCACCATTTAGAAATTATACTACCGCCGCGGCTGACAATACCCGTCAATCTGCTGTCAGCAAGATGAATGTTCTTCAAACGAATACCACAATGGATTGTGAAATAATCCACGCCTTGTTCACATTGTTCAATCAGTGTATCACGAAATATTTCCCAACTAAGATCTCTTATCTTACCATTTACCTTTTCAAACGCCTGATATATTGGAACAGTCCCTACAGGAACAGGACAATTGCGTAGTATTCGTTCACGAGTATCATGGATATCCTTACCTGTTGACAAGTCCATTAATGTATCGCAACCCCATTTACAACTCCAGACAGCTTTTTCTATCTCTTGTGCAATATCAGAAGAGGTAGAGGAATTGCCAATATTAGCATTTATCTTCACAAGAAAATTTATTCCAATAATCATTGGCTCAGACTCAGGATGTTTTCTGTTAGCTGGTATAACGGCTCTTCCCTCTGCAATCTCTTTGCATACAAAATCAGGCGTAATCCGTGTTTTGATACCCAATTCCTCACAGTTCATATTCTCCCTGATAGCGACGTATTCCATCTCCTCAGTGATTATACCTTGCTTGGCAAAATACATCTGAGTTTCTTCTTCTTTACGCTTTGCCACCCAAGGTTGACGTAGTTTGGGTAATCCACGTTCTAAGTTGATCTCAACGTTTGGATCACTATAGGCTCCACTGGTATCATATATGTACACTGGTGCGTTCCTTTCCTCATGTCGTTTATCTTTACTAATCGTAACAGTTGGAGTTAAATGTACTTTTCGCATTCCCACCTTGAGCTCGGGATAAATCTTCCCACTCAAGTAAACCTTCTCAGAAGAAGGATAAATAAATTTGAAGTCTGTTTTCATTTATTACATGATTTAAGTTTGTTGATAAATCTTGTCATTGTAATTATAGGATCATTACCATTATTTGCAGTTAAAACACCACCGCTAACAGCAATTCCACTCACCCCTGTCGTCATTATATCAGCTACATCTGATAAAAGGATTCCGCCAATGGCAATGACGGGTAGATTGATACCTAAAGTTTTCATTTGTGAGATAATTTGTCTATATCCATCTAATCCTAAGACAGGTGAAAGTTTTTTCTTTGTAGTTGTATAACGGAAAGGACCACAGCCTATATAGTCTGCACCAGCTAAAAAGATGCGCTTTACATCTTCGAAGGTATTAGCTGTCCCACCGATAATTTTATCTTTCCCAAGAAGTTGACGCGCTTTATCAATCGGCATATCGTCCTTTCCAAGATGAACACCATCGGCACCGATTTTTTCAACCCATTCCACATGGTCGTCAAGTATGAATACTGAGTCATATTGTTTGCACAATACTCTCGTAGTTTCTGCTGTCTTTAGAAAAGTTTCTTCAGAAGCATCTTTCATACGAAGTTGTATCCATCGACAACCTCCTTCAAGTGCCATCTGAACACCATCTATGTAATCATAGCGTTCATTGGTGTGTGTAATAAATTGAATCATAAGATGATAAGTTTTTCAGGATTAAACAAATGATTAACAGCTCCGTGTCCTTCACCAATATAAATATCCTTACCGGCTTCTAAGGCGTGCGAAAGATAATCTTTTGCCTGGGCTATTGCATCAGGTAAATTGAGTCCTCGAGCCATATAAGAAGTTATTGCAGAAGATAATGTACAGCCTGTTCCATGTGTATTTCGGGTGTTAATAGTTTCATGAATAAAGGTCTGCACACTACTGTTAGGCGTATATAGTCGGTCTGCTTTTCTATCTCCATCTTGGTGTCCTCCTTTGATCAAAACAGCTTTACAACCTAAACTCAGAATCTTTTGCGCTGAAATGTCCATATCTTCAATGCTATTTATAGCCATGTTTGATAAGATTTCTGCCTCAGGAATATTAGGAGTAAGGAGTGAAGCTATTGGAACTAATGAGTGACAAAACAAATCCAAAGCTTCAGGTTGCATAAGCGTATGTCCACTTGAAGATAACATAATAGGGTCAATCACTATTATCCTATTTGGGTAATGCTGTAGGGTATCAGCTATTGCATGGATGGTAGCATAATCGTGGACCATTCCTATTTTGATAACAATCGGTTTTATATCATCCATAACTGCCTTGATCTGTTTTGCAACAATCATTGGACTAACAACTTTTACCTGTTGTACTCCCATCGTGTTTTGTATAGTTATGGATGTAATAGCAGTAGTAGCATAAACTCCTAAGGCTGACATTGTTTTAATGTCAGCCTGTATTCCAGCTCCACCACTACAATCAGAGCCTGCAATTGTCAGTGCACATACATACCTCATTGATAGTATCGGTTTGTAGAGGCACGTCTATTGTCGTTTTTCAAAAGATATACGAAATAGAAAACAGTCCCATTAATGACGAACAAAGTGTAAGTTAAAAATGAGACAATCCCTGCGGCTGCATTATCAGCGTCAGGTTCTATGGGTATAATCTCAGCAACACAATCGTGAAGCACCCCTTGTTTCTTTGATTTATTGATTTATTGACAAAAGTAAATGTTATTATTTGAATAGACATAAAGAATCGTGTTATTTAACATTTATTTCTAATTATTGCACTTTATATGATGTTTCTAATCTAGAAACATCAGCGATAAGTAAGTATCAATGTTGACAACTAAAACTTCTTTCTACTAATTCTTATTTTGTAAGAATGATTTTACAAGCCTTGAAAGGTCATCATGTTTAGACTTTGGATGATAAAAAAGATGCATAATTGTTATATAAATATTTCTTATTGTACAAATGTTTCAGCTATCTATGAAATGTTTAGAATTTAGCGGATATTTATGACCTTTTTAATTCAGATATTACAGAAAAATATGTATTTTTGCATTCGTATATAAAATGTCGAAATCATTTTAAAGTCGTGAATACTTCGTCCACAATAAAGGGGTATGGTTATGCCAGCCTATCTGCAATTACGTTCGGTACTATCCCGCTTTTCTCCATTCCTGTTATGGAGTCGGGGATGATGTTACCTTCAGTACTGATTTATCGTTTTGCTTTTAGTTGTCTCTTTATGATGTTAATCTTGCTATGGCGTAAGCAAAACCTGCATATTAAATGGGGTGATGGACTTCGAATTATGTTTCTTTCCATTTTGTATGCTGTCTCTGCTGTATGCCTTTTCAGCAGTTATGAATATATGCCGGGCGGAATAGCAACGACATTGCTCTTCTCTTATCCAGTATGGACAGAGATATTACTCATCCTTTTCTTTAACGAGAAACTTACACTTCGTATCACATTATCAATCTTACTTGCTATTGCAGGTGTTGCCTTTCTTGGTGGAGTAGGACAGGCAGATGGTATAAAGTCTATGTGGGGTGTTATGCTTGCAATGTCGTCTGGATTGCTTTATGCTATTTATATGGTATTATTTCCACACATGCGTATTCGTAAGTTGCCAGCTCTGAAGGTAAACTTCTATATCTTCTTTATGGCTATGTTGCTACTCATCCTTTATGCAACATTTACGACAGGAGGCGTGCAACGAATTAGCAACGCCAACTCATTTCTTTCATTGGTACTACTAGGCTTGGTACCAACCACAATTAGCAATGTTACCTTAGTACGTTCTCTTACCTTGATAGATTCTGCTAGTGTGGCAATTCTGGGAGCCTTTGAACCGCTTACAGCAATGACGATTGGTATTACGTTAATGGGCGAACCTTTTACGACATCTATTATCATTGGCTGTGTGCTTATTATAACCTCTGTTATTCTCCTTATTACAAAAGGGAAAACCTTACCTAATCCTCTTAAAAAATATGCAAATCACAAAGAGTAAAAACATGCTATGGCATTTACTTGCCATTCTCATTGTTGCCGTATGGGGCACAACGTTTGTAAACACAAAAGTTCTTTTCAATAGTGGCTTGACACCTTTGGAAATATTCTTCCTAAGGTTCGCCATTGCCTATGTCTGTATCTGGTTTATATCGCCTCGCAAACTCTTAGCTCGCAGTTGGCGCGATGAACTAATAATGATTTTATTAGGTATAACGGGAGGATCTGTCTTCTTCCTTGCAGAGAACTATGCTGTGGGACTTACTTATGTAAATAATGTCAGCTTCATCGTTTGTACTGCTCCGTTGCTGACAGTGCTACTTGGTATTACCTTCGTAAAGAGTATAAAAGCCACTTGGTCGCTTATTGTTGGTTCATTAATAGCCTTACTAGGTGTAGCCGTTGTTATCTTTAATGGTAGTTTTGTCCTTCATTTAAGTCCTTGGGGCGACCTTCTTACCCTATTAGCATCGCTGTGTTGGGCAGTATATTCTTTGTTGATGAAGAAGATATCAAACAGTTATTCGGCCATCTTTATCACACGAAAAATTTTCTTTTATGGTCTTGTAACTGTTTTACCAGCATTTATCTTTGACCCATGGACGGCTACTATATCAATGCTTCTCACACCTAAGGTGATGCTGAACCTTTTGTTCCTTGGTGTTATTGCATCATTCCTTTGCTTTGTCTTATGGACGTTGGTAATTGTGAAAATTGGTGCAATGACATCATCAAACTATCTGTATCTGAATCCAATTAGTACAGTTGTCACTAGTGCTATCTTCCTCAACGAACCAATGACAGCAATAGCTTATATTGGAAGTGCACTGATATTGATTGGTGTGGCTGTATCTAATAAATAAGATACGCTTCATCATGTATAGCAATCTGTTGATAAAGACAGAGAAGCTAATTAATTTCATTTTAATCTATATTGTCTTTAAATAAAAACTTAGTCATAATATGAGAAAAATAGCATTAATTACTGGTGCTACCAGTGGAATTGGCGAAGCCTGCGCACGTAAGTTTGCACAAGGAGGCTATGATGTTATCATCACTGGTCGCAGAGCACAGCTCCTTGCCGACCTTAAGAAAGAGCTTGAGGCGGAGAATGTAAGAGTACTTGCACTTGCTTTCGACGTACGAAATAGAAATGCAGCAACAGCTGCTATCAATAGTTTACCACTTGAATGGCAACAAATTGATGTCTTGATTAACAATGCAGGGTTGGCTCTTGGTTTGGAGCCAGAATATGAGGGAAGCTTTGAAGATTGGGATGTGATGATTGATACGAATATCAAAGGACTCCTTACCATGACACGTCTTGTTGTTCCAAGAATGGTAAGACGTGATAGTGGACACATTATTAACATTGGTTCTGTCGCAGGTGATGCTGCTTATGCTGGTGGAAATGTCTATTGTGGAACAAAGGCTGCCGTGAAAACGATAACTGACGGACTCCGTATAGACCTTGCACACACTTCTGTACGTGTGACAAATGTAAAACCAGGATTAGTCGAGACACACTTCTCTAACGTGCGTTTTCATGGTGATGATGGCCGTGCCGATAAGGTTTATGAGGGAGTTAAACCGCTTACAGGTGCTGATATTGCTGACGTTGCATTCTATGCTGCTTCAGCACCAGCCCATGTACAAATTGCTGAAGTACTGGTTCTTGCTACTCATCAGGCAAGTGGAAGTGTGTTGCACAGAGACACATCAAAATAAGCGGAATAGAAAGCTTAAGTTCAATTCCAACAACGAAATAGAATGAGTTATAGGCCTAATCCATTCTATGTTTGTGAGCGTTTACCATCATTCGCTTTGGTGCGGGTGCTCTGCACGTATAGTGCGGATGCTTAACACATATGGTGTTGATGGTAAACACCACATGTGCAGACCATTAAATTCAAAATGCTTATTCTCCCGCAGGTTTCTTCTCTCGGGCTGTTTTAATTCTGTCCTGAATCATCTGATAATGTGAAATAGCATGTTTCCGTGCATTGATAATTTGGAATCTATATACAAAACAAGTCGTTACGAAATAAACGGTCGCTTGAATCCATAATGCACGAACTTCAGGCAGAACATCATTAATTGTTGCACCCATGGATGCAATTCTTAAATAGCCACGTACGCCAAAAGTTGAAGGAATAAGCCAACTAACACCTTGCCATCCGCCAGGAATACTACTCTGTGGCCATGATGCTCCGGTCAGGAAAAGAAAAGGGATGGATGTGAAGACTACTAAAAGCATAACATTCTCGCGGTAGCGTACAAGACAAGAGATAGTCATACCGAAGAAAATAACTGCTAGTAGATATGGCAAAAGAAGCCAAAAGAGGTCAGCGGGACGAGCAAGCATCGTGAAGCTAAAAAGATGAGGGACCACCATAGTCATATAAGCTGACATCACACTATAAATCATGAAATAGCAAGAGGACTTACCAAGTACTATTTTCATAATCCCATTGTAGTGTTTACCAATAGGGACAAGATCCTGGAATCGGTTGTTCTCACGTGCTGTACCTGCTGATAAGCCAATACCAAGAAGTAATGTCTGTTGTAGAATAAGTATCAAGACACCGGGAAGAATAGCATTGCCATAACCTCCTGTCGTATTGAATATAGGTTCTGCATCTACAATCATTGGTTCGGTGCTAACCTCTTCATCTCTTTCTGTAAACGATAAAGAATGTTCTTTCTTTATGTCAGTACCCATTTTCATTGATACTGCCAATGCAGTCTGATAGATAGCCTTATAGGTAAGCATCAGACTCATATCACAATAAACGCCAACAAATGCCTTTTCACCGCGATGCAAAGTGTGATCAAAATCGGTAGGGAAATAGAGTACACCATGAACAGCTTGTTTTCCAACCAATGCTTCCGCCTCCTTCAAGTTGTTACAATAGTAAGCTGCTCGTACATCGGGTGACGCATCGAAGTCCTGAATAAATTCACGAGAAGATGCCGAGTGGGATAAGTCAACTATAGCCACAGGCACTTCACGTACCACCTCATTGTTATATATCCATGAATAGAGGAGAGGGTAAGCCAAAGGAACAAGGAGGAAGAATATCAATACCCCTTCATCCTTAATTGTGTTTTTGGTTTCCAACCACCATATATAACAAAGAGAAGAAAGAAAACTCAGTGGTTCTAAGCTTGCTTTCTTTTTATTAGTAGGCTTTGATGTATTCTTTGTATCTGACATAATAACTGTTTATTGAGTCCTCGTTAATGAGAGGCTCTTAAATGTTTAATAGGAAGAAATGCTCCATGTTAGGTCCTATTCTTTAAAATCATTGATAGATACTCCTTCGCTTAAATGATAGGTAGTAGTCCTTATGGGATATACACATACTCAACCATTGCCTTCTTAATATTTCTGGTCACAAGGATGGGTAGTGACGCAAAGGCTACCAGTGCAAACAGATTAACCCACGCATCAATCAACGGATAGCCATTAAAGACACAGATTTGATAAATCATATAATAATGACGAAGGGGGATAATCTGTGCTAGGGCTTCAATTATGCCATCCATAGCAAAAAGTGGGAAGGTCGCACCACAAGCCGAGAATCCTACTACTGCCCAAAGAGAACATACACTCATTGACATTCGCAAAGAAGGCATTAATCCAAAGACAAAAACACCGAAACCCTGAGACGACAATACAGTAAGTATAGCAAGGAAGACTATCATACCCAGACCACCTGGGTGTGGAAAGTTTAGATAGCCATAGACATACCATTCATAACCTAAGAATATGGTTAAGAAGATGAGCGTCTGTGGAAATAGCTTACCAATAAGGGCTACAACAATATTATTTCCAGCCATAGACATCCACTCATTAGCTCTACCAAACTTTAATTCAGTTCCAATGGAGTAGGCTGTAATAAGAAACATAAAAAGAATCAGAATACCAGGAATCATGATAGTACTCAAATAAACATTATAGTTCATCCAAGGATTGCCTATCATGTGTACATCAAGAACTATTGGCTGAATGATTGTCTTAATTTCATCGGAGGTCTTTCCAAGCATCTGTAACTTGGCTGCACCAACAGCTGCTGAACTAAGTGTCGTTACAGTCTTAAGGTCTTTGAATAGTATTCCACCTGCAACAAGTGTCACATTACTATAATAGAAAGAGATTTCTGGCTGACGTTGAGAAATGAGTTTTGCCGTTGTTCCCTCTGGTATATAGAGGAAGCCATATATCTCATTACGCTGTATGGCCTGACGTGCTTCAGCAATATTGTTGTAATGGCCTACCACACGTGTGCTTTGAAAAGCATCCAACTGACGAATCATTGCTCGTGTAACCGAAGTGTTATCATAATCGACTACACCACAGGGAAGCTTCTCAGGCTGTCCTTCACTCATCAATGAAGTAAAGAAGAAGATGATAACGAGTGGAAAAACCACCATACAACAGATGTAGATGGGGTTATGTATCATCAATCCTACTTCACGAGCAGAGAGATTAACAATCCTTCTTATATATAAGAGTAATTTCTTCATTATAATTAAAAAGACTCCTCAACTCCTTCTTTAAAAGGGGCATTACACGAGGAAAACTGGATTTAAATACCTTTGATAGATGGTCTTTAAATAATAAAAGTTTAATAGCTTATCAGCAAAGTATGCCCCTCAAGCATGGGTGTTAGACCTTCGCACCATTGGTGTTTACCCTCAATACACCAATAGAAGATACTAAGAGAGTTTTATTTTTGTCATTATTCGACAGCTAACATTCCGTTAGACACCACCCTCCTTTGGAGGGGTTGGGGGAGGTTCTACTTCTTTAATATCAGAGACATACCAGGTTTCAATCCTTCAACCTTCTTTGTTGGTTTTGCCTTTACTTGGAACGTCTTTAAATCATACTGTCCATTGGTCTTTGTAGCCTTCCATACAGCATAAGACCCTTTGTCCTTTAAGGAAACTACACGTAGTTCAATGGTCTTGTCCAATGCAGGAACATAGGCTCTAAGCGATGTTCCAACCTTCATGTCCTTTAGTTGATCCTCACGAACATTAAATATTCCCCATATATCATCAACTAGAGAGATACTCATAATTGGACTACCTAAACCAACAAGTTCACCCACCTTGGGATAGATTGTCTCAACTTCTCCATCTTCCGTAGCACGCTGTACTGTTTCTTTTAACACAGAACGGACCACGTCAATGGCTGAGTGTGCAGCTTGCGCTTGCTTCTTGGCAGCCTCTTTTGTTTCTTTCTGTGCACCACTCTTAGCTAGTTCCCACTGTGACTTCGCAACTTCGACACCGGCCTTCGTTGTCTCGTATGCTGCCATTGCTTCGTCACGTTTTTGTGCACTCATAACGCCTTCATCATATAATCGTTGCATACGACCATAGGTTTTTTCGGCAATACTATTCGCAGCAACTGCTTGCTGATAAACCTGATAAGCACTTTCAACCATTTCACGACGAGTAGGACCTTCTGTCAAGGCACTCAAAGCATCAGTTGCACCAGCAGCAGCTTCTGCAACTTTCTCTTGTGTGCTTGCTTCTGGGATAGCCAATGTTGCAAGCACATCCCCCTTATGAACAATGTCGCCTTCCTTTACTTTTATATCGGTAATACGTCCAGGATACTTACAAGCAACACGATATTCGCTTACTTCTACTTCTCCTTGTATAACTTCTTCTGTGCGATCAATCGTAAAATAACCAATAATAGCAACGATAGCGACCACTGACACAAAGCCTAAGACGGCTAAGAGAATGTTATTATGTTGTGATTTTGCTGACATATTTGTATGTGGTTTGATTTCTTAATCTGTGTATTCTATTCAACTAAAAACATCTCCGAGAGATGAGTATATGACTTTTCTTGTGTTGATAGTAAAAAAATGAGTTTCGCACTTTTATTATAATCCACCAAGAGCCTTTTGCAATCCGGATTGTGCTAGTTTAACACTAATCTCTGCATCAATGATTGCTGTACGTGCTGTTTGCCAAGCTGCTTGTGCAGCCATAACTTCTGTAACCGTCATCACACCCTCTTTAAATCCAACATTAGCACAACGTAAGTTCTCTTCTGCAGCAGCCATGTTTTTATGTGATGTAGCAAGCTGTTTGTTAGCATCTTTCAGACGAAGCCTATTCTGCTCAATCTCTAAATCAATCTTCTTACGTACATCCACCATTTCCATTTGTGCAATACTTGTAGCTGTTTTGCTCGCACGAACCTTATATTTGTTTTCTCCCCAAGTCCATACGGGTACTTGAACTGTTATTCCAATGTTCCATAAATCGGTAAAACGCTTCTGAAAACCATTAAAGAGATTCGGATTAGACACGGAATAACCAGCTGTAAGAAGTACATGAGGCATATTAAGCGAACGAATAAGTTTGGTGTTCTGTATGCTCATATCAACTGCATTCTGTAAGAGACGTAACTCTGGACGAGCTTCGTTAAGCCCAGTAGTATCTGAAGAAGATACAGTGTAGTTATCAAATTGTGTAGAAGGAGTAGGAGGGAGGTCAACATCACCTTCATCCGAGAGCAAGATATCACCATTTAATTCAAGACCACAAAGCTCACACAATGCCATCTTTGCCAATGATACACCACTCTCGATACGTGCAATCTGCATATCAGCTGTGTTGACTGCAACCTCTACTTTTAAGCCATCAGCACGTGTAGCCACGCCTTCACGTATCATCTTCTTAACATCATCATTCAGCTTTTGGGCTAAGTCACGATACCGTTTTGCCAATGATTCTTTCTTTTTTAAAGAGATTGCTAACCAATAAGCATTATCTACGCCATAAAGCACCAACTGTCGCTTGAGGCTGATATTGTTCTGTGCAACCTGCTCACCAATAGCTGCCATATCGTTAGCTGCTTTAATAGCACCACCCATATAAATAGGTTGATTGACAACAATACCACCGGCATAGACGTTCTTTGTGTTTGAACGAAATGCGTCATTGATACTTTGTCCAATATTGTTTCCTACCTGAGTGAGTGGTGTAGCAACATTGCTAAAGAGCTGACCAAGTTGCTGAGCCATCTGTGGACTGAGGATACCTTGCTGTGCTAACGAGGTCAAGTTCTGTCCGATCTGACCACCTAACTGCCCAAAAGTATTTGTTCCGAGATTACTAAAAGTATTCTTCTGGTCGTCACTGAGGAGTGATATCTCGCGTGAAAAATGTTGATATCCTGCTAGCGCATCAACACGTGGCAGAAATTTAGTCTTAGCAGCTTTATGCACATTTTCAGCCATTTCAACAGTCATATGCGACACCTTGATTTGCCGATTGTTCTGTAAAGCCAGCTCTCGGCATTGCTGCAAAGAATACACGCCTTGTGCATGAATGCTCAAGGTTGCATTCCAAAACAATAGGATGGTGAGTATTTTTTTCATTATCTGAATTTTCTCAATATAACTAAATGCAAAAGTACTCCTTTTGTTAGGATTAACAAGGAAAATGATGTCGTTATTCATTAAAATCCAAAAATATGTCTATTTTTAGGGAAAGATAGGACAATTTTAGAAAATATTGTTTATCTTTGCACATGAGATTTGTATAAAATACAAGTACGAAAACATTTCATACGGTGAACAAAAATAATTTCTTTTATCGTGCATTTGACCTCTATTATGACGGGTTTCGGCACATGACATTGGGTAAAACACTTTGGACAGTGATAATAGTTAAGTTAGCTATTATGTTCCTTGTGTTAAAGATATTCTTCTTCCCAAATTTTTTGAAAGAGAATGCGAAAAAAGGGAAAGAAGGTGATTTCATTGAACAGCAATTGATGAAAAGATAACCAACTTCAATTATTTTCATTAATGATTACCAATAGTAAATATTCAATTCTTAACATTTTAATAAATAACAAAAACAATGGAAAACCTACTTTTAGCCATTGATCCAGGAACTGTTGACTGGTCACGTGCACAGTTTGCACTGACAGCCATCTATCACTGGCTTTTCGTTCCCTTGACACTGGGTTTAGCTGTCGTAATGGGAATCATGGAGACTTGTTATTATCGCACCCGAAAGGAGTTTTGGCGTACTGCAGCTCGTTTTTGGCAGCGATTGTTTGGTATTAACTTTGCCATGGGTGTTGCCACTGGTATCATCCTTGAGTTCGAGTTTGGAACGAACTGGAGCAACTATTCTTGGTTCGTTGGTGACATCTTTGGTGCACCACTTGCCATTGAAGGAATCTTGGCTTTCTTTATGGAGTCAACATTCGTTGCTGTGATGTTCTTCGGTTGGAACAAGGTTTCAGCTGGCTTCCACCTCGCTTCTACATGGCTCACTGGTTTGGGAGCAACGCTCTCAGCATGGTGGATTCTCGTGGCTAATGCGTGGATGCAGTATCCTATCGGTTGTACATTCAATCCTGATACGATGCGTAATGAGATGACCTCATTCCTCGACGTTGCGCTGAGTCCATTTGCAATTGACAAGTTCACACACACCATTACTTCTTCTTGGATATTGGGTGCAGCATTCACAGTAGGTGTAAGTTGCTGGTATCTGCTTCGTAAACGTCACATAGAGCTTGCAAAGGAGAGTATTAAGGTAGGTGCAGCTGTTGGTCTTGTAGCTTCCCTTTTAGCAGGTTCTACAGGTCATAACTCTGCTTATATGGTAGCGCAATCACAGCCAATGAAACTCGCTGCAATGGAAGCTCTCTATGAAGGAGGTACTGATCAGAGTTTGACAGCAGTAGCTTGGGTGAACCCATTTGAGCAGCCTGATTACATGAACCAGTCTGAACCTCCTATGCGAATAGCTGTACCTAACATGCTTTCTATCCTTGCAACAAAGGATGCTCATGGTTATGTTCCAGGTGTAAAGGATATTATCCGTGGTTATAAGAAGGCTGACGGCACAATGGAACCATCGTTGAAGGAGAAGCAGGAACGTGGTCGTAATGCCATCCAAGCACTTAAAGACTATCGTGCAGGAAAGGACAAAGAGTCTAATCTCAAAGTTCTTGAAAAGGATATGAAGTACTTCGGCTATGGATATATTAAAGATGCAGAGCAGATTGTACCATTCATCCCTGTTAACTTCTGGTCATTCCGAATCATGGTTGGCCTTGGCTGTTTCTTCATTCTTATCTTTGCAGTGATGTTGTTCGTTGTTTACAAGAAGGACATTAGTCGTCCACGCTGGTTGCAGAGAGTAGGTATTGCACTCATCCCATTAGCTTTTATTGCAAGTGAGTGTGGATGGCTTGTTGCCGAATTTGGCCGCCAGCCATGGACAATCCAGGATATGCTTCCAACATGGGCAGCAGTGAGCGACCTCTCAAGTGGTGGTATCGCATTCACCTTCTTCCTCTTCCTTGTTCTCTTTACTGCAATGTTGACAGTTGAAGTTAGTATTATGTGTAAGCAAATTA
Source organism: Prevotella scopos JCM 17725 (assembly GCF_018127785.1). Classification (NCBI taxonomy): domain Bacteria; kingdom Pseudomonadati; phylum Bacteroidota; class Bacteroidia; order Bacteroidales; family Prevotellaceae; genus Prevotella; species Prevotella scopos. The sequence goes on from NZ_CP072390.1 coordinate 901,031, forward strand.
AGAAAGGACCAGAACTATGACATACGATTTTCTGCAACACTACTGGTGGTTCATCATCTCACTCTTAGGTGGACTACTTGTCTTCCTGCTGTTCGTGCAGGGTGCAAACTCTATGATTTTCCAGTTGGGTAAGACTGAAGAAGAGCGCCGCATGCTCATTAATTCGACTGGTCGTAAGTGGGAGTTCACCTTTACTACGCTCGTAACATTCGGTGGAGCATTCTTTGCTTCTTTCCCATTGTTCTATAGTACCAGCTTTGGTGGTGCTTACTGGGTATGGGTCTTGATTCTCTTCACATTTATCATTCAGGCTATTAGTTATGAATTCCAGAACAAGGCAGGTAACCTCTTTGGTGTTCGTACCTTCCAGACTGGATTGATTATTAATGGTATTCTTGGTCCATTGCTCTTAGGTGGGGCTGTTGCAACCTTCTTTACAGGTTCTAACTTCATCGTAGAGAAAGGTAACATTACTGACTTCATGCAGCCTGTTATCTCTCATTGGGCAAATGGTTCACGTGGACTCGACGTACTGCTTAATCCTTGGGTTGTTATCTTTGGTATTTCAGTAGTATTTCTTGCACGTATCCTCGGCACACTCTATATTAATAATAATGTGAATGATAATATTATCCGTGGACGTGTTCGCAAGCAGTTGCTCGTTAATACTGTTCTTTTCTTACTGTTCTTCTTGCCTTTCCTTATTGTAACATTAGTAGGCGAGGGCTATGCAATAAATGAAGCTGGCGTTATCGTTATGGAACCAATGAAGTATCTGAACAACTTATTAGCAATGTGGCCATTAGCAATCATTCTGCTTGTAGGTGTTGTTCTCTTGCTTTTCGGAATCGTTAAGACTGTTCTTAAGCCAGAGTATGTACGTGGTATTTGGCCTGCGGGTATTGGTGTTGTATTGGTTGTTTTGGTTCTCTTCCTCATTGCAGGATGGAACAACACAGCTTATTATCCATCAACAGCCGACCTACAGAGCTCATTGACACTTCAGAACAGTTCTTCAAGTGAGTTCACATTGAAGGCTATGTTCTATGTTAGCTTCCTTGTTCCATTCGTTTTGGCATACATTGTTTATGCTTGGCGTGCAATCGACAAGAAGGCTATTGATCGTAAGGAAATTGCTGAGGACGACCACGCTTACTAAGTTTTAGTCTTCTTTTTCTATACAGATAAGAGCCTATGGGGGTGAGAGAAGTTTCTATTTATGAGTTTCTCTCACCCCTTTCTTCTTATAGAAAGAAGTACTAAACTTGGTTTTAAATCAGTTTGATTATTAGACAACAACACTCATTTATTTGAAAAAAAAAGATATTTTTGTGATTGAAATATATTTACAAAAATCTCTATAAAAAGCACTTTTGAGCTCAAGAAATGACCATCAAAAACCATAGTTGCAACTATCAGTTAATCAACAGATTACAAAGTCAGAAAACAAAAGGTGCTTAATTAGCTTCTAACTAACGCCCTTTAAGGCTTCAATTAAGCCTTAGTTAGAGGTCAATTAAGCCTTAATTGAACCTTTATTTGGCGTCTTTTATTTTGTGTGTTTAGAATTATCTTTACAAAACAGCAGCTTTGTATCGTATCAATCAAAATGGAATTAAAAAAATAAAGTTCAAATTCCGATTTATAGAATATGTTTTATATCTTTGCAGAAAATATGCTGCACTCGGCAAAGTGGAAGCAAGCTTCCTTTGCTCTCGTTTGCGTTATTTTTGCAGAAAATAGTTGTATGAATTTGAAGATAAAGATATTAGTTTTATTGATTACTCTATTTCTCTTTGGTGGTTGTTCTTCAGAAGTAAACTATAGTAGTCAAATAATAAACTACGATTTTAATCAATTAGATGGTGTCTTAATCTATAATAGAGATATTGACGTGACCATTTTTGAGCTATTTAGGGTAAAGGGGAGTGGTCTTGTGTTTGTAGATAACCAGTTGAGAATAACTAAAAAGCCAAAGAACTATCCCTTACAGGATAACGAGATAATTAAGTTTCTCAAGGCTTATAAGAAATTAAATTTATCGTATTGTTGCATAGATAATGGGAAGATAATAAGAGTGATTTCTAATGGCATTGACTATATAAAAATAAATAAAGACTATAATGACAAAAGATACCTTTTCGACTCGCATAAGCAAGAGTATGAATATATAGGCAATGATTGGTATGTAAAGAAAATGTAAATACCATAGACAAAAGAAAAATGAAACAGAGATTATTATTTTATACGGTATGGATTGCCATTTTCCTATGCATATCGATTTTGATTCTTTTCATAACTGCCATAACACAAGGCTATTTTCCATATCTAAATTTGCTGATATACGTACCAATGATTATACTTTCATCTGCCTCCTTTGCAGTCATCTTTGAAGACATATGGTGGGTAAGTCTAATTGAAGGTATGGTCACAAGTCTACCAGCTCTTTACCTATTCTCTTTTATTTAAATACCTTTAATTGTAGAAAAGTGAAAGAACATTCTTTCTACTTCTCTTTGTTACCCTCAACTTCACCAATTTTTCGTGTAGAATTGTCAGCTAACACGTCGTTGACTATGTTTGTAAGCTGCTCTTTCAATTCGTTAATAAATTGAGAAGCATCATACTTTTTAGCTTCAATATCACGAAGTTTCTTCTCCCAGATACCCGTCAATTCGGCTGATGTAAGAAGTTTCTCGTGGATAGTATCAATCAGTGCAATACCAGTCTCAGTTGCTTCTATATTCTTTCTTTTACGACGAATATAATGGCGTTTAAAGAGCGTTTCAATAATTCCTGCACGTGATGAAGGGCGTCCGATACCATTCTCCTTCATAGCAGCACGCAGGGTTTCGTCCTCAACAAACTTACCAGCTGTTTCCATTGCACGAAGCAAAGAGGCCTCAGTGTAATGTTTTGGAGGGGTTGTTTGTTTTTCGGTAAGGGTAGGGGTGTGCGGTCCTGATTCCCCTTTCTTAAAGGTAGGAAGTAGAGGAGAGGTTGTAGCGGTTCCTTCTTGGCTGTCATCTGATGGAGTAGAGGAGGAACCAGTAGGTGTATCAGTGCAAACTCTCCAACCCAAATCCAATATTTCTTTACCAGAAACCTTAAACTCTATCTCGTCCACATTACCTAATACTGTTGTCGTAGAGAACTTGCAATCGGGATAGAAAGCTGCAATAAAACGACGCGCAATGAGGTCGTACACCTTTTGCTCAGCATCTGTCAGTCCTTGTGGTAGTACTCCAGTCGGAATAATGGCATGGTGATCTGTCACCTTTGAAGAATCAAAGACGCGTTTTGTCTTAGGCAATGGCTTACCACCCAATGTCTTCACGATATCAGCATAAGGCTTTTTACCTGCAAAGGTAGTCTGAAAGAGTCCGTTCATTATCTGTGGACACTTTGGATAAATATCATCAGAGAGGAACTGTGTGTCAACACGTGGATAAGTAGTAAGTTTACGTTCGTAGAGAGTTTGAATCGTATTGAGTGTCATCTCAGCAGAGAATCCAAACTTACGATTACAATCTACCTGCAGAGAGGTGAGATCATAGAGTTGCTTAGGCTGTTCTGCCCCTTTCTTTTTTGCTACACTTGTAATCGTAAAAGGCTTTCCTTCAATCGCTGAGAAGGCTTTTTCACCTTCTTCTTTAGAGGTAAATTTACCCTTTGTTGCCGTAAACTGCGTATCACGATACACTGTAGCTAATACCCAATAAGGCTCTGGCTTAAAGTTATCTATCTCTTTCTGTCGCTGTACGATGAGTGCCAAGGTCGGTGTCTGTACTCGACCAATTGACAGAACCTGACCTCTACCATAACTATTGTTGCCATACTTTAATGTATAAAGGCGGGTAGCATTCATTCCTAACAGCCAGTCACCAATCGCACGAGACAATCCTGCGAGGTAAAGTGGCTGATACTGCTCTTGTTCCTTTAAGTTGGCAAACCCCTCACGAATAGCTTCATCCGTCATCGAAGATATCCAAAGCCGCTTCACAGGGCACTTTACACCTGCTTTTTGCATTACCCACCGCTGGATTAATTCACCTTCCTGACCAGCGTCACCACAGTTGATAATCATCTCTGCCGACTGGTAAAGCTGCTCAATAACAGCAAACTGCTTCTTGATACCTTCGTCCTCAATGAGCTTAATACCAAAGCGTGGAGGTATCATTGGCAATGCAGCGAGACTCCAATATTTCCAGTTCGTAAAATAATCATTAGGTTCCTTCAACTCACAAAGGTGGCCGAAGGTCCATGTTACTTGGTAATTATTGCCCTCCATATAGCCGTTACAAGCCTTGTTGGCACCAAGGATTCGAGCTATATCTTTAGCAACACTGGGTTTCTCTGCAATGCAAACTATCATACAATTTCTTCTTAGTTTTAAGCCATTTTACCTTTGCAAAGGTAAGAAAAATATTCTTTGTTAAGGATTAAACTTATTTTATTCCCTGTCTTTTTTGTGATTTTCCTATGCAATCTAAGTAATTTTATCTAAATTTGTAGCATAGAAACGAACAAGAAAAGATAAGATTATGAGAGTTGGTCTCTTTATTCCATGTTACGTCGATGCACTTTATCCACAAGTAGGCGTAGCAACTTATAAGCTTTTGAAAAAGCTAAAAATAGATGTTGTCTATCCCGAACATCAGACTTGTTGTGGTCAACCAATGGCAAATGGTGGCTTTCAGCGTATGTCAAATCACCTTGCTGGACGTTTTGAGGATAAGTTTAAAGACTTCGATTATATCGTAACACCGAGTGTATCTTGTGCTGCTTTTGTGCGGGTTAATTACCCACAAATACTCGATCATGAGTGTCAGACACCTAAGAAAACAATGGAGTTGGTAGAATTCTTACATGATGTTCTGAAGGTAAAGGAACTTCCTGGAAATTTTCCTCATGTCGTGTCTGTTCATAACTCTTGTCATGGTGTACGTGAATTAACGCTTAGTACACCTTCTGAATTGCAAGAGAAACCTGTAAATAAGATAGTTGAATTATTGAAACTCAAGGAAGGTATCACGGTTAAAGAACCTGATCGCAAGGATGAGTGTTGTGGTTTCGGTGGTATGTTTGCTGTTGAAGAACCTTATATCAGCACGGCCATGGGTAATGATAAAGTGAAACGTCACATGGATACGGGTGCTGAATTTATCACTGGTTCAGATAGTTCATGCTTAATGCACATGCAGGGTGTGGCAGGAAAGAAACACTATCCTATCAAGTTTATGCATGTAGCTGAGATCTTAGCTGCAGGTTTATGATATTTATATAAAGGTTATAAAAGACAAAAGAGTTATGTCAACATATCATTCTAAAAAAGCAAAAGAGTTTCTGAAAGACCCTAAGAAGGTTGAACGACATGACCGTACATTTTGGTCATTACGCCAGAAAAGAGATGCTGCAGCGGCAGAGCTACCAGAATGGGAGGATTTACGTGAACATGCAAGTCGAATAAAAGAGCATACAGCAACCCATTTAGCTGACTATTTAGAGCAATTCTCTAATAGTTTGGAACGTAATGGTGTTATTGTTCATTTTGCAAAAGATGCACAAGAGTTTAATGAAATGGTTTATGGGATACTTGAATCTCATAAAGTAAAGAAACTCGTTAAATCTAAATCCATGCTGACCGAGGAATGCGAAATGAATCCTTATCTGATAAAGAGAGGAATCAATGTCGTTGAATCCGACCTTGGTGAGCGTATTCTTCAACTCATGCATTTGAAGCCAGCGCATATTGTTATGCCTGCTATTCACTTGACTCGTGATGAGATTGGAGAGATGTTTGAAGAGAAAGGAATCTCTAAAGAGAAAGGAAATCATGACCCAGCTTATCTTACACGTTGTGCGCGTGAAGATTTGCGTGGTGATTTTATGGATGCTGATGCAGGACTGACAGGTTGTAACTTTGGTGTTGCTGCGACAGGAGATTGCGTTGTCTGCACTAATGAAGGTAATGCTGACATGTCAACTTCAGTACCTAAATTACATATTGTTGCCATGGGTATTGAGAAAGTTATTCCTGATTATGATTCGTTGGCAGTGTTCCAACGCTTATTAGCACGTAGTGGAACAGGGCAACCATCAACTGCCTTTACCTCTCAATTCCGTAAGGCACGACCAGGAGGTGAGATGCATGTAATATTAGTAGACAATGGTCGTAGTGACATGATTGCTAATAAAGAACATTGGATGACATTGAAGTGTATTCGATGTGGTGCATGTATGAATACGTGTCCTGTCTATCGTCGTTCAGGAGGTTATTCATATAGTTATTTTATTCCAGGTCCTATTGGAGTTGATCTTGGTATGCTAAAGAATCCAAAACAGCACAGTGGTAATGTTTCTGCATGCTCATTATGTTTGAGTTGTGATTGTGTTTGCCCTGCAAAGGTAACTCCTGGTAGTCAGATTTATCGATGGCGTCAAAGCCTTGAGAGATATGGTACAGAGAATAAAGAAAAGAAAGTGATGGCAGAAGGAATGAAAGTTGTTTACGAAAACTATCATATTTATGATGCTTTACTTCGTAATTCATCAGTAGCCAATCACATACCAGAATCGCTAATGGATATAAAGCTTAATCCATGGAGCATTGGTCATACAATGCCAAAGTTTGCGAAAAAGCCTTTTCATGTCATATTTAAGCACGCAATGGAGGAATTGAAGCATGAATAAAGAAGATTTATTTAGCAAATTACGACGTAATACAAAAGAACAGTTTGATATGCCCGAGAAGCCTATTGAGGGTATTAAATATCAAGATGTAGTACAGCAATTTATCGAGATGAGTCATATTGTAGGCTGTGAAGTCATTGAGGCTAAGGCAGAAGATGATATCAATGCACTGATACAAAAGGCTTATCCTGATGCTAAGATATTGGCTTCAAGTGTAAAAGGAATAAAGGCAGACCTTAATCCTGACACTGTTTCAAAGGCACAAGACCTCAATGGAACAGATGTAGGAATCATTCAGGGAGAAATTGCTGTAGCAGAGAACGGATGTGTATGGGTACCACAAACAATGAAAGAAAGAGTTGTTTGTTTCATCTCAGAGAACCTTGTAATTCTCGTTCAACGTAACAATATCGTTAATAATATGCATGAAGCATATAAAAAGATTAACATGACAGACTATGGCTATGGTTGTTTTATATCTGGTCCAAGCAAAACAGCCGATATAGAACAAGCTCTTGTGATGGGAGCACAGGCTGCTCGTGGGGTTACAGTCATTGTAATGGGTTAAAAAGTTAATTTTGTCAAAAACATAAATATAACGTATTGTTAGGAGAGGTTTACGACTTTTTTTATTAACTTTGCAAGGAGAAAAGAAAGTTAAAAATATAACTGATTTTTAATAAACATATAAGTTATGAAGATTGAAAAAGTACATGCTCGCGAGATTATGGACTCACGTGGCAATCCTACAGTTGAAGTAGAGGTAACTCTCGAAAATGGTGTAATGGGTCGTGCAAGCGTTCCATCTGGTGCTTCTACCGGTGAGAATGAGGCTCTTGAGCTCCGTGATGGCGATAAGAATCGTTTCTTAGGTAAGGGTGTTCTCAAAGCTGTTGAGAATGTAAACAACCTTATCGCTCCAGCTTTGAAGGGTGACTGCGTGCTGAATCAGCGTGCTATTGACTACAAGATGCTTGAACTCGATGGTACTCCTACTAAGAGTAAGCTAGGTGCTAACGCTATTCTCGGTGTTTCTTTGGCTGTAGCTCAGACTGCTGCAAAGGCATTGAATATTCCATTGTATCGTTATATCGGTGGCGCAAATACTTATGTATTGCCAGTACCAATGATGAATATTATCAATGGTGGTGCTCACTCTGATGCTCCTATCGCATTCCAGGAGTTCATGATTCGCCCTGTAGGTGCTCCTTCTGAGAAGGAAGGTATCCGTATGGGTGCTGAGGTATTCCACGCACTTGCTAAGCTTTTGAAGAAGCGCGGTCTTTCTACAGCTGTAGGTGATGAGGGTGGTTTCGCTCCTAAGTTCGATGGTATCGAGGATGCACTCGATTCAATCATTCAGGCTATCAAGGACGCAGGTTATGAGCCAGGCAAGGATGTTAAGATTGCTATGGACTGTGCTGCTTCTGAGTTCGCTGTATGCGAGGATGGTAAGTGGTTCTATGACTATCGTCAGTTGAAGAATGGTATGCCAAAGGATCCTAATGGTAAGAAGCTCAGCGCTGATGAGCAGATTGCTTACCTTGAGCACCTTATCACAAAGTATCCTATTGACTCTATCGAGGATGGTCTCGATGAGAACGACTGGGAGAACTGGGTTAAGTTGACATCTGCTATCGGTGATCGTTGCCAGCTCGTTGGTGATGACTTGTTCGTAACTAACGTTAAGTTCCTCGAGAAGGGTATCAAGATGGGTGCAGCTAACTCTATCCTTATCAAGGTTAACCAAATTGGCTCTTTGACAGAGACTCTCGAAGCTATCGAGATGGCTCATCGTCATGGCTACACAACTGTTACTTCACATCGTTCAGGTGAAACAGAGGATACAACAATCTCTGACATTGCAGTAGCAACAAACTCTGGCCAGATCAAGACTGGTTCTATGTCTCGTACAGACCGTATGGCTAAGTACAACCAGCTTATCCGTATCGAGGAGGAACTTGGTGCTTGTGCTAAGTATGGCTACACAAAGTTGAAGTAAAAGGATTCATCACATTTGGTGATTAATTAACATTCTATATAGTAGGGGATAATTACTTGTGAGAGTGATTATCTCCTATTTAGTTTTAATAGTTATGAATAAAGTGATAGTAAAACAAAATTCTATATATAACCTTAATTCCGCAGCACTTTTTCTTGTGAGATGATTTATTTGGTCCCCTTTCGGGGCAAGGTTCTTTGTGGTACAAATGACAATTTGTGGTACAAAGACACACCTTGCCAATATAAAGAAATGATACAACTGAATTGCCCTATATTAAGTCTTTTGTTTTGGCATAATGGGCATTATGATAAATATAATAATCCACTTAACTCGGGTCAGTGCAAGGCTATTCTTTTATGCACACAATTTCATAAGAATTTATTACCTTTGCATCATAAAGAGTCACAAATTATTACGTTGCATCTTTCCAGATGTACTTGCCGACTACTTTGATAGTGTATCGCAGTTTGCCTTTTGACTTTACGAGCATAATTTTATGGAAAAGTCAGAATATAAGTTAGGTACTGTAAGCAGTTATGGTTTTACCAACGAGCGTGTAATTCAGGACTTTCCTCTCCGTGGCAAAGCTGTCTACCTCCATGTTCGCTGTCGCAAGTGGCGTGACAGTTCCAACGAAGAGATATTTACTTATTCATATGATGATTTAACGACTAAGGGCAGTAAAAACTATCCCCCGAGTTCGTTTCTTTTTTAAAGAATAGAATTGAATCTACAGCAGAGAGCATCGCAAGCATCGGTGCATACTATGACGTAAACGGCAAGCAGTTATCCACACAATACAAGGAATATTTCAGCGACTACCGTAGCTGGAATCAGTTGGATTATGCTCAAGACCGGCTATTGCTTGAAGATAACATAGGTGAGATGCTCTGGATGACATGCGTATCGCTTACCGATAGGTTTGCAAGAGACAAAAGGAATGAGGAGATAAAAGAAGCTAAAAGTAAGGTAAGGAATATATACTATTTAGATACAGCAATGGTGACACGCATAAGTAGTTGCTCGCCAGAGCAAAGTTCATATTAACCAAGCACAAGACCAATTGGACTGAAGCACAGAAAGTTAGGGCGAAAATCTTCTTTGAACATTATCCGACACTAAAAAAAGATCTTCAGCATTTTGGAGTGATACCTTTTGAGATTAGAACTCTGAAGAAACGTCACACAGAGAAATGGAGAGCACGGAGGATTGTTTATAACAAAGCTATTGTTGACACAGAGGCACCGTTGGTGCGTGGAGGAACAGAGAATATATGCGAGTTTTATGACGATGTCATATCAACTGTGTCAACGGCTAACACAATAAACTCATATAACCGCTGTTATATCAGCATACTTAGATTTAGCAAATGACACAAGACGAGTACGCCGAGATGTTGTCTCAGGCAAAAGAACAGTTCAAACAAGGTACTCCTTTGTTTGGTAAGGATGGTGCATTCCATCGTGTATTGGAAGATTTCCTCAATTCAGCTCTCGAGTGTGAGATGGACTCTCACCTTTATAACACTAAGACATCCACAAAGAGTAATCGCCGTAACGGCAAGATGTCCAAGGAGGTTCAGACAGAGTATGGTCCTGTAGAAATAGATACTCCACGTGACAGAGAAGGGAGTTTTACCCCTGAGATTATCAAAAAACGACAGACGATATTAGCAGAAGGTTTGTCCGATAAGATTATCAGTCTTTATGCTACAGGTCAGAGCATGTCTGACATAAGTAAGTTCCTTGAAGAGAACTATGGTACCAAGATATCCAAAGAGACAATAAGTAACATTACGGACAAGGTCTGGCCTGAGATAAAAGCCTGGCGCACACGCTCTTTGGAAGAAGTCTATCCGATAGTTTGGATGGATGCTATCCATTACAAGGCACATGACGACACGGGTGCTACAACATCTCGTGCAATATATAATGTCATTGGTGTTGACAAGGAAGGACATAAAGATCTTCTGGGTATGTATGTATCTCATAGCGAGGGCGCTAACTTCTGGCTCAGCGTACTTACAGACCTTCAAAACAGAGGTGTCAAAGACATTCTTATAGCTTGTGTAGATGGCCTTACGGGCTTCCCAGATGCCATCCAGAGCGTATTTCCTAAGACGGATGTACAGCTATGTATTGTACATCAAATCCGTAACTCAGTGAAGTATGTCGCCAGCAAGAATCAGAAGGAGTTCCTAAAGGATTTGAAGATGGTTTATGCTGCACAAACTAAGGAGAAAGCAGAGATAGAACTCGATAATTTGGAGAAAAAGTGGGGTAAGCAATATCCTATCGTCATCAAGTCGTGGCGTGACAAGTGGGATAACCTCTCACACTATTTTGACTATACGGAACCTATCAGACGTATCATGTATACTACCAACATTGTAGAAGGTTATCATCGTCAGATACGTAAGGTAACAAAGACAAAGGGAGTTTTCCCAACTGACGAAGCTCTCTTCAAACTCGTATATCTTGCCTATCGTAACATCAAAAAGAAATGGACTCAGCCATTGCGAAACTGGGGCCAGACAGCCCAACAGTTCGCTATAAAGTTTGGCGACCGCTTCCAATTATTATAGGTTCATGAAGTTAGGCATCCGGAAATTAGGCAGTTCAAAAATACTGTCGTATCTTTGCAACACCAAGAGAAGATGCGATGGTTTATACCACCAGCAAATTAAAAATCAGGCTGGGCATCGAGCCCAGCCTGATTTTACCAAGAGAAAGACTGCTCCGGTTTGCCCATCAGCATTCCTCATGCTCCTAAAGAAATGAAGCCAATGACACAGTTCAGATGACGTACCCCGTTTTTTAATGCTTTGCTTTGCTCTACTTCATTACAAAGTAGTGATTTGCAAGATTTATTAAAACATTTATTACCAAAACTTTTACCTCCGTGTTCTCCCCCTCTCTGTGTGACGTTTATATGTAGTAGGCTTACTTTATCATCCCAAATTTCTGAAGAACCTAAAAAAAGCATATGAGCTGACAATGAAACTTACCGATATTCATAACATCAGGGGCATCAAGGATGCTGCAAGACTGAAGCTGGTAAAATGGTCTAATGAGGTTGAAGAACTAGGAGTAGACAATTTCTACATCGTGATTAACACGTTTGAAAATCATTATCAAACCATACTTAATTTCTTTGTAAACAGAGCTACGAATGCAAAAGCCGAGTCATTCAATGCTAAAGTTAAGGCATTCAGGGCACAGTTCAGAGGAGTGACGGATATTCCTTTCTTTTTATATAGGCTTATGAAATTGTGTGCGTAAGAAGAATAGGCATACAATTGGGTTTTATGACTGACCCAGAAAATAGCTCATTATTCAATAAAAAAGGATTTCCTTATGATAGGAAATCCTTTATAGTACACCCTTAGGGATTCGAACCCTAGACCCACTGATTAAGAGTCAGTTGCTCTACCAACTGAGCTAAGGGTGCATACTAAACGAAAAGACTTTGGTAAGAAGCACTTCTTGTACACCCTTAGGGATTCGAACCCTAGACCCACTGATTAAGAGTCAGTTGCTCTACCAACTGAGCTAAGGGTGCTCATTTCGTTTTTGCGAGTGCAAAGGTATCACTTTTTTGCGAATTAACCAAACTTTTTCTATCATTTTTTAGTGCAAAGAAATCTATTATATCCTAGCACATTCTTAGAAACTAAGTATAACTGTCAGATAATATGATAATTACCAACGATATATTCTTATAAAGTTATTATATTTTTTATGTATTTATAGTTAATATTCGTTCTCAGAACATAGAATACTTGATTATTCTAAATTACTTCATGATGAGTTTGCCCCCACAGTTAAAGCCATTTAATAAAGGATGAAACCCGAAAGAGTTTCATCCTTATACTATGCCTATATAATAAAATCTCTATCACACATTATACTGATGCAAATCTTCAAACTCACCACGTTGCCGGCGCTCTTCAATCATACGTAGCAATTTTTTGTTACGATGAGGTGCTATCCATTTTCTCGCAAAGATATTTGGAATTGCAACGCCTAGTGCGATACAGATTAATACTAAAGAACCATTAATTGCAAATGACATAGCATGAGTTACCTCTCCTACAACGCCATGCATTCCCATAAATCCATAAAGTGCGCGATACATAAGTACACCAGGGACAATAGGAATAACAGCTGGAATTGTAATACACTGATGTGGTGTATGAAGGAGGTGAACTGCCTTAATATTAATAATAGATATCAATGCTGAACCACAAAGAGAACCAACTACAATTCCCAAACCAAGTCCTATATTGCCTGATGAAGGATCGAGGAATATAAAGTTTCGCGTACAAACACAGATAACACCACCTAAGGCAATCCAAGGCATCAAACGATATGGAATATTATAAATCGTTGCAAAGCCCATAGCAGAAATTGCAGCAGCAACAGCATAGACATAGAAAGGATGATGAGGAATAGTAGGGAGGTCTTTTGCAAAACCATCAAAACTACCACATTTAATTGCCAACATAATACCAAATGACATTGCTATGACAATAAGAAGCGTATTCATTGCACGGACTAATCCCGTGTTTATATGATTGTCTAACAAGTCATTAACAGCGTTTATTAAAGGGACTCCTGGAACAATATAAAGGGCACAAGCTAAGAGTGGATGCCAAGGAGTTTCTGTAAACAGAATTGGACGAAGGAACTCTGGTAGCGCTGCTTGAACGGTAGGTGTAGAGAGAAAAGACGACAACCATGCAAGAATTGTACTAACAAAAGCCGCAACAGCAAAGTTGGCATAAAGATTAGAACCAGAATGATTCAAGAACATACGAAGACGATTACCCAATATAGCTGCTATAGAAGCATAGAAGAAAGCTGTCCAATCACAACCGAACTGAATACAGAATCCACCACAAGCAAGACCTGCACCAATAGCAATCATCCAATCCTTGTAATAGTGTTTACCATTAGCAATCTTCTCAAGTTCCTCTTCATACTTATCTAACGAATAGTCCTTTTGAATAGCACGCCATGAGAGTTTTGAAACTTCCTGAATCGCAAGCATATTAATTACATGCTTATCACAACGCTGCATCTTAGAAAAACTATGATATTCGTCACTAACATTCACCTGCAACATATAATAATCAATGTTCATGTGCAGATTCTCTTTGGGAAGTCCCAAATAAGCTGCTGTACGCTCCATATTTCGCTTCACACGACTCGTATCAGCAGAACTTTCCATAAGAATTTGCCCTGTACGAAGGAGCAAATCGAGTTTTCTACGAAGGGTTTTCTTGGAACAATCCATCTGTTTTTCGTCCATACAAAACAATCTTTAAACTTTAAAACTTTTGCAAAGGTACAATTTATTATCCGTATAGGAAAATTACGCTGCTAAAAATCAAATCTTTAGCATAATAATTATAGAACTTTGTTCTCAATAGTAAAAAGCTCATCAGACTTTTCGAGTAATACTACTATAGACTTTTACGACGCAAACCCCTACTCTCTTTTAGACCTATTCGTAATAAACAAGTTTTCTTATGCTTAGTAAATCTGTAGATCGTAACCGTCCGCACCATTGGTGTTCACCGCCCGCACAAGATGTGCTAACCCTCCGCACAATATGTGCTGTCCCTCTGCACCAAATCATTTCACAAACAGTAAAATACGGATTATTAGAAGTTTGAGAAGGTATATATCAAAGAGTCGATGAATAAAAACAAACGGGTTTCTTTCCCTCTCCTTATTCTTCAATGCCCAAAGAATTTTCTACCAATGCCGCAACGATAACAATTTTCTCGTAGAAAACGAAGTGGACGAGAAGAATCCGAACTATAAACATTGAGTTTCTTACATCTTCGTTAGGGTATCTCTTCAAAGCCGTTTTTCATCGAGGTGTTAATACCGACAACATTCTGGTAATCAAAACCTTTCTGTAGGATAAATCGATTTTAATGGAGTGTTGTAACTATGAAAATAAAGCTTCTCAAATAATTATAAAATGCAAGATGTACAATAAAACAAATAATCTTCAAAAATTAATTCCGGTTTCTTTGGATTTCTCAAGAATGTTATATACATTTGCCAACGTGGAAATCATCCGCTTATAGTGGACGACAGAAGCATTTATTCTCACATTAGTACGATGCCGATAGCGAGCGTATGGTGAAAACGAGTGGCGAGCATGAAGCCATCTATGTGAATTATCGTGCAAGTCAAACGTATATGTGGACGGAATCAAAAAGCAGCATAAAAAAAATAATGATTTATATTGGGAATATCTCCAAATACAAATGAGTACAATGACTATACCATAAATGAGAATGAGAATGAGAATATCTGTAGTAATCATATTGTTTATGGGAATTCTTATCATGAGCAATAGTTGTTCAAGACATTTTGCTTGTGGTATATATGTTAATCGCACAAATAAATATGATACAATAAGATTGTATCCAGATGGGAACTTTGAACAAATTATTTATAATAGACAAAAAAAGCTTGTTTACCATAGTATCTCTAAATGGCAACAAACATTAAATGGGATTTCTATAGACTCTATTTTATTTTATGAGAATATTGACTCTTTATATACTATAGAAGTAAGTAATAAACAACGTAATGAAGGAATGAACTATGATGGATTCGAGTATAGATATGATAATGGTGTTCATATTATCTACTGGAAAGATTATGTTGATAATCCCGAAAGTGCTACAATTTTCGAATGGGTTGGGAACTTAGAATAGACCATTAAGTATATATTAATAATAATGTGAAAATGTTGGATCGTGCTTTCTTGCGATAAAGTTCAAAATCGGGTAATGCAGTAATGGTTTAGATTGGGAATTATTAGAACAACTACCTGACAATCAACTTAGTTTTAAGCAATTAGGTATAAAGGTAGGGATAAATTCTCTGCCTTTTGCTATTTTTGTAACCCAAAACAAAGGAAAAATGAGCTTACGAGAATGCTTCGGAACTTTATGCTCTGGATAAGGAGTTGAATTTCAAGGGTACTACTTCTCACGGCAGACTACTATAGTTTGGTATTACTGTCCGGTAAAAATAAACTGAAAGCTCTGTATCTCTTTATCCAACGGTGTTGCAGCCGTTTTACTTATCCATGGGCTTGGCTTTAAGTTTTAAACTGTAAGCATTATAAAATGTGCTTTTTGACAAGGGAAGCCCTATAATAACCAAATAAATTAATAAAGTCATAAGTTTAAGCCTATTTTATTTAACACAGATAACTCCCAAAAGTTTTATCGGACACCAATAATTAACATTGAGTTTCTTACATTCTCGTTAGAAAATCACTTCAAAGCCACTTTTCAATGAGATATTAATATCGACAAGAGGTTGATAATCAGAACATGCCTTTTTAGTAATCTATTCTAATTGAGTGTCGCAATTAGGAAAAACAAAGACTTATCAAATAGCCATAAGATGCAATTTGATACAATAAAACAAAAACCTCAAAAATAAATTCCGATTTCTTTGGATTTCTCAAGAATGTTATATACATTTGCCAATGTGGGTATAACTAATAACAGGCTTATGGTCGTAACTCATTCTTTGAATGGATTTCACTCTTCGTCTACGGAATATATCCTTCTTATTCGTGGCGTTTGAGTGTTGGCTGAAATTAGGGCAAGATAATTTCAGTCATAAGGATTTATTGCACATTCTGAGTTATCCACTTTTTCTAATTGGGCAAAAAGAAGGGGGTTGCCATAAATTTCGTTAAAACAACGTCTGATGTGATAAGAGAATTAAATAAATCAAAAAGAGATAATGACAAAATCACAGAATTGTCAATTTTCTCACATGGTACAGCGAGCAATGTTGCATTTGGATATGAAAATACAGGGGTTAAATATACCGATATAGAAAATCCTACAAATATGAATAACTATAATATAGGACAGTTAAGCCGTGAAGATTTTGCGAATAATGCAAGGATAGATTTATATTCATGTAATTCTGCTTCGTTGTTTGGTTTTGGAAAGAAAACTTTTGCTACAACTGATGCAATGATAAAAGCTGTAGATATAGGACCGCACATTCAATTAGTAAATGCGAATTGTACGTGATAGAAGTAGCACAATTCGTTTGAATTTTACTCCAACAAGGAAGAAATAATGGAAAAAATATATTCTTTGTTATTACTTATAATATTTACATCTTGTTCGGTATCGCCTAATTCTACTCCCAACAGCAGAAAAGGTGATATCGTGCAAGATGCGGATATTACAATGATTGATAGTTCTTTTAATATTAAATACTATTCTGGTGGTAAACGTTATTTAGAGGATTATATTACTATCGGTAATGGAAGAATAGTGTTTAGTAAACGTTGGTCATGTTTGATTAGCATAAGTGTACAAAATATTATAGAAGGGCAGGATACAATAGAACGGGTATATCACTTTGACGATGAAACGCATAGATTATCGCATTCCTTTACAAAAATTCAGAATAAGCTCCATGGAATGGCAGTATATTATACAGATTCAGGAGAAGTGGAAAAACTTGTATATTATGATGAGGAGGGAGAACCGACTGAGTTAGACAAAAAAGTTTCTGTATCATTAATCAAAAGGGCTTGTCAAGAAACTATATATAACAATATTGATTCATTGAAAATTGTAGGAATAAATAAGAAATCTTTTAACAAAGTTTCTATAGCTTACTACAAACGAAAGGGA
Source organism: Prevotella scopos JCM 17725 (assembly GCF_018127785.1). Classification (NCBI taxonomy): domain Bacteria; kingdom Pseudomonadati; phylum Bacteroidota; class Bacteroidia; order Bacteroidales; family Prevotellaceae; genus Prevotella; species Prevotella scopos. The sequence goes on from NZ_CP072390.1 coordinate 918,433, forward strand.
AAAGGCATTTTGTTTATAGGAACATTATGCTTTGTTATAGGTCGGAAAGGAACTTTGGAAGCTATCTTTACACAATGTAGTAGGCGTGGCTCCCATTTTTTAAAATGTGGAGAGGGTTATTATTTTGATTCTGTAAATCATTATTTGCAGTCAATCAAGAAATACGAAAATAATATGCAATATGGAAAAATCCTGTATCTTGATAAAGATGGGATTATTGAAAAAATTAGCTATATACACAACAAGTAATGGCTTCACCAACGACGCTTTGGGCAACGTGGTGACGAAGCAGACAGCCAACCTCAAAAAGGAGGGCAAGACCATCAATTACGAGTACGATTACGGACGTCTGACGGCAATCAACTATCCCGAACATCCAGAAAACAACGTGAAGTACCACTATGGTGGTATCAACTCTTCTTACAACCGTATCGGCAGATTGATGCTTCGCGAGGACGGAAGTGGTGCTATCGAGTATTACTACGGTAAGATGGGTGAGGTCTTGAAGACGGTACGCACACTGATTGTGCCTAATCAGGCAGTGGCAACCTACGTAACACAGTGGAAATATGACAGCCACAATCGCCTATTGGAAATGATTTACCCCGATGAGGAGAAGGTAACCTACGGCTACAACCTCGGTGGAAAGATAGACCACGTGCGCGGTTACAAGGCTTATTTTAATACTTGAATTATTCTATTTATGTACAAAAATCAGTTATGGCAGTGTTATTCAATTTGTATACTATGAGGAAGATCATTTTATCGACTACTTTGATAATATTAATTATAAATGCTTTGTCTTCATGTAATTGTTTTTATAAACGAAAGACCTTAAGAATTGCAAATAGTATGTCTGCAGCAGAATCTCAAGGTCGAGGTGCGCTTGTGTCTATATATAAAACGGATAGAACTGCAATAGTATTTGATAGTATATGTATTCACATAAGAGGATCATTTGTAGAGCATCCGTATAATTACAGAGATTACAATAGTGAAGCGTTAATAGTTGATAGAGATAGCTACCAATTTATAATTATCTTATCAGGTAGTGATAACTTGCAAAGCAAAGGTTATGGAGAAACTTGGGAAATAGATAACATTCCTGCATTTGAAGCACCGTACACGCTTAATTATTATTTTGAAAGGCAAGTTCCACCCGATACCATTGTGGTTACAATCTATGACATTCGTGATTTACCTAAGAAAAAAGTTATAAAGGAAATATCTTTTTACAAAGCACAGGAGAAATAGTTGCACAGGAGAAATGTGGCGGAGCAATTATTCCTAAAAATATCTTATTTAAAAAAGGATTATTAAGGAGACTCTAAGACTATATTCAAGTCAGAATAAGGTGCTAAGTATTGGGAAAATCAACAATGATTATGGAAAAATTTTATTGTAGAATCTGTGGGTATAGATTAGGTTTTGAGCCATGGGGAGATGACGGAAAAACTCCAACCTATGAAATATGTCCTTGTTGTGGTGTTGAGTTTGGTAATGAAGATTGCACAATTAAATCAATTAAGGAATATAGAGAGAGTTGGATAAAGTCTGGTTGCAAATGGTTTGAACAGAGTAAACGTGCCACAACGTGGTCATGGGAGAATCAGCAAAGACATCTCCCCAAAAAGTTTAAATAATTATTTTCGGTAATGCTTCAAATCGGGAGTTATTGTGATTATCATCTGATTATCAATGTGATTGTTAAAAGATTAGGCGCAAAGGCAGGGAAAAGACTCTCTGCCTTTTGCCATATTTGTAACCAAAACAAAGAAAAAATAATCTTACAAGAACGCTTCGCACTTTACGCTCCAGATTAAGAGTTGAGTTTCAATGTCCGCATTGCCACTCAAACAATATTATCAAAGGTGGTAAAAGTAGTACAGGTAAACAACGCTACCGATGTAAGAATTGCCAGAACCGTTTTATTACCGTCTACAACATACAAACCCTATCTTCCTAACATTGATAACTGACCAAAGAGGGATTGGGCAATCACAGCACGATACTAACATTGGGTATTATGATTTATCAGCATTCATTCTTGTTTACTCTCAAGAGATTTTGTCAGTAGCACTGCTTACTGTTGCAGTCTGATGAGAGTTTGGTAATAGGTTTCGAGTTTTCCAAGCAGTCGTTGAGCACTGGCGACAGAATGATTAATTATTGAGGACTTTCACGACTTCGTTGTACAGAACTCCTATCTTATGAGTCAAGGCAACGATTTCTGTTAGTTCTCTAAGTAAGTTTCTTTTAAAGAGTCTTCCGTGATGAGCTTAAAGTCTTCGTCCAAGAGCCTTGCTCGGATTATAAACTTTGAGTTTCTTACATCTTCGTTTAGGAAATCTCTTCAAAGCCGTTTTTCATCGAGGTGTTAATACCGACAACATTCTGGTAACCAAAACCTTTCTGTAGGATAAATCGATTTTAATAGAGTGTTGTAACTATGAAAATAAAGCTTCTCAAATAATTATAAAATGCAATATGTGCAATAAAACAAATAATCTTCAAAAATAAAATTCGATTTCTTTGGATTTCTCAAGAATGTTATATACATTTGCTAATGTGGAAATCATCCGCTTATAGTGGACGACAAAAGCATTTATTCTCGCATTGGTACGATACCAATAGCGAGCGCATGGTGAGAACGAGTGGCGAGCATGAAGCCATTTATGTGGAATATCGTGCAAGTAGAGTGCAAAACTAAGCTTGCTTCAGTGATGACTATTAATGGCACAAAGGATATAGGAAAATAGAAAAGGGCATCAAGTGAAAATGGAAAGCAAGCTTTTAATGATAAGCACAGTAATTTTGATGCAGCTTACTCTGTAGCACTAAAGGATATTACAAATGCGATAGAAAAATCGAAAGAATCAAAACAAGAAGAATGAAATATTTAGTTGTTATTTGCATGTTTGCCTGTTTTTTTATGACATCATGTATGATACAAACAGGCTGGGATTATTTTGTACAAGGAAAAATAAATAATTACCAAGTAATCAAATGTACTCCTAATAGTTTGTTTTCACAGAGCAACATAGAGTCAGATATTAAATTATCTGACTCTATGAAAGTTTATTTTGTGCATAAAACCCTGTCGGATGTAGATTCTTTTATGTATAATAATTTTGAATATCATTTTCTATTAACTGGAAATACGATTCCTGTCATTAGAATTAATTCGTTAAAATTACTTGACCGCAAAGGAGCTATTCTTCCTACATATCTATATTATCAATACTCATATAGTGTTATAAGGGGCAAATTGATAGCAATAGAACAAATTCCTTTCGATATACCTCCACCTCAAGGTACCAATGGACGTTATAAAGCAATCTCTTTAGTTCTACACTCTGTAAGACCAAATTCTTCGACGCCCTATCTGAAAGTAATTTGGGATATATCCATTGGTGATCAACAAATAGCTGATTCGATTGAATATAGGTTTAAGAAATATTATGATATGCGTCCAAAGATATTTTAAAATGGTAACACTTGTGTCCAATCATTGAATAAGGAATTTACCCACATCTCTGTATGATTGCAAGGTACACTTACTGATAATCAAATGCTTACATGAATCTTCGTTATCAAGCCAGCCCTCCGCATTGAGCAGATTGCCGAAGAGTTGTTCGATACGATGAATAAAGTTTGCAGAACAAAACAATTTATTCAAAATATACTTTCCTGTCACTGATATCATCCAAGAAGTGTCTATAAATTATTGATTTGCAGCATCTTTATGTGAAGTGTTAAAAGTGACAGCAAAATAAAATTAAAACAACAATGCTTATATCACTAACTTTAGTCTGCTTTATTACTCCGCATATCGGAAACCTTAATTTAACTGCATAATAGCTTTTCGAATATTCTCTTTTGCAACGGTAGGTTTCATTGCTTCTGTAAGCATCATATCCGTTGGTGTAATACATTGAACTTGTGAGAAGCCTGCTTTAAGTAAAGCTGCCACGTCCTTTACCTTCCCAGCTATAAGCATAACAGGAACATTCTTGCGAAGACCATATTCTAAAACTTTTACTGGTATCTTTCCCATTAATGTCTGACTATCTGCACTACCCTCCCCTGTTATAATCAAATCTGCATCTTCTATAAGTGAATTAAAATTGACAGTTTCTAAAAGAACATCTGCACCAGACCTCATCTTGGCATTCATAAACTGCATAAAAGCATAACCCAATCCACCTGCAGCTCCAGCACCGTTATTCAAAGAACAATCAAAACCTAACTGAGCAGCAGCCATACGTGCAAAAGTACGTGCTCGACGATCCAAACAAACTATCATTTCTGGTGTCGCTCCCTTCTGTGGACCAAACACTTCAGCTGCACCATGTTCGCCATACAGAGGGTTATTTACATCTGAAGCTAAGGTTATATCTAAATCTTGTAAAAATATATCACGCCAGTTCTTACCAAAAATGTCTTTCAAAGCTGCCAACATACCGAGTCCGCAATCGCTTGTAGCTGACCCTCCGAGCCCTATAATAAACTTTCTATACCCTCTTTGAAGTGCATCAGCAAAGACTTAACCTAATCCATAAGTGGTTGCACGTAAAGGGTTCAATTCATGCGACTTGAGCAAGTTGATACCACATGACAAAGCTGATTCTATAATTACTGTATTATCTTCACGTACTGCATAGTTTACTTGAATAGGTCGCATTAGCGCATCATGGCAATTGACAGCAACCTTCTCACAGTCGAATAAATGTAAAAAGACATTCAACATTCCATCTCCCCCATCCGTGACAGGAACCTTTACAACCTTAACATCCTGCCAACGTTCGCGAAGACCATGTTCAGCAGCATCTTCAGCTTCAACAGAAGATAAACAACCTTTAAAACTATCAATTGCTAAAATAATATGCTTCATATTGCTTGCAAAGTTATTAAGAATTCGTGAATAATTTGGATTTTACATCTATTATATATATCTTTGCAAGATAAACTATAATTATATACCTTTATATGAAACAATTTTTCAAATTCGTTTTTGCTTCTTTCTTTGGAATGATGTTGTTTAGCATCGTTACGGGACTCTTTGCGCTTTTTACTATTGTTGGTATGATTGCATCGCAAGATACAACCAAAGAACCTGAAGACAACTCAGTACTTGTATTGAATCTTTCTGGACAAATGGCAGAACGAAGTGAAAATAATTTCCTTAGTCAGTTGCAAGGCACTCAGATTAATAGTTTGGGTCTTGATAATATGCTTGAAGGTATCAGAAAAGCTAAAGACAACGATAAAATAAAGGGTATATACATCGAAGCAGGTGGCTTTGCCTCTGACTCATACGCTTCAATGCAGGCTTTACGTAAAGCACTCCTTGATTTCAAAAAAAGTAAGAAATGGATTATTACTTACGCAGATACTTACACACAGGGTACATACTATATTTCTTCTGTTGCTGACAAGGTCTATCTAAATCCACAAGGACAAATTGACTGGCACGGATTGGCTTCTGAACCTGTTTTCATTAAGGACCTCTTGGCGAAGTTTGGTGTAAAAATGCAGGTTGTAAAGGTTGGTGCTTATAAAAGTGCTACAGAAATGTTCACTGGTGAGAAGATGAGTGACGCAAACCGTGAGCAGACATCAGCCTACTTAAATAGTATCTGGGGGAATATTACAAAGGAAGTTGGCGCAAGCAGAGGATTATCAGTAGAACAATTGAACGCATACGCTGACAGTATGATAACCTTTGCTGACCCACAAGAATATGTAAAATTAAAGCTCGTTGATGGCTTAGTTTATACAGACCAGATAAAAGGAATCGTTAAGAAACAGTTAGGACTTGAGGATGATAAAGATATCAATCAGGTTACAATTGCTGATATGCTGAATACTGAAGATAAGAATCAAGGCGATAAAGAAAATCAGGTTGCTGTCTACTACGCTTATGGTGATATTGTTGATGGTGTTGTAGGAGGTCTCTTCTCACAAGGTCATCAGATTGATGCACAAGTTGTTTGTAAGGATTTGGAGAAGCTGGCAAAAGACAAAGATGTTAAGGCTGTTGTCGTACGTGTCAACTCTGGCGGTGGCTCTGCTTATGCATCAGAGCAAATCTGGCATCAGATTATGGAACTGAAGAAACTGAAGCCTGTCGTGGTTAGTATGGGTGGAATGGCTGCTTCAGGCGGCTATTATATGTCAGCTCCAGCCAACTGGATTGTTGCTGAGCCTACAACAATTACAGGCTCTATTGGTATCTTTGGAATGTTCCCTGATGTTAGCGGTCTACTAAGAGAGAAATTGGGTTTAAAGTTTGATGAGGTAAAAACCAACAAATACGCAGACTTCGGCACACGTGCTCGCCCATTCACAGAAGAAGAAATGTCATATCTTAGCCAATATGTAAACCGTGGCTATAAACTCTTCCGTCACCGTGTAGCAGAAGGACGTAAGATGACAGAAGAACAGGTTGAGAAGGTTGCACAGGGCCATGTGTTTACAGGGCAAGATGCTCAAAAGATAGGACTTGTTGATGAGCTTGGTGGATTAGATGTCGCTGTAGCAAAGGCTGCACAGCTTGCTAAGCTGCCAAATCACAGAACATCTGCTTATCCAAAGGAGCCAAACATCTTGGAACAAATGTTAGAGCAGACAAAGCCAAATAATTATTTAAGCCAGCAGTTGCGTGCAAGCTTAGGTGACTATTATGAGCCTTTTACACTCTTGAAGACTATCGACCAACAGAGTGCAATCCAGGCACGTCTGCCATTTTATCCTAACATCCATTAATCATATATGGAAGGAGACCACATTAAAATAAATAAATGGCTGTTGCCTTTCAGCTGGCTCTATGGGCTGGGAGTAAGATTGCGCAATGAGTTATTTGAACTGAATATTCTCAAATCCAGACAGTTTGATATTCCAGTCATATCTGTTGGTAACATTACTGTGGGTGGTTCAGGAAAAACTCCCCACGTAGAATATCTTATCCGATTGCTGAAGGATAAGATGAAGGTGGCTGTCCTCTCACGCGGCTATAAACGTAAAAGTCGTGGATATGTGTTGGCGAATGAAAACACTCCTATGCGTGAGATTGGTGACGAACCTTATCAAATGAAAACAAAATTCCCTGACATTCGTGTTGCTGTTGATAAGAAACGCTGTGAAGGAATAGATCGGCTAACATCTGATGAAGAAACAAAAGATACAGATGTTATTCTCTTAGATGATGCTTTTCAGCACCGATATGTGCATCCAGGTATCAACATTCTGTTAGTTGATTATCACCGACTTATCATCTATGACAAACTTCTTCCTGCAGGAAGACTACGTGAGCCACTCTCTGGAAAGAATCGTGCAGATATTGTTATCATCACGAAGTGCCCAAAGAGTCTTAACCCAATAGACTATCGTGTGCTGAGTAAGGCAATGGAACTCTACCCTTTCCAGCAGCTTTATTTTACCACATTAGACTATTGTGACTTGGAACCTATCTTCAATAAAGGAAGAAATATACCACTCACAGAGATAAGAGGAAAAAACATCTTATTGCTTGCAGGCATCATGTCACCAAAGCAGTTGGAGTTGGATTTGAATTCCTTCACAGGTAACAACGCGCTAACAACGCTCTCCTTCCCCGACCATCATGCATTCACTACAAAAGATATTCATCGTATTAATGAAACCTTTGCTAAAATGCCTGAGCCAAAATTGATTGTCACAACAGAGAAAGATAAGGCTCGACTTATCGATATAGACAAATTATCAGACGAAGTAAAAGAAAATATTTATGCGCTTCCTATTAAAGTGAGTTTTATGCTTGACAAGGAAGAGTCATTCAATCAAAAAATAATATCCTATGTACGAAAAAATTCAAGAAACAGCATCTTGGCTAAAAGAGAGGATGACCACAAGTCCAAAGACAGCCATCATTCTGGGCACAGGTCTCGGACAATTAGCTTCAGAGATAACTGATAGTTACGCGTTTTCTTATCAAGATATACCTAATTTCCCTGTTTCTACAGTAGAAGGACATGCAGGAAGTCTTATCTTTGGAAGACTTGGAGGTAAGGATATCATGGCTATGAAAGGGCGATTCCACTTCTATGAGGGATATGACATGAAGGATGTTACATTCCCAATTCGTGTAATGCACGAGTTAGGTATCGAAACATTGTTTGTTTCAAATGCTTCTGGAGGTATGAATCCATCATTCAAGATTGGTGACCTTATGATTATTACTGATCATATCAATATGTTCCCAGAACATCCGCTACGTGGTCGTAACTTCCCAACAGGTCCACGTTTCCCTGATATGCACGAGGCATACGATCATAAGTTAGTAGAATTGGCAGACTCTATTGCTAAAGAAAAAAATATTGAGGTTCAACACGGAGTTTACATGGGTGTACAAGGTCCTACCTTTGAAACACCTGCAGAATATCGTATGTACCACAAGATGGGAGGTGATGCTGTTGGTATGAGTACCGTACCAGAGGTTATTGTCGCTCGCCATAGTGGTATTAAGGTATTTGGTATCAGTGTAATTACTGATCTTGGTGGCTTTGATGTTCCCGTAAAGGTTAGCCATGAAGAGGTTCAGGAGGCAGCTAATGCTGCACAGCCACGTATGACAGAGATTATGCGTGAGATGATTAAACGCTCATAAGTTATATACATACAACAAGTATACTAAGGCGTTCTTTATCCTATAAATCATAGATAAAGGACGTCTTAGACATTATATCACTAAGCTATAATAAAGTAAATGGAAATAAAAGACCTTGGAGAATTCGGCTTAATCAACCGACTTACAAAAGATATACAAGTTACAAATGTATCGACCATTAAAGGAGTTGGTGATGATGCAGCTGTCTTGCGTTATTCAGATAGAGAGACGCTCGTTTCTTCACAGATGTTTATGGAGGGTGTGCACTTCGATTTAACCTACATAGATATGGAGCATTTGGGATACAAAGTTGCAATGGTAACGATGAGTAATATCTTTGCCATGAACGGTCAGCCACGACAACTAATTGTTTCATTGGGCCTAGGTAAACGTTTTAAGGTAGAAGATCTTGATCTATTCTATGCAGGACTTAAAGAAGCATGTACCAAATGGGACATAGATATAATAGGAGGTGATACAACTTCTTCATATACAGGTCTTGCTATTAATATCACTTGTATTGGTGAAGCAGCAAAGGACGATATCATCTATCGCAGCGGAGCAAATGAAACTGATCTCATCTGTGTAACAGGTGATCTAGGTGCAGCTTATATGGGCTTACAGTTACTTGAACGTGAAAAAACAGTTTACTTTCAACAAGTTCAAGAGTATAATAATAAGGTAAAAGAAGCACAGGCTAATAAAGATGAAAAACGTCTTGAGGCTTTGCGTAGAGAACGTGCAGTTATTGAAGATTTTCAGCCTGATTTTGTTGGGAAAGAATATCTTATTGATCGTCAGCTAAAACCTGAAGCACGTGGCTATGTTCTCACCCAACTTCGCCAAGCTGGAATACACCCTACTTCATTGATAGATATCTCTGATGGTTTAGCGACCGCTTTAAAGCATATTTGCGAAAAAAGTCACTGCGGTTGTAGAATTTATGAAAAAAATATTCCTATTGATTATCAAACTGCAGCAACATGTGAGGAGTTCAATATGAATCTTACAACAGCCGCTTTAAATGGAGGAGAAGACTATGAACTTCTTTTTACAGTTCCTATCGGTGACCATGAGAAGATTGATAAGATAGAGAATATCAGACAGATAGGTTATATAACAAAAGAAAACTTAGGAACATATCTTATAGCTCGAGATGGTAACGAGTTCGCATTAAAGGCACAAGGTTGGCCTATCACCAAGGAAAAATAAATTGTTAAAGGATGTAAATAGCGGTATATTTTTTCAGAAAAGTTTGGAGGAATCAAATAAAAGTAGTACCTTTGCATCGCAATTGAGAAAGCAAGCACAAATCTTTCTAAACATTGCAAAATATGATGGTGCCATAGCTCAGTTGGTAGAGCAAAGGACTGAAAATCCTTGTGTCCCCGGTTCGATTCCTGGTGGTACCACTCCTCCTTTCATCAGGGCGGTTCTCGCAAGAGGCCGCTCTTTTTGTGTCATATTTAGTCTTCTCTTGTGAGTAAAAATGGCTCAGTAGGAAAAAGGGGGGGCTCAGTAGGAAAAAGGTGGGGATTATGCATATAGGTTTTTGATTCTGAATAAAAAGAAACTTTTATCTTGCACTCCTCTAAGATTACTTCTGAATAACTTTATTTTTGAGTTGAATGACTCTGCTGCCGCATTAGATGTTCTATTGTTGTAGAAATTAAGTATATCATCATAGTGCTCATAGAATGTGGCAGCAATAACATTGAAAGAATGGAATCCTGCCTCTTCCACTTTATTGTACCATTTAGCCATTGATAGCCTTGCAGCATCCTTGATGGTATTCTTGGCAAAGATCATTCTCAGAGAATGACACAACCCATAGGCAGTCTTAAGCTTTGGATACTGTTCGAAGAGTATCTTAGCTCTCCGCTTCTGTGAGTCTGTCCATTTCTCAGAAGACTTGAAGAGAAGGTATCTACTTCTGACCAGCAATTCTTTCTTCGTATCTCCATTCTCAAAGGTACAAGGCTGATATTTCTTTCCCATAAGTTTGGCTTCTTCCATTTCGTCATTTGCCTCCTGTATGGCTTCCCAACGATAGTCTATCCTCATTTGCTGTACGGCATCACAGGCAAGCTTTTGGATATGAAACCTGTCAATTACACGTTTAGCCCAAGTTTAACACCCACTTTCGCCTAATCTAACTGTCATCGTGCTTTCATCGTTTTTCTTATGGACTCTGTGTCCTACAAATTTTATTCTTTTTGAATGGTGAGTGTTTTAAGTTCAACTTATCGTATATCTGTTTTGCTTGCTTCGAAGGACTACTACATTGGCGCATCTCGATGTTCTCACCTAATGGATTCTTCCCTTTTGTTGTGACGAGCTTCTGGGTGCTCATACGTCGTACAATCTCGGTCCAGTAACAGGATTCTCCTTCTCGTTTTAATTGACAGCGGATGGTGTTTACCACCCAATAGGCTAATAAACCGAAGAAGAGGTGTGCGTCGCTTCGCTCATCTTTCTGATGATAGATAGGACGGAGGTTGAGGTCATTCTTTAGTTGCCTGTTCGTGCATTCTATCTCACGAATGAGATTGTAGTATTCCCATGTCACACGCTCAGAAAGTGTCCTGATATTGCTGCGGAGGAAGTAGACTCCGTGACCGGACTCCATTTCAGAGAGGTCTTTTATCTCCCAGTCTACGCGCAGCATCTGCTTGGGTTTCTTCTCTTCTTTTATGTAGCTTATCTGATAGAACTTCGCTATAGATGGGTACTTCTGTATGGCACGTCCTGTACGTTCAACAACCTTTTCATAGGTTTTTGTTCCACCTTTCTTGGAGATTCCATCGTTTATTCTCTTCAGTTCCATCTCAAAACGCTCTCTCCAGACCCTGTTCATAGACGACTCTGTCATAGCTTTCGAAGGAGATGTTATTTCGAGATAATAATCCTTATCATCTTCTGTCTTAACCTCTTTCAGCGTTATTTTCTGCCGACGGGCATCCATTACCGTAACACTCTTGTTATCATCACTGAGCGTATAGTCCTTCATCTTTGTACGGGATACGCAGAGATAATTGTAACCTTTTCTTTTGATCAGCTCCAAGTTCTCTTCCGTGGCAACACCTGCATCCATGACAACGAGCGTATCTTTTGTCCGTGATGG